>JBBSYB010000094.1:0-8525 GCA_038045465.1 Candidatus Aenigmatarchaeota archaeon | reverse complement strand
TCCTGAGCGTGGCATAATAAACCGAGCTGGTGTTAATATTCAATCTATTCACAGAGCTGGATGCATCAGTCCAGTCGCTCATCTTGAACTGCAGAAGTCCTGTAACATTTGCAGTAAAGCCAAGTGTAAAGTTGAACTCCCAATAATCTGTGCCATTAACGATGGCTGCGCCCTTTGCCAAAGCTACATTTGTAACATTAATCAGTTGTTGGGTTGTCACGTTCACGCCCGGACTAACTGTGTCAGTAGTTACATTATTAAGATTCCCGCCACTTATTGCGGTTGCAAATGCCGAGCTGTTAATCCTGCTGTTACTGGTATTTACATTGAAAAAAACTTTGATTTTGGACTTGGTTATTGAAAGTGTCACATTTATGTAATTTGGAGACGTTGTTACGGTTTCTATGGCCGTATTATTTGCTCCCTCAAGTTCTACATTTGATATATTTACAAAACTATATCCAGATGGTATAGTAATTATTGTACCGTTCAATTTTTCGTGACCTGTCATCACAACGCTATACGTTATAGTCTGATTTATCGCGTTAGTATCTACAAAGTTCGGTGATACAGAAGCGTTTGCGTGCAAGTCCCTTATCTCAGAGTCTGTTGAATTCACAAAATTGCTAAATGTTACATTACTGCTGCTGTCAACAGCGAAGGCGGCAGAACTTTCCAGCTGCAATGATACGTTACTGGAAGGGTTTGCAAGACCTGATACGTTCACCGCTATTATCAAAGATGTATTGGCGCCGGAAGATGCGTTAAAGCCTGCCGGTATACTTACGGTAAATTTAGTTGTAGTTGAGTTAGAAGTGCTTGAGGCTATAGTCGAGCCTGTTGCATTTATCAGGAAAACTCCGCTTACATTTGCTATTGTAATATTTCCAGCAATCGTTACATTCAATGATGTTATATTGGTGTTTCCGACGGTAGAATTCATTGTAAGGTTAAGCATGTTTGTAACAGTGCGTGTGTTTATGTAGACTGGCGCAAGGCTAGTGCTCGTGACATTGAGATTGCCTGCGGCGAAGGCAGGGCTAAGCAGGAAAAGCGAAAATACCGCTGCCAATATGAGAAATTTCATCAAGCATGCCCCCATCTACTATAATTATCCTATTCTGGGAGGCGAGATTTAAAGATTATTTAATAAGAACTAGATTGCCTTTGCTGGCGTGGTCTTATTACTATTATATCTGAACTCATTTCGTCTGGATTAAATGCATCTGTGGGAAATACTGCTTCAAATTTGCGTCTTCCCAGCCACCGGGAAGTGTCTCTGCCAATGTCTATATATCTGTCATTCACCTCAACAGGTCTGCTTCTATAATTCAGCTGTAACTTGCCGTTCGTTGACTGACTTTGGTACGCAGCATCCCATCTCTCCAGAGATACGATCGTTAACCATGTGTCATCCATCGATTTAACATACATAGCTGTAGATCTGCCTAATTCAAACGGAAATTCTATTTTGCCGTTTCTTTTCCTTACTTCAATTCCCATAAGCGCTCCCGGCGCGATTCGAACGCGCGACCCCCTGCTATCACTCTGGCATGGTCGTCATTGTGCAACCCGCCGGCTACACTCTGTTCACCTCCGTGCCAATAGGAGGCAGGTGCTCTATCCAAGCTGAGCTACAGGAGCTTGAATTAAAAATGTATGGAAATCATTAAAAACAGCCGAAGGGCATATAAATAAAATGGAAATAGGTCTTATCGGCGCGCTTTTTATTCTATCGGCATGGGTTTATGAGACCTACAGAGCACTGGAAAAAGGCGAGCGACTAAACATAAAATTCGTTCTTGTCTATCTTGTAGGCAACATACTTCTGACATATCATGCAATCACAATACAAGACACGGTTTTCATCATTCTCAACGGCGCAATAGGTATAATGTCGTTAATTGAACTGGAGCTTGCGCTAAGGCGAATACAAAAAAAGAAAAGAAAGCGTAGCTCATGCCAGAGATTTCTTCAATCTTCTTGACATCCGTCTTCTTAGGTTGAAAGTATTGCCATGAATCGCGTAAGCGTTCCACCCTTCCATTCGCATCAGAATCTCTTCTTTAGCGATAATAGCGTCTCTATACAACTCCATGAAATAGTCAATCCTGTTCTGTACCAGCCTGAGATTGCTTTTCTTTGGTAATTTATAGTGATAGAAAACCCTGAAACCAAGAAGATTAATGCCCCTGTGAAGCGGTATTATTTTAGATTTTTCAGGATGCAGCTCCAGTTTTATTGTTCGTAAAAAGGCGTTTATTTCTGTCTTGCAAAACTCGAGCCTTTCTTTTGAAGCATCAAGTATAACAAAATCGTCCACATAGCGGATGTAATATTTTGCCTTTATTTTATGCTTCACGAAATAATCCAACTCATTCAGATATACGTTAGCAAAGAATTGGCTTGTCAAGGTGGGTTTGTTAGAAGGGTGATCCAAGATTCATTGTTTGCATAAAAGATGGAAGTTTTCAATGAATCTTTAGATAACAAACATTTAAATATTCTATTATCTAAATATATGCATGGCAACCTTAACTGTCAATGTAAGTGACGATATTGAGAAAAAATTCAGGAAGATGGCCGGGAGCAAGTATGGGAAGAGGAAGGGCTACCTAGGAGAGGCTGTCACTGAAGCCATGAAAACATGGATGAAGTCGGACAGCAGCAGTGTGAAAAAGGCCCTTGAGTTGCTTGAGAAAGGTCATAATAGCGGCGGATTGCTTTACAAATCAAGGGACGAACTTCATGAGCGATGAGATTGCTCTCGTAGACACAAATATAATTGTCTACGCGTACGATACTTTTGACAAAAGGAAACATGACAAGTGCAAAAGCCTTGTCGAGGCTGCATTCAAAGGTGAGAATAGACTTGCGGTTTCCAACCAGATTCTTGCCGAAACATTCTTTGTGCTGACGCGCAAGCTAAAGAATCCCATCTCTTTGGATGAC
Source organism: Candidatus Aenigmatarchaeota archaeon (assembly GCA_038045465.1). Lineage (GTDB taxonomy): Archaea > Aenigmatarchaeota > Aenigmatarchaeia > GW2011-AR5 > GW2011-AR5 > GW2011-AR5. The sequence continues at coordinate 5,573 of JBBSYB010000094.1, read as the reverse complement.
GCGAGTACGATTATATCCGCCATAGTGGATTCTGTCAATTGGGAAAAAATAAATTACACACATGAAACTGTCAGAAAGGCTGCGCTGCTGTCAAAGAATCGCAACATCAGCATATGGGACGCCCTAATAGGCGAGACAGCACTGGAAAACGGCATCAGGAGAATTTATACGGAAAACATAAAGGACTTCGTAAAAATACCGGGCCTGAACGTCGAAAATCCTATGAAGTAGCTTACACGAAGACCTTCAGCCTGTCGCCTATGATTGCACGTAGGATGTCTTTTCCTATGTCGCTGTCCTTGCTCACGCGTATCTGACTGTTTTTCCCTATGGTCGCTGAGAACAGATATTGCTCACCTACGTAGAAATTTGCAATCTTTCCTGGACGCACTTCGAAAGTAAATACAATGTAGGCGCCGGTTTCTTCTTCTTCGAATGTAACCTCTTTTCCTAGCGTAGCCACTTTTGGTGATACTTCTATGCTTATGCCAAGTTTTTCCTCGAGTGCCTTTATGGTTTCTCCACCTTTTCCTATCAGGCGTGCTATCATGTCATTTTCAACGCGAACGATGGCTTTGTTGTCGCTGACTATTTCCACTTCGGCGCTATGATCGAAGCGTCGTAGTTCGGAAAGCACCTGCTTCTTAGCTAACTTGGAAAGCCCTGATTCTTTTTTACCCGTAACAGGTATGATTATGTTTTCCTCGCCATAGGTGTATATCTCGTATTCAAGGGCATTTGTCTCAAAGTTTTTGACTTCTACAACCGGTCTCGCAAGATCGGCTTCGGTCATGCCCGTCGGTGTCCGGACGGTCAAAGAGACAAAATAAACTTTCTCTACTTTTCCATCTTTTATGTAGATTATCGTGTCTATTATGTGCGGTATCATTCCTAGCTCAACGCGACCAATGAAACGCTGTATAGCATCTATTGGCTCTGTGGCGTGAACAACACCTACCATGCCGATACCTGCTAGGCGCATGTCTGCGAATACCTCGAAATCATTTGTCTTGCGGACTTCGTCGTATATGGTGTAATCCGGCCTTACGAGAAGCAACATGTCAGCTGTGTTTTCAAAAGAACCCTTTAACTTAGTGTATTGTGTAATCTCCGGCCTGACTTGAAGGTCACGCGGCGATTCCATTGTTTTGACTATCTTTCCCTGTGACTCAAAAAATTCCGCTATGCTTGCGGCAAAGGTTGACTTTCCTGAGCCTGGCGGACCTGCTATCAAAACTCCATCAACTCGTTTGGTCAGACGATCCTTTAGCTTATCAGATAATTTATAATCGTCTATAGTAAGCTTTGCCACCGGCCTTACGACAGTTATTTCAATGCCGTCAGAAAATGGAGGGCGTGCTATAGCTATTCTCATGTCACCCAGCTGCACTACTGTTGCCGTGTGACCACCTATTTCCACAAAGGCGTCGGACTCGTAACGTGCAGCGTCCATTATCTCCTTTATTATTATTTCCAGCTGCTCTGGAGTTATTCTTTCTTCTGAAATCTTCACGAGCTGGAAGTTTCCTGGACGGCCTCTCTTGGCAGCAGGCATTGTCCCCTCCTTGAGATGCAAGCTCATGGTATCAGGAGTCATCATCTCTGAAAGAATTATCTCCTTTTTCTTTTCGTATGGTTTGAAGTAACGCGACTTTACGCCCTCGGCCTCGGCAAACATATACTGCACATAGTCTGATGTGTATATAGTTGCTTCATGCTCGCGTGCAACGTCTATAATAAGTGCGTCAATACGACCACTTTTCGCCAATTGTATTTCCTCATAAGTCTGCCTACGGCCTGACTTCGTCATTTTCACATTCTTGTACAATGTGCGCAATTTTTTCATTTCTTCGAGTCCCTTGAAGCCGATTTCACGGCCGTTGGACGCCTGAGCCCTAAGCTCCTCAACAGCAAATTCCGGAATAATTATTTCCGCCTCTACTATCTCTCCTTTTTCGATCAGATCTGTAAGTATGCCCGATATGAGTACACTTGTATCTGGTACTATTTTTTCCATTTTTATCACCTTTTTCTTTAAACGTTCTTCGAACGTCGTCTTTTTTTTCTTTACTAGTGCGAAATCGATTCGCACATCTTTGAGTAAGGCAGCAATACGCGTTTATACAAAAAACGCCTTCCACCTTTAATCCCGAAGAAGTAAGAGTATGTTATACTTGAACAAAACGCTTAAATACCTTCAATAATTTTCAGAAAAAGTCCATTCTCCTAACTACTCGAATCTTGTATTTTTTCGGATTTGTTGTGCTACCTTCACCAGAATCTTGGCTCCTCTAAGACAATTCCACAATCTTTGCAGTACTTGTTGTCGTGAGCCGGATCGTAAGCTATTCTGTCCGAGCCACATTCCATGCAGTTCATTTTTCACACCCCATATAATAGAAAATAGCCACTCTCCTTTAAAGTCAATTGTGAACTGACAACATATGTTTCGAAAGGTAGAAATGCTTTTAACCATTACCACAACCAAGAGGTGATTCTGGTTAGAACAAGTGTTGAAATTATAATTAGAAATAATCTTATCTTCTTTTTTTCTTCGTTATTTTTTTAGGCTTTGCTTTTGTAGCGCCTTTTTTGAAAATACGACAATCTTTGTGTCTGACCATTTTTATTTCATACTTCTGCATGCATGATTTTTTAGTTATTTTGCATTTGCCTGCGCTGAGTTTTGTGCATACCATAGTTTTCACTCTCTTTTCTAAGACCTTTTCTTTTGAAAAGGTCTTTCTGGACTCGGTTAAGATACACTTTCGCGCATTTTTCTTCGGAGCGACTCAGCCCCTATTCGAAAAAAGTGACATCTCAAAGCACGTTACAGCTGAACTTACTGACAAGGATTTTCAAGACGAGGTATAGTCCAGTCATCCTGAACGAGTCTCTGCCAACAGTGGTGCTGAAGCTTAGCCTTTTCCAGGCCAACCGATATGTCCAAAAATTGTTTACTTAATATAGCTATTAAAGTCGATATATACTACAAAATATATGTTATAAAATTAAATTTTACTGTAAGGCTAATAAATTACTTTCTTTATACAGACCTTATCACATCAAGAACTCGCTTCAAATTCCTCAATTCTATATCCTTTTCGCTGCCGCTCTGCATGTTGCGCAGCTTCAGGACTCCGCTTTTCATTTCTTTTTCGCCAATAACAACGGAAAATTTTATGCCCTTTGTATTCACATACTCTAATTGTTTTGCGAGTGGTCTACTCATGACGTCGCATTCCACATTTATTCCAAGTTCGCGAAGCTGCTGAGCTATTTCCACACATTTCTCTTTGGATTTTTCGTCCACGTTGGCGATATAAACATCAACCCGGGTCTTTCCCAAATCCAGTTGTACCAATTCCATGAGGCGATCTACCCCAAGTGATATGCCAACAGCTGGTGTTGACTTGCCACCAAATCCTTCTATCATGTTGTCATATCGACCACCGGCGGTTATAGTAAGACTGCTTCCTTCCTGCATAATTTCAAAAACGCTACCGGTATAATACTCAAGGCCGCGAACCAGGCTCGTGTCAATGCGCACAGGAACATTGAATTTTTTTAATTTATCTACAAGCTGTTCAAGTTCTTTCACACCATCATCGGTAAATTTTGTTATTTTTTCAATGCTGCTGGTCTTAGTGAATTCTATTATAGAATCAATGTCCTTTTCGTTTACCTTCTTTGACTTAAGCTCCTCTCTGACACCTTCATCACCTATCTTGTTCAGCTTGTCTATTGATCTCATGATGTCGGTAGCGTCAAGTTTCAGCGATCCAAGGAAAGCGTTCATTATCTTTCTGTTGTTGATGCGCACGTAGAAATTTGATATGCCAATTTTTTGCAATGCTTCGCAGGCGCAGGCAACCACTTCAGCATCGGCATCTATGCTGGAGGAACCAAATATGTCTATATCTGCCTGCCAAAATTCGCGGTAACGCCCGGCTCCTGGCCGGTCATAGCGCCACACAGGTCCAAGCTGATAGCGGCGAAATGGCCTCTGTAGATTAGGATTACTGGAAATCACACGTGCAGCAGGAACAGTAAAATCAAATCTTAGACCCAGCTCACGGTCGCTCTTATCTTTGAAGTAATAAATTTCATCCTTTATGGCCTGACCACTTTTGGCTGTGAGTAGTTCAAACTCTTCAAAGGCTGGAGTGTCCAAAGGATCAAAACCCCACTTCTCAAAAACACTTCGTGCGGTATCTACAATAAATTGACGCTTGATCATTTCTTCCGGAAGAAGATCTCGTGTACCTCGTGGTGGTTGAAACATAATAATCTATACTCCTATGGTTCTTTTATTACTTCAGTTCTCCTATTTCTTTCTCAACTGCCTTCAGAATTTCTCCTTCTCTGACAAGTTTCGCAATAGCTTCTATGTCTGGATAAAGCGGCCTGTCTTTGTCAAGGAACTTTACGTATTTTCTTATCAACTCATAGGCTGCTTTGACGCCTTTGCCTGGTGTGCCGCCGCGTAAATCCAACGCCTGAGCTGCTGCAAGGAATTCTATAGCTATCACATATGACGTGTTATTAATTATTTTTCGCGTCTTGATTGCAGTGTTCGTCCCCATCGAGACAAAATCTTCTTGGTCTGCCGCAGTTGGTATTGAACCTATCGCTGTTGGTGTGCAAAGCATCCTATTTTCACACACAAGAGATGCTGCAGTATATTGTGGTATCATTATGCCTGAATATAATCCTGCTCCCTTTATCAGAAAACCAGGCAATCCTATATTCAGATTAGGATTCAGGAGTCTGTTGATTCTTCTTTCAGAGATGACCGATAGTATAGCAACTCCAGTTCCAAGCATCTCCAAAGGCAAAGCAATTGGCGTGCCTTGAAAATTTGCGCCTGCCAGATATCTGTAGCCGTTTTCTTTTGGCACGAACAAAGGATTATCAGCGCCTGCATTCAACTCTATTTCCACCTGCTTGCGTGTGTAATTCAAAGAATCTTTTATTGTTCCAACAACCTGCGGCGTTGATCTTATGCTATAGGCATCCTGAACTCTTTCCTGCTTGACAAGAATTTTCGATCCTTCTATAAGTCTTCTTATGTTTTCAGCGCATGCAATGCCACCAGTAAAGCCTCTAAGTCTGAGTATTTCGTCGTCGAACGCCATTGTTACTGCTTTCAGCGCTTCAAAAGTCATGGCTGCTGCGATCTCAGAAGTTTTTATCAGTATATCTGAATCGTACACTTCGAGAGAAGCCATGCCAGTTATCAGATTGGAGCCGTTTATAACAGCAAGTCCGTCTCTTATCCCATAATTTATTGGTTTCAATTCAGTGGCTGTCAGTGCAGCCAAGCCTGTCATCTTTTTTCCGTTGTAGAAAGCTTCGCCTTCGCCCATTGGCACCAACATTGCCTGCGCCAGCGGTGCCAGATCGCCGCAAGCACCGACAGATGTCTTGCACATGACTGGCGTAACATATCGGTTAATCATTTCTGTTAAAAATTCCACAACTTCCAGGCGTACGCCTGACACTCCTTTGCAAAGAACATTTATCCTTGATACTATGGCTGCCCTGGAATCTTCTATGCTAGCAGGTTCGCC
>JBBSYB010000093.1:0-16502 GCA_038045465.1 Candidatus Aenigmatarchaeota archaeon | reverse complement strand
GATGACAATATAGTGGTTCTGCAAATAATTTTATTGCTAGGTGTAATAACCACTGAAATTTATACATCATTAATATTTGCCGTAGTGGCAACAGTTATAATAGCCCCCATACTCATGAAGCTTGCCTATAGAAAAAAGAACAAATAACTATTATTGTAAAAATTTACAAATGATTCACTTTTTTATCTTACTCGCTTCCAAGAATTTATAGAAAATATAGCCAGAGATCATAATTATTACACTCATCCATACAAAGTTAATTTCAAACTGAAGCAACATGTAAGACGATATGAGGAATCCAGCCGTAGGCAGCAAAGGTAAACGGCCTACACTTAAAGGTATTCTGAACTGTCTTTTTGTCTTCGGCTCTGTGAATCTCAATACAATGGTGGACAAGTTAATAAGCGCAAAGGTAAAGAAAGCGCCAAAATCAACCAATAGAGCAATGCTTTTTATCTCACCGTAGAGAACAGACACGAGTGATACGATTGTTATTATTAGAATGCAGAAGTATGGCGTTTTTCTTTTACCTGTTTTAATAAAAAAGCGTGGCATGACGTGATCTTCAGCCAGGCCAAATAACATACGTGAGCCTGCGATTAAAAGAATTAGAACTGTACTGGAAGTTGCGAAGAGGGCAAATATTCCGATTATTGAGCCAGCAGACGAGCCAAATGCACTTGCTGCGACAAGTGCAAGCGGAGTACCAGAAGCGCTAAGCTCCTGCCATGGAACAACACTTATTGCAGCAAGAGAAACAAGAATATAAACAACCGTTGTTATAGCAACAGAAATGATTATAGCCTTTGGAACATTTTTCTTGGCATTTTTTGTCTCCTCAGCAACATTAACTATTTCATCAAACCCAAGATAAGCGAAAAACGCTACAGCCGCCCCGCCAAATATACCAAAAATACCGCCTTGAATATCAAAATAGTTAACTGAACCAATAAACGGAATACCTATATAGATTATAACCAAGAGCCCAATAACAGCGAACGTTGTCAGGAATATGTTAATCCGTGAGGACATCTTTATTCCAAGATAATTCACAAATCCGAAAACAATGAGCAGACCGGCAGCGCTCACAACAGGATTAACACTAATAAAACCTTGAAGATATTGTCCAAATCCGAGAGAAACCACTGCAGCAGCTATAGTCATCGTAAAAAAAGTTAGCCACCCTATTATAAAGCCGGCTGTAGTGTTTCTGAATGCTTTTTTTACATATGTGTATTCAGCCGCGTCCTTGGGATACATTGAAGATAGCTCAGCATAGCTTAATCCGGTAAAAGACGCTATGACAGCTGCAACGATAAATGATAACCAGACACCATTGCCTGAAAAAGAAGCTGCATGGCCAACAAGAACGTATATACCTGCCCCGAATATAATGCCCATTCCATAAAAAACAAGATCAATAAGTCTGAGGTCCTTTTTTAGATTGCCCATAATTAAGTTTGAATTTCTCCAATTATAAAGATTTTTTACCATATATTTTATCAATAATCATCGTTTGAAAGCGATGGTGTGTAATGTAACTAAAAATGTTGTTCAATGATGGTTGGGGATGCCAGGATACCGCAGGCAATATGCCACTGGTTTCTCCACCATCTAAAGATAGGTGGTATCCTAAGCATGGAAAACAAGATGCGTTACTATTCCCTCATGTTAATAGCTGTTTGTATAATTGTCTTCATAATACAGGTGTTTAGCAACAGCTTTACGGAGGCTTTCATGCTAACATCATCCGAGGTTTTAATGAAACCCTGGACACTTGTTACATCCATATTTTTGCACGGCTCTGCTTCCCATCTGCTGTTCAACATGTTTGCCCTATTCCTGTTCGGTCTGTTACTGGAAAAGTTTGTCGGACCTAAGAAATTTCTTCTTATTTTCTTTTTAACCGGAATAGTAGCGAGCATAGCGGCATTATTTTATACATCTTCCTTGGGTGCATCCGGCGCAATATACGGAATAATAGGCGCCCTTGCCGCATTAAGACCAAGGATGATCGTATGGACATATGGCGTTCCCATGCCCATGGTAGCTGCTGCCGGATTCTATCTGCTGCTGGACTTCGCGGGTATGTTTTTTCCAAGCAACATAGCCAACACAGCACACATAGCAGGACTGGTTGCAGGTGTGCTGATAGGATTAGCATTAAGGGAACAGCGTCAGAAGAAGAAAAAAATATCTAATGATAAAATACTTACGGATGAAGAAATTAACCAGTGGGAAGATACGTGGATGTAAGTTATGTCAAAATTAAAAATAGTAAAAAAAGAAACTGTAATAAAATAGGGTTTTCAAAAATTGTTTTTTCATCCTTTATCTCAGGACATTGACTGACAACAGTCCACCCTTTAGGAACTTGGCATGGTGTTGGGTAGCTAATGCATTGTTCGTCTTTTACAGCCGTTGTTATAACTTGTGCACATACCATTTTTTCTTTATCATGGGCTTGATTAATTGCAGCAGTCTGATTACTGGTAGTTGTTAGATTAGTTAAATTTGCTGCATTTACAGAAGAAGTATTCGTTTGATTGTTAATCGTGGTGTTGGTCTGATTTGTATTTGTTTTATTCGTTCTTACGATAAAACCACCCCCGCCACCGCCGCCACTTGAACTAACAACAGGCGCACTGTAGGTAAATGATACAGAAGAAGAATTGATATTACCTGTAGTATCATTTGTGTACAATATGATAGTATTCGAACCTTCCGCAGCTGTTATGGTGGTATTGGCACAATTGGTAAGTGAAACATTTGGTCCGCTGTTTAGCTTGTACCAGCATCTATCGAGGCCTACATTATCAGAAACAGAATAGCCAAGGCTTACGCTCGAAGTTGTATAAGACCCGCTTGGAGATGAGATTGAAAGAGTAGGTGCTTGGGTATCATTTCCAACAGCTGCTCCTGAAAACGACAAGAGAACAATGGATGTTGTATTGACGATTATTGAGTAGCATGGCCGGTTGGATGAATTTGTATTGCATGTTTCGTTTATTCTTGTTGAGCTAGGGTTCGTCCTGCTTCCGTTAAGATAGTAATTAACCCGGAAGATGCCATTGAAAGTAACACGTGGTGTGTAGTTTCCGCTGGTAAAATTATTCATGTCAATCCATACGTAATTGTCTAAAGTTCCCCCGGAGTTATTGAATGTCATTGAAACATTTGTTATTGTAATATTTCTTGTTACATTAACAAAATTAGATGTGTTGACGTCTGACCACGAAAAGTTAGCAATCTCAGCTATGATATTGCTTATGTTTAATTCCAGGGTGTAGTTAGCATCAACAAATACAGAAGATGCGTCACCAACACCGGTGGTATTCAGGAATGTCATGGTAACATTGTCAGAAGCCAGGCTTGCATTTAGTGTGTTAATGTACGAAGTGAAATTTCTTGTGGCATTAACATATACCCAGCGGAAAGATGTTACATTAAAATTGCCAGCCGTGTCATTGGCAATCACACGGAAAGTATAATTGCCGTCACTGATGTCGTTAAATGCATAGAACCACACCAGGCCCGAGCCGCTCATTGTTTTATTTGTACCGTTCCATTCCAATAAAACTGCAAAAGGAACCTCGCTGAGCGTGACGTTTACAATAATATCATTGGTGTTGTTGAATGTCTGATTATTTGGTGTTGGACTTGTAAAGTTCACAAAAGGTGAGGTAGTATCGACTGTAAAGAAAACCTGGGAAGAATTAAGGTTGCCGCCGGAATCATTAACAAAAAGCGTTATGTTGTTCTGCTGGTTTGCAGTCGCTTCAAATGTGGCATTAACGCAGCCTGAAATATTAGTTCTTTGACCCGTGGTGTTTATCAGCCAGCAGGTATCAAACTTGCTTACTGTATAGTTAAGGCTGATATTGGTAGTTGCATAAGTAAGGTTGACGGGGCTTTGCAACGAAATTGCTGGCGCCGAAAGATTTATGGTAAAATATATTGCTGTGTAATTTGTATTACCGGCGCTATCGTTTACCAAAAGTTTTACATAATTTGAACCTGCAGGAAATGTAATAGTTATATTCTGGCAACCGTCTAACGAAATGTTTGTAGCAGTCTGGTTCAGCCACTCCATGACACATTTGTCAATGAGGATGTTGTCAGAAGAAGTGTAATTGACGCTTATGGTCGTAGAATTATATGTTTTGTTCTGGGGCGATGAAAACACCACAAGCGGCGGAGTAATATCAACTGTGAAACTTACATTGGTGAAATTCATTGATGTAAGCGTGCTGTTTACAGATAGTGTAAGAATATGGTGGCCCTCACTCGTATTGAAAAGCGTATTAGAGGTCACAGTATTATTGTTGCCATTGTCTATGTTATACCATATCCTGTCCATGCTGTTGTTATTCTCTATGGTAAAGTTCAGTTCAAGTGACGTATTCCTGTTATAAGTTGTATTTTGTGGTTGCTGAATAGAAATGATATAAGGAAGATTGGTTGTGAAAAATATGACAGAAGAATTTACGTTGCCGCCCGTATCATTGACATAAACAGTTATGTTATTTTGTATATTTCCACGCGCCAAAAAAGTCACGTTTGTGCACGCGCCGCGTGACTGGCCATTAAGAAAGATTGCAGAGCCTGTTACATTGGTAAACCAGCACCGGTCTATCTGTAAATCTGCTACAGAATAATTGAGTGTTATGTTAGTTGTCGTGTAAGAAGTGTTTTGTGGGTCTGTTACATTAATGAATGGTGCTGTTGTATCAATCGTGAAAAATATCCGGGTTGAATTTATATTGCCATTGCTGTCGTTTGCAGCAAGTGTTATATTGTTTTGTTGATTTGCTGCTGTAATGAACGTCGCATTCGTACAACCACCAAGCATAGCAGAGCTTCCGGTTGTATTTGTGAAAAGGCATGCAGCAAGAGCTATGTTGTCGCTGGCCGAATAACTAAGGGAAATATTTGTTGTATTGTAAGTTCTGTTGGCAGGTGAAGAAATTGAAACGACTGGCTTTATGGTGTCCAGAGAAACTATAGCATTGTATATGCTAATGCGCGGAAAAATAAGGCCTGTAACACTATCGGTGATATTAACGCCAGTACGCCTAAGTGCAGCCTCTATTTCCGATGGTCTGAGCAGGGTACCATTGTCAAGGCGCTTGTACTGGCGAAGAAGTGCAAATGCCCCTGCAACATGAGGTGTAGCCATCGAAGTGCCTGATAATATTTTAAAACCGCTTGAATCACAATTAGTACAGGCGCTTGCTGGAACTGTTGATTTTACATTCGAACCAGGTGAGAGTAAATCTGTAATGTTATTGCGGTTGCTGAAACTTGAAATTACATCTGACTTCGTGACAGACCCGACGGACGTGACATTTTGTATACACGCTGGTGATGAAATGCCGGTACTACTAGCGTCGTTTCCAGAAGCAACAATCACTGATATGTTATTAGCAACAGCAGTGTTTATTGCAATGCTGTAAGCTGTTTCGGTTCCAATGTTGTCGCAGTATGCATTGTAAGTTATATTGCCACCAAGACTCATGCTTATCACAGATATGTTGAATGTGGTAGCATTATTCACGCACCAGTTTATCCCTGAGATGACATCACTATCATATCCTGATCCAGCACTATTGAGGGCTTTTATGGCAATGAGATTGGCTTCATAGGCAACGCCTCTATAGGTATCATTGCTGGAAGCAATTATGCCAGCAACATGCGTTCCATGTCCGTTATTGTCATAAGGATCATTGCTAGTAACTGTGCAAAGCTCATCGGCGCAATAGTTGTAGCCGCTCAGGACACGATTACCCCAACCACCACCCAAGTTTGTATTATTGTAGTTTATTCCCGTATCTATGACGCAGACGGTTTCCCCACGCCCTGTAATGTTTGTTCCGTTTATCTGTAACAACCACGTCTGGGTAGCGTTTACTATCGGAACGCTATCATTCAGGCTTATATGAACTGGTTTGTCCAGTTGTATGCTGGCAACCCGGGGATCATTAAGCAACTTAGAAAGGCCTTTCTTTGATATTTTGCCAGAATAACCGTTAAGTGCGTTAAAATCACGTTTATTTTTTAACTCGTCTGCAGTCAAAGCTATTGCTATTTTGGCTTTAAGGGGTTCTTTTTTCATCATGACAATTACAGATACATAGCTGTTATTGTCAAGAGCATCAATAATTTTTTTGTCTACAGAAATCGCATAAGCACTTGCAGAGAAAACAAAAATCATTAGACATAGGCAAATGTAACGCATATTCTAATAACGCATCAATAATGTAAATAGCTTTGTTTCAGATATTGTAAACTTTTAGGGCATTTTTGACTATAAAACCTTTTTCGTTATCGTAAAACTATGCTGCTGATTGATATTGCATGGTACATAATGATACTGGGATTTGTAGTAGCATGGCTAATTCTATACAAACTAAACAAAAAGAACGACATAAAAAAAGACCTTGTCACAGGGTTTCTGGTTGTTTTTATCGGGGTTGTTGTCGAGATTTATGCAGTTTCAAATGGTATGTGGAACTATACAGCAGGCAATTGGCCATGGCAATTATGGGTATCATATTTTGTAAGCGGGCTCCCGTTCTATCAGATAGTTTCCCGTTTTATAGTGAAATAATAATAAGCTTCCCCTAAAGTGCCTACTTCACGAACTGTAATATTGAGGTATTTTTCCAGACTAATTTTCTCAGCTACATATGTTATCTTGCAGACCGTCAAAGCATTGACATAATTGCAGATTTTCTCTCTTTTTGTATCCTCGACATTGGACTGGTCCTTGGGTACAAGGAACAGCTTGACACCGCTCGCCTTTGCAACCCTAGCTTTTTCAAGAATAGAACCAACCTTACCTATGGTACCATCCGGACTTATTGTTCCTGTAATGGATATATCATCGGGTGTTTTGTTATCAAGCGCAAGCAAAACAGAAAGTGCCATCGAGGCTCCGGCTGAAGGGCCCTCCACAAGGGACGCATTGACCTTTACGGTATAAACTATGTCTATACCACTAAGGTTGATTTTCGCATATCTACTGGCTGCCTCTGCAGCATCTCTACCGGAGAGCTGTGTGTCTATGTAATTAAGCACCTTGCTTGTGTCTAGAAGAATTTTTCCACTGCCAGGTTTAACCGTAGTGAATAGAGTGCCAACAACACCATTTCCTTCAGTGTCAATAGCTGGCATAATCATTGAAACTGTTCGTTCTTCGTATATTTCTGGCTGGCTATAGTCAACATAGTCATATCGGGGTGCAAAAGTAACACCTATAATCAGACCTGCAATAAATATAACCACAACAAAAAGGATCATGTCATATTTTCCAATTTTAATATCTTTTGCCATATTCAAAACCTCTAGCATATGTAGATGCCTTTCAATTGCATTATTGAACTCCTAAAATACAGCGGTGTATGAGTTCTGAGCGCAATAGCTATAGAATCGCTCGGCCGTGCATCCAGTTCAAGTGCCTTGTCAGCTCGCTGGAGAAATATAGTAGCAAAATAAATATCATCCTCATACCTGTCTATTCGTATATTGAGTATTCTTACGTCAAAAACATCAAGAATATCCTTCATAATATCGTGCGTTAGCGGCCTGGTCCCTACAGATCTCTCAATGCCCCTCTGAATCGAATACGCCTGATCCTGTGTAACATCAAAAGAAATTACACGGCATTCCCCCACCAGGTAAACAGTCGTACCATTTATTTTTGGTTCTACGATGCTAAAACCATCGTTTGATACCTCATAGGTTATGTTAGATAGATATTTTATAAGAGGCGACTGGTAAAAGTATCCGCCAATATTTACACCAACAAAAAGTGCCAGCAACACAAACAAAACAGCAATAAGGTTTTTCATAGTCTCAACTCATAACTCTCAGAAACTTTATTAATAACAACAACAATATATTTAATATCTTTGGAGGTGTAAACAATGGCAGCAAAGAAGAAAAAGAAGAAATAATTTTGATCTAAAAATTTTGTTTTCTTTTTTTATTTAATTTATAGTGTAATAAATTCTCCTGTTGTTTTTACCGCGATTTTCAGCGCCCATAAGCTTTATTTGACCTATTTCATTTGTATTGGCAACCTGTGTACCACCGTCTGCCTGAAGATCTATATCCGGTATTTCAACAATTCTCAGCGTTTCAACGCTGGGAGGCATGACTGCAGCAAGTTTTACAATACCGGGTATTTTTAGTGCTTCTTCCCTTTTCATGAAATATATTTTGACGTCCACCGCTTTTTGAGCAAGTTCATTGGATTTGCTTATGTAGAGCTGGAGTTTTTCCTTGTCAAGAACATCAAGGGAAAAATCAATTCTAGACTTATCCACGCCCAGCTGATTGCCAGTGCATAATGCACCAGCTTCCTTGTAAAGAACCGCATCAATTATATGGGCAGCAGTGTGCATTCTCATCAATCGGTATCTTCTTTCCCAATCAATTTTACAGCTGACTACATCCCCAACAGCAATTTCACAACTATCCAGATGATGAAGTATAGCCCCTGAATCCTTGGTTACATTTACTACGTTAAAGGTCTTTTCGCCTTTTTTCATGGTTCCAAGGTCATTTGGCTGGCCGCCGCCATTGGGATAGAAAGCCGTTTTGTCAAGAATTACTGTGCCGTTCCTGACCTCAACGACAGTTGCGTCAAATTCCTTGAGATACGAATCCTTCATGTAAAGAACTTCACTCATTCAAATAAAATGCGCATTAGTTATATAAAGCTTGGGAGAAAATAATAATCTATGGAAAACTATACGTTTGAAACCGAAGATAATGCATTTCATTGTGTTGAATGTGAAGAACGCATAAAGGTTGATGTTATTCAGAAAGAACCACGACCCGTAAGCTGTGAAAAATGTGGCATAACCTATCTTGTCGCCAAGAGTCCTGAAGGTCTGGGTATGACTGTAGAAGTGTTGACAAAATCAGAGCCAGATGTAATATCTGAAGAAGAAAAAAATCTGGAAGAAAACGACGAATAAAACAAAGTCTCTATTTTTTAGAAAAAATAAAAAATATAATTATAAAATTAGCTCTTTCTGCTAGCACTTTCGAATCGACAGACGCACGAAGTGCGTCATACAGGAAAGAAAGGGCTATTAGCATCCGCAGCAGTCTTTTGATGACTTGCCGGAGCCGCAGCAACATTTATCTGTTTTTTTCTTGACAGTTTTCTTGACTGCCTTTTTCTTTTTTGCCACTAATAACACCTCTTGAAAAATATTGTAGTTCGGGAGATTTAAACAAAAATCATTTATAAACTAGACCTACTTTTTAGTGATGAAGCAAGCCTTTCCCGATTATTCTCGGCATGGTTTGTTTTGTCGAACCAATCAAAAACTTGGTACTATCAGTATAGGCAATATTTGTCTCTGCTTCTAATTCTAAAAATTCGCCAATGGATTTGACCTTAGCAGCTATCACCTGAACACCAGACGAGATGAAAACCGGGTCATTTTCTTTCAGTACTTCTTTTGTGTATTTACTCTTTTCGAAGCGAAACTTGAATGATTTGGCCTTTTGTATAGCACTGCTAGCTATTACATACCCTCGCTTCAAATCATCAGCTTCTATGCCTTTCAGATTAAGTCCCACTCTCACACCAGCATCAGCAGCGTCAATATCCTTATCCTGAGACTGTATGCCCTTTACCATGACTTCTTTTCCGACAGGCTCTACAATGACCTTGTCGTATTTTTTCACCGAGCCTGATTTTATTATACCAAGAATTACAGTACCAACACTCTTTACATTAAAATAATTGTCAATTGGCACAAGCAGTGGCTCCTTTGGTCGGATAGTATTGATTTTTTTAAAAGCCTCTACCAGTTCTACGCTATCCTTTACTACAGAAAAATTTTCAATACATGTGCCTTTAATCAATGGTTTTATGCTAGCCTCATCGACACCATCAAAGAGAAGGAAGCCGTCACTAAAACCGAATTCACTTACGGCTATTATCTGTTCGCCCAGTGTAGGTGTTACTTCGCTGATTACGATAACAGGAACATCAATCATATTGATAACTTGTAGCAGGGGTTGTATTTTATCGGAGTTAACATTTACATAGGTAAAAACACCTTCAGAACTGCCATGATTATATATGGCTATGTCATTTATTGTGCCAGGTTTTCCGAGCTTTTTGACAAACTCACTGTTGCCAAAAATACCCACAGTAAAATGAAGCATAAGATTCTTGTTGAGCACTGCTTTTTAAAGCTCACTTTTCAAGATATGGTTAATACATGACATGTTGAAACTACAATATGATTGTGTGTCTAACGGAGCACCAGAAAGAAAGGACCATGTTCTTTCATAATATTCAATTGACAAATTGACTGGCGATCATTCGCCGCTTGCTGGTTCTCCTGTAAAAATAAGGTGGTACTCGATGGAATTCGAACAAATGAAAATAGACAGCAAAGTGCTTGCTGCAATAAAGGATATGAAATTCACAAAGACGACAGAAATACAGGAAAAGGCGTTGCCCTATGTAATTTCTGGAAAAGATGTCATAGCACAATCAATGACAGGATCAGGAAAAACTCTCGTATTTGCCGTGCCTATTATAGAAAAAATCGAAAGCGGTAAAGGTGTACAGGCACTAGTTATCGCGCCAACCCGTGAGCTCGCAAACCAGATATCAGAAGAGTTCAGGAAGCTTTCAAAATATAGAAAAGTCTCAATATGTGAAGTCTTTGGTGGGGTTTCCATAGAACCCCAGATTCATCATCTGCGCACTGCAGAAGTCGTAATCGGAACCCCGGGCAGAATAATGGATCATATGCAACGCGGGACCATAAACTTCAAGAATCTGAAAACATTGGTCTTGGATGAAGCTGACAGAATGCTTGATATGGGTTTCATAGACGACATAAGAGATATTATAAGTCAGCTTCCGACTAAGCGTCAAACAATGCTATTTTCGGCTACGATACCCGATGAAATACTCTACATAGCAAGACGCTACATGAACGATCCTGTAAAAATAAAGACCCAGAGCCAGGTTGCCAAGCACCTTTTGAAGCAGTTCTACTATGATGTAAAAGGTGAATACAAGGTATCATTAATAGCACATCTCATAGAAAAGGAGAAACCAACTCTTGCAATAATTTTTTGTTCTACAAGAGCTACGACAGACGTTGTTACAAGTCACCTTGAGGAAATGGGTATGGATGCAAAGGCTATACATGGCGGCCTGACCCAGAACAGAAGAACTGACGTATTGAAGGGATTTCATCGCGGTCGACCTCACATACTTGTCGCAACAGATGTAGCTGCTCGTGGCCTGGACATAAAAAACGTTAGTCACATCTTTAATTTCGACATACCGAAAACCGTTGACGAATATACTCATAGAATAGGAAGAACTGCAAGGATAGGCAAAGAAGGGAAAGCCATATCACTCCTAAGCAACCACGATCACGAGGCATTCCGAAAGATATTTTCAAGATTTGAAATAGAAAAACTTCATCCAGAAGGATTCACTCCAAAGGCCATACCACTGCGTGAGCCTCGTCAACAGCGAGGAGGCTACAGAGGCGGTCAAAGAGGATATAGTAGAGGGAACAGCAGAGGTCCTCCAAGAAGAAGGTACTAAGTGAATTGATAATTGTTTAAATACTTTTTTGATTTCTTATTACTATGGATATTACAAAAACGCAAGAGCAGTTAACTGCACATTGTCCTCACTTATATTTACCTAATTTTGATACTCCTTTTCATTACGAACTTGAAGACGCTGAACTTGTTTTGAATCCTGGGAATTTTATAAGAGTAAAATATGTATTTGAAAATGGTTCAAGTGAATCAAATCCAGAATGTAGTTATCTGAGAAATCGTGTTGGAGAAGGTCCACCTATATGCTGTCCCAGATACTTAGAGAATGTACCAACATGTCCCCTGAGAGAACTTCGCTAGTTGTAGATATCTAATTCATTTCCGGGATTACAGGCATAGGAATTGGTGCTTCTAATCTGAATTCCTTTGGAGAAACTATTCTAAAATATTGTCTAAATGTATCCACTAATTTATCGTATTTCAATATAACAACATCTGGTTCTAGCACATAAATGGTCCTTGGAGAACTAGCAACAGCAAACTCTTCTTCCATAAATAACCTTGAAAATAATGCAACAGTACCAATCGATTTCCTCTGAACTTCTAATGAAAGCCATCTATCATCAGCAGGATTATCTATAGTCAACGATGGTCCCAGTCCTTTAGTCGGAGTATATGCTTGTCTTAAAGTTTGCCCGGTTTTTGGGATTGGTACAAACAAATAGTTGTGTCCTATCTCATATTGTTCAGCAGGAGGCATTCTATCCATTTCCTCCCAAGTATAAGCTCTTCCTTTAGGAGAATTAGTTACATCATACAAAGTCCAGTCATGACTCTCAATAACATCTTTCAAAGCCCTGCTCTGAGGAAATATGCCTTTCATTTTTGTCATAACTAAAGAGTAATACTCAAATTTATAAAGTTATGCGAGCACCACAAACAGAACCAAAAGTTCTGTTGTGCAACATGAACTTTGTTCATGTTTGCAGCGAACCACATTTATAATATGTTTCTTTGACTGCAAGCTACTTTCTTTTCCAAAGAAAGGAGCTTACCTGTATTCGCGCCACGTGTATTTGCACTTTGCACACTTGAAAAACTGTGTAGGAGGCTCGTCCGCCGAGCGTGTCTGCTGAAGCCACCAATATGCCCTCTTATGCTCGCATTTCGGGCACGTTTTGTCTGTCAAAGGAAGCGGTGTAGTGTCCTTTTCTATTACAATAACGTCTTTTGATGAGGTTTTTTTCTCAATTATTTTGAGATTTTTCATCTCTTTACGCGCTTCGCGACCACAGTTCCTGCATTTTATATAGCAGGTCTTGCCTTTCTTTATAGGCACCATTATTGAGCCGCATTTGCCGCAGAATTCGATTTGTGAAGGCTTTGTTTTCTGAACATCATGCTTAGCGATCGTCTTCTTTTGTTTCTTTGGCGCTGTTTTTTTCTTTTTTGCCATAAAATCCCCGATACGCACCTTTGACGTCTATTAAATTAGGGTATAAACTTTTAATACGTTACAAATAGCCCGAAACAAGCATCATATGCCAAAAAGGTGCAGCAAAAGCCTTGGATAACCGAGAATCGGAACGGCAAATACAGATTTCCCTAAAATATACTCTTTAGGAACAGGGTTATCAGCTATGGCGTTATTATCACCCTTTACAATATATTTTCCATTACTATCAATTCCAATAAGCCGATGAATAATAATAAGCTCGCCAGATCTAGCATAACTACAAGACCAGGTCGCACTGCAACGATAAATAAGAATGTCACCGATTTTCAAATTATCTGGCCTCTCAATAAGCAGCAAATCACCACGCGAAAGTCCGTTTACAGCCTTAAAAGTTTTGAAGGTATCCTTGCCTATCCCATATTGATTATAGTATTGACTATTACCAGCCCACCAGTAATCAAAATGGCTTTTATGATACATAGAATCCGAAACAACAGACACTACAGGCATCGTTGTACCCATGACAACTGAAAGCCCTTGGTAAGCAAGCCATGCTATGAAAAAGGCAACAACAACCTCAATTATCTCACGTTTCCATCCGGCTTCTTTCTTGTTTTTTTTCTTCATTCAATCACTGTACACATTTCTAAACATCAGAAGCTTAGTATATTTGATTGTGTATGAGTCATTTTATAGTTAACCAAGCAAATAATTTGAATATCATACCTTGGTTAACTATATGTGACCAACATGTATAATATCTAAATATTAAGTTGATCAACTATAAAGATTTACTCACAACTCCACGACACAACCAATTAGAAAAAATAAAAAACTACTTTATTTCGGCCTGGAATTTTTTTCGCAGGTCTTTCACGTCATCAATAACCTGTTCTGTTGCATCCAAAAGGGCCTTTTTTGGATTCTTTGATTTTACAATAAGTATTGGCTTAGAAAGATATGGGTGATCAACTTTGAAAGCTGCCATATCTATACCCTTCTGCTGCCAAAGGTTCTCATTTATGACACTCAACAGGGTTGTATTATCATGAACCTCAATTTTGAGTGTTTCTTTCTCGTTTTCAAGAACTTCGATTTTCATAATTACCAACTTTCTATTGAATAGAAATGCTTTAAAATCCTATATTTGACCCAAAACTTCCTTCAGGTCATCAGCATTTATGATGGGCTTGGAGAAATGATCTTCCACTATCCTCGGACATGCTGTGTTCACAAAAGCATCAGCCCGAATGCCCATTAAAGATTCATCATTTATTTCACGCATTATCAAAATAAATGCATCTCTATCATTTTCCTCAAGCTGTTTTCTTATTTCCTCTGCTCTTGCCAGCATCTCAAACTGGCCTTTCTTAGTCGCGGTGAGTATAGCAAATGTCTTCGCGTCTTTTGCATTGTAAATATTTGCATAACGCCTCTTTTCTATTTCAGTTCTGTCCACAATTTCTATGGACATTTTTTCAACATCTAATATATATGTTTTTTTGTTCTTCAGTCCAAGGGGATGAAACTTGCCTGACCCGAGATAAAGAAAAGCGTCCACATCATCTGATATTTTTTCAGCGTTGAGAAACCAACATCCGAGTACCTGCCCACCTATTGCAGCCTCTTTACCGTGTTTTTCAAGCATCGTCTTCAATTCAGGTAGTGCATTAACATGTTGTATGGTGGAAAGAAGGCCTATTCTCTCCTCGACGATAGGTGAAAAATCGATGTTTTTTAGTTTGAGGTCAACAATCCACGGAAAATAAAGAACAGGAACAGCTGTCGTAAAGTCCCGGTAAAACTTGCTATGACCTATGTGAACAAGCAATTCGCATCTGTGTTGCTTCGCTTCATCATCTACCAGGTCGCAAGCACCGTAAGAAGGACTGACAGATGCCAAAGCCACTATATCATTTTCTTTTAAAGATGCAATCATTTCAGCTAATTTAACCTTTAATCCAGCAGGAACCTGGATCATGACACGTTTTGCGCCGGTTTTTTTGATTTCTGCAACAAGATTATCTGTTTGCATCTACCAGAAATGAATCTTTTTGTTCTTAAGCTTAATGGTGTATCATTAATTATGAGCCTAATAAGGTCATTCGCTCTTGTGATAATTTCTGCGCTGTTTATAGTATCGCTTTCCGTAGCAATGGTAGGAATAAGTACTAATGAACTGCTTTATCCAGGAATTTACGAAAAAGTTTTCGAAAAAAACAACCTCTATGACATTGCTCAGGAAAAACTCCTACAACAAACAGGGCTTCCCCAGGGAGCAATAACAAACGATGAGATAAGATCGGGCATTAATACACTTTTGTCAAACGTATTTTCTTACTTGCGCTCTGAAACAACTGAGCTTAACCTGAAGCTAAGCATAAATCAGGACTCCATAAGGTCTTATCTTGCATCTCAAATGAGTAATCTTCCTACATGCCAAGCAGGTTTGTCGCCGCCAGACTGCAAGCCTCCGGGCATGACAACCATGCAACTGGTTGATTACATGCTGAGTCAAAGCAGTGTCAATCTGGCAGACATGTCTAGAATTGACCTGTCACAGTTTGTGCCACAAATAAAGGATCAGCTTGACAGCATGCGACAGATTGTACAGTTATTTCAGAAGCTGATTTTAGCTCTTCTACTTTTGTCTATAATACTCATCGCATTATTGGTACTTCTTGCACGCAATCACGGACTCGCCAAGTGGCTGGGCATAAATCTACTTGTTTGTGGGGTGGTTGTGATGATAATAGGAAGCATTCTTTCAATCCTAATGGAAAAAGTAATCAACATAACAGAGAATCAAATATCTGTTATTTTCAAAGGCATTATCTCAGCTGTATCAGGTACCATACTACTATACGGGGCTCTGTTGTTTATTGTAGGTCTATTGTTTTTGTTATATCATTTTCTAAGCACTAGAAAAAAATCAAAGAAGACTAATAAAAAATAACTATTTAAATTATTCTTCACAAGGTCATTGCTATCAAAACGAGGAATTATTATGGATTTTTGTGAATGCGGCGGGATGCTTGTACCAAGTGGCTCATCCTTTGCCTGCAGAAATTGTGGAAAGAAAAGTAATAAAAAGGTAAACGTAAGAGTAATAAAAAAAAAGGAGCAGGAAAACATTATAGTAATAGAAGATAACAAGCCTGACCTTCCGAAAACAAGGAAGGAATGCAAAAAATGCAAGAATAACGTTGCCTACTACTGGCTCATACAGACAAGAAGTGCTGATGAGCCACCGACTCAGTTCTTCAAGTGTACAAAATGCAAGCACACATGGCGTGAATACAAGTAAGATACTTTCTTTGAAATTTAACTGTATATTAAAATTCCTATTACAACAGCAGCATTTACCAGAAGATTCAGTACAAAAGATATTATGATGGGTTTCTCCTTGTGTACAATACCATAAATAATCCACGGAATTGCTATCAGCATGAACATCGTCCATGAAACTATTGAAACCCCA
>JBBSYB010000092.1:0-7169 GCA_038045465.1 Candidatus Aenigmatarchaeota archaeon | reverse complement strand
TTCAGCACAAAAACGATGAAAGTCGTGTTTTCGCTAAAGAAAGTCGTGAGATGGAAAGGAAAACAGACATATCAGTAGAAATCAGTCTATTTGGGAGTAAATTCTACACACCTTTCAGTTTCGTCAAAGCAGATTCTGAAATTATTGAAGATGTCAGTTCTGCCGATGATATGGAACCCGATTCCCAGACCACGGGAGAAACCTATCTTAGCTTCGAATTCATGAGTTCCAACAGAGACAGGAAACTTGAATGTAAAGACTTCGATGAAAGAGCCATCACCAATCTTGACGAATTCTTTTTTGCCATTTTCCATTTCCAGACCAAGAATTTTAGCTGCACTGGCTTTAAAGACAGAATAACCGGCACCGCTGTCCACAAAAGCTAGAAATTCCACCCAATCTTTTCCCTTGAGCTTGATAGGAACCATGGGCAGGTACTTGCCTTCGTATTCGAGATATGGAAACCTCATAGCAAAGTCACTAACTCATCCTTGCGCGGCACGTACGACAGGGAAATCAATTTACCGGGATGCTTCTGCTTTGCAATTCTGAACGCCTCGACCTCGCTTTCGCTGACCGCAACTAGCTTGTTGTTCACTATGGCGATATATTTTCCAGGATACTTCTTGGAAAATTCCTGCGAGTGCTCCGCCAAAAAAGACTCAGACATAACAATCACCTGCGTATATAAGAGCGGCTTTAACGTCGTCTTTGGAAATCTCCAGGTCTTCTGTTATTTCTTTAATGGTCTGGCCCTGAGCGATTCTGTTGATAATTTCATAGACAGCAACCCTAGTGCCCTTGATTACAGGCTTGCCTACAATTATCTTCTCGTCTACTACAATCCTCTTCATGAAATCTTTTTCCATAATTCCACAACCTGTATCTATTATGATAGCCGGATATTTAAAACTTGCCCGGATGACCTGCAAATTCTGCAAGAGCAACGCCGGCATAGAGAAGCAGAGGGACAGACGGCAACAGGGACGTTAATTGTTGGCAACCCCGGCATCGGAACGGTCACTTCATGTCTCGCAGCAATTTGGAACTGACTCCAACCTTGACGGCGGCTTCGTGCATTTTCTTGTCGTCCGAGATAAGGGTAGAATTTGTCACTTTGGCGCAGGCTATGAAGATGGAGTCGAAGCCGCTTATCTTAGTTTTGGCAGCGATTTTGACGGACTCTTCCAGTATGTCTGTGTCGTAAAGAATATTTCCATATTTTTTGACATAGGCAGATGCCTGAATTCCCCGCTCTTCCTTCCCTGTCAGCCTCGCTCCTACGGCCGCTATCTCGACCATAGCGACAGAAGGCACGTTCATCACGGATTCGCTATTTTCCACTCCTGTCATCACAGACTTGGCAACTGTATACAACCTGAATTCCTCTTCATAAATCGCGTCTTTCTTTTTCCGCTTTGGCGGGATGATGCCCTTTGCGAGGGCGGTGGTGTCAAGAGTAAGATTATTCATTCTCCGTACTCCTTTTCGCGCATTTCCCTGATTAATTTGGTCGAATCAATATCTAATATCCTGTCCTTTTCCATGAGCTTGTTCAATTCCGACAGTTTCATCGATTTCGGTTTTTCTGATTTAAGCTCGCTGATTATTAAGTGCAACTCCCTGTCTATCGTTTCCAGCTTTTTCATAATAGATTGTGCCATATTCATCACCGATATAGATTACTGTCAGGTTTTATTTAAAACTTATGCGAATCCGCAACATCGGGAATATTATTTTCAGATACAAAATCGGCAAGGTGAACGAATGGGACAAGAATTGATATTGGAACAAATGGGACAAGAAGAAAATCACATCAACGTCGGCAGGGTGAAAGAATGGGACTAATGGTACTAACGGAACAGGGAAAGGAAGAAAAAGAAACAGGCAATTTCGGCAATGGCGCAAGGGACAAACGGCAATCGGGACAAGGGACGGAAATAAAACAAGCCAACGTCGGCATCGGGACGACGAACCCGACATCAAAATTATTGGTTGTTGATACAACCGCAGGCAGTGGTGTTTATGGATATGCTAGAAGGACAACGGGGACGAATTATGGAGTGGTTGGTAATGCTGATGGTTCAGGAGCAACTACAAACATAGGTCTCTATGCAGCAGCAACGTTAGGGACAACCAATCAAGCTCTCTATATTGAAGCAAGTAATCCTGGTGCTGGAGCAAATAATTGGGCACTTTATTCAGCATCTCAGGCACAGTCATATTTCGCTGGCAACGTCGGCATCGGGACGACGAGCCCCGGCTATACTTTGACAGTTTCTGGGACATCGTGGGTGACTTCTGGGGCATGGTCTGGCTCTGATGTTAGATGGAAGCAGAACATCACTTCTCTTCAGAATTCGCTTGACAGGGTCATGCAGCTCAAGCCTGTTAACTTCTTGTGGAAGAATGTAACTAATATGACTTTCCCTAACGGAACTCAAATCGGCTTCATTGCTCAGGACGTGGAGAAAGTCATTCCTGAGGTCGTTACCACTGATAATAACGGCTACAAGGGCATTTCCTATGAAAGAATCACGCCTGTTTTGACTGGGGCTATACAGGAACTGAAGACCAACGTGGTTGCGATTGATGTAGACAAGCAGAAACAGATTGATGCGCTGAAGGCGGAGAACGAACAGCTGAAAGCGAAAAATAACGAGTTGGAACGTAGAATAGCAGCTTTGGAAAACGGAGGGAAACGATGAAAACCCAATATTTGCACGATTTTAGCAATTTTGTTGCATTGCCTGTAAAAGCGGAAAATTCTGCATATTATGGCAAATTTACGAAAAGAGCGGGAATTGTTGCGACGCTAATGCATTATTTTCATATCACGGATTTTTGGCTAAATGCGGAAAACGATGAAAGTCGTGTTTTCGCTAAAGAAAGCCGTGAGATGAATCCTGTATCGCCACAGCTTTTAGTTGGAGTTGAAGACGCATTTATCTACCCAAATCCAAGCTCTTTCAGCAATTCAGAAGTATTATACACCTTAACTTTCTGCTGCCTGCCCAGTCTTTTCTCTTCCGACCAGAGCGGACAGCCGAGCTTCAATGCCATGGCAAAGAAATCTATGTCGTCCGGGTCGGGAGAAACTCTTATCGCTCTTGACAGAAACCGCTTGTATTCTTCTGTTTCGGCAAACTGCACTGTGCTGTTCAGGAGCCTTAAAATAAACGAAAACTGCCCCTCTGAAAGGGAAAACGACTTCAAGATGTCCTGCTTATGCTTATTTATTTCATATAATGCAGTTTTCGGGGAGCAGAGTTCCAATGAAGACGATATTGCAAGCTCTCTTGCCGTTGACCTCTCATTGAAGAAAGAGATAAGAATATTAGTATCGACAACCAACAACATTTACACTAACCCTTGCTTCTTGAGTTCCTTGAATCTGCCTTTCTTGAGCTTCCTGCCAAGTTCAACAAGCTCTTTATCGTCGAGTTGCTTCGCGCCTTTCATAGTCTCGTCGGC
This sequence comes from Candidatus Aenigmatarchaeota archaeon, assembly GCA_038045465.1. Classification (GTDB taxonomy): domain Archaea; phylum Aenigmatarchaeota; class Aenigmatarchaeia; order GW2011-AR5; family GW2011-AR5; genus GW2011-AR5. Next base: position 3,695 of record JBBSYB010000092.1, on the reverse strand, counting down.
TAGCCTAATCAATTGCTTGCGCTTCGCTTCTAGTGTTACAAGTTCGCCTATCTTTTTTTCAAGCATGCCTTTATCGTTTTTCAGAGAGTCCGGAATTTTCACTGTGAGTTCTTCCATAAATGTCACCGATTATAATTACTCATTGGAATTATTTAAACCTTGTGTGGATGCGCAATTTCTGGAACATTATTTTCATGCGCAATTTCGGCAATGGCGCAAGGGACAAACGGCAATCGGGACAAGGGACGGAAATAAAACAAGCCAACGTCGGCATCGGGACGGCGAGCCCCAACTACAAACTGGACGTGAACGGCAACATCAACGCGACGTCGTACCGCTCGAATGGAACGGACTACGCTGAAATATTTGAAAAGCTGAATCCTACGGAGAACATAGAAGCAGGGGACATCGTGGAGATAGTAACTGGGAAGATAACAAAGTCGGGCAACCTCGGCAATGAGACAGCCGGGTCGGGCATATATCTTGTCGTGACGGATAGCGCAGGCGTGATCGGCAATGGCGGCAAGGTGAACGGGATTCCCGTGGCATTCATAGGGCAGGTGAGAACAAAAGTCACTGGGACGGTGAGGGAAGGCGACTATATAATTGCAGGCAACCCCGGCATAGGGACAGCGAGCCCCAACTCGACGTTGCAGGTCAATGGCAACATCGTCGGTACAACAAAGAACTTCCAGATTCCGCACCCTCTGGGCACGAAGAATTGGTTAGTGCATGGCGCAATAGAGGGCCCGGAGAATGCTGTTTATTATCGTGGTGAGGGCCAGCTTGTGAATGGGACTGTGACAATTGTTTTGCCTGCTTATTTCGAAAACCTGACCAGGAAGGAGAACAGGACGATAATACTCACGCCAAAGTTTGACAATAATGAACCGATATCACCAATAGCAGCTTCGTCTGTAAATAATGGGACGTTTAAGGTCAGGGCGATTGACAACAATAATCCGCAGCAGAAGTTTTACTGGGAAGTAAAGGCGGTCAGGGCTGACATTGCGCTGTTGGTGGTGGAGAAGGATTAGAGTGGGGAACGAAGAAAAGGCAGGAAATAGCATGAAAACACAAATCGGCTTAAAAGAAAGGAATTTTGCGGATAATGATGGATTTAGCGAAAACAGGGCAGCGCTGATAGTGAAAAGTCATATCTGCAGAGAGCGAAGCTCTCTGAGAGCCCAAAGAAACTATGTTTCTTTGCAGCTCACGGATTTTTGCGCTTTGCTGACAAAAGCGCAATATGCACGAACCTCCGGTTCGATGCAATTTTGGGTAAACCCCAAAAACGATGATCTTGGGAGAAGCAAAGCTTCTCCGAGACCCCGGAAAGCTGATGCTTTCCGAGGAAGTCGTGTTTTCGCTAAAGAAAGTCGTGAGATGGAATTTGCGCCGCTAATACAGATTTTTGCAGGCTATCCTGATTTGCTTAACAGCATTTCAATGGCTTCGGAAGGAGTAATTACCCTGTCAGGCAGAGATTTCTTTATTCCTTTGTCTCCAGATAGGATTTTGCAGTCCAGCTTGAGCGACAGCGCCACAAATGCCGCATCCTTCATGTGTGGCGCCTTTTTCGCGGCTTCTTCCATCTTGTCCTCAAATTTGTCAGAAGATATAAAATCAATTTCCCTTTTCAGGAACGAAAAAATGTCAGATATTTCCCCCTTTGACAACCTGCTTTTTGCAAGCAATTTATCCATTCGTTTACCGATTTCAAAAAAGAGAAATTCAGGCGCGACAAATTCAAACAAACCGACCATTTTGTTCAGCATGAAAACCTCAAATGGCTTGCCTTTTACATACAAAGAAGAGAACACAGTATTTGTATCGACCACTAGAAACACAAATTATCACTTCTTTGAAAGAAATCTTTTGGCGAGTGCGACACCTACCTCTTCGGAAAGTTCCTCAACATCCTTTTCTGTGAGCTTGCTTTTCGCGACTATTTTCTTCAGCCGCACCAGTTCGTCAAATTCCTCTTTCATACGTTTGCCTATAATAATCTGCCAGTTTATCGGGGATATCGACTCGAACTCCCTCAGTTCATTAGGAACTTTAACAACAATTTCGGTCATACAATCACTGTCTTATTATTGCGAAGCGAATTATATAAATCTTTCTCAGACGCAATATCGGCAGTGGCACAAAGAACAAATAATATCGAGACATGACTCAACGACAGGCAACACCGGCAGCGGGGCAATTATGCCATATCACGAAGCATCTTGGAACTGACCCCGCCCTTGACGGCGGCTCCGTGCATCCCGCTTATAGCGGTCTTATCCTTACGCGGCCTTCTTCAACGACTATAAACTTGCTTTTTGATTTGTCCAGCACGCCTTTCGCCAGTTCGAACCTCTCAACCGAGCCTGTCGCTATAGTCCTGAGAAGAATTACACCTCTTGCAGCCTTGCCGGAACGAAAGACCAGTTCGCCAAAATCTTTATCATTAGTGATTATAACTCTTTCTTCAACATTGGCTTTTGCCAGTATTTCCTCATCGGTGGACAAAGGCGACAAGTCCTTTGCAAAAATAGTGTCGTATCCAGCCTTTTGCATAAGGTTGACAAACTTCCTGCCTAGGTTTGCGTCAACTAGAAACTTCATGTTTACTACCAATTACAACAGGGAAAATCTCCTCGCCTTCCACGAGATGACCTGCATATATAAGAGCAGCTTTAACATCCTCTTTGGTAATCTCGAGATCTTCTGTTATTTCTTTGAAAGTCTGGCCCTGAGAGAGCCTATTGATAATCTCATAAACAGCAATCCTTGTTCCTTTGATTACAGGCTTGCCTACCATTACCTTTGGATTAACTACAATTCTTTTCATGAAGTCTTTTTCCATAATATCACAGCCTATATCTACTATTGCAGGCGGATATTTAAAACTTGCTTGAATCCGCAGTCTCTGGAGTATTATTTTCAGATGCAATATCGGCACAGAGAAGCGGCGGGACTAATGGCAACAGGGACAAGGGAAATAAAACAAGCCAACGTCGGCATCGGGACGACGGGGCCAAATGGAAAACTTGTCGTAGCGGGGGGAATTACATCAGGAATAAATGCTGGTGGAGAAATTAGGTATAGCTACGCTAACGGGTATTATAGTTTTATTACAAATAATGATGGTAACTATTGGAGATTGTCTTTATTGGGGACCGACGGAGATGCATCAAATGACGCAATAGGCACCAATTTGATTTCTGTCAAATATGATGGCAACGTCGGCATCGGGACGACGAGCCCTACACAGACATTATCAGTAGTAGGCACAGTGAACTTCACGAGCTTGGACACGTCTGGAAGCAGCACGATTTCATTCCTGTGCATAGACGCAGGGGGAAAGGTATTCAAGAAGGCTACAGCTTGCGCGTGAGGTGAGAAACATGGCGCTGGAACAGATGTTCGACGCGGTCGGAAGAGCTCTGGAAAGCAGCCGGAACACAGGAATCACAAGGATTTTGGTCGCAATAGGCGTGAAGTAGCATGAAAACACAAAATCGCTTGGAAGAGAGGAATTTTGAGGATAATGATGGATTTAGCGAAAACAGAGCGACGCTGATAATGAAAAATCATATCTGCAGAGAGCGAAGCTCTCTGAGAGCCCAAAGAAACTATGTTTCTTTGCAGCTCACGGATTTTTGCGCTTTGCTGACAAAAGCGCAATATGCACGAACCTCCGGTTC
>JBBSYB010000091.1:0-21188 GCA_038045465.1 Candidatus Aenigmatarchaeota archaeon | reverse complement strand
AGAAGTGTTCAGAGCCAAGCAAAGGACTGGCTCAGTATGGGCTGTCGGTTAACACTTATCCTTTCTTCGTGCTCTGAAAGCTCTGAAAACAGGTGCGCGGGCGCGAATAATTCAATATCGTCATGGAAAAATATGTCAAGCACTTTGCCGCGCAATCCCTTGCCTTTAGAAATGATTATTGCAAATAATACAGATGCGTCAAGAACAAGTTTCATCATAAACAGCTCTTACTTGTACAGCGAGGAAGCTTTTCCTCGCGTACGCAAAGACCGAAAGTCTTTGCTGTACCGCTTCGCAAGCCCTTTGTTTACAAGTTTTGAAAGCTCTTTAGCATGTTCCTCAGTCAGCCTGCTTTTTGAGCCAAGCGTTTCAAGAACCGCTCGTTGTAGGCTCTTTGACTTCTCAAGCTCAAGCTCAAACTTTTTCAGTTCGACAGCCTTCTCCAGAAAGCCTTTCCAGTCTACATCATCCTTGGGAACGTTGACAATAATTTCTGACATGCTATCACTGTTTTATTATTACGAAGCCAATTATATAAACCTTTTCCGCAACCAACGCCTGCACAGAGAAGCGGCGGGACAAATGTTAACAGGGACAAGGGAAAGAAAAAATCACGGCAACGCCGGCATCGGGACGACGAGCCCTAACTCAACACTTCAAGTAAACGGCAACATCGTCGGCACGACAAAGAACTTCCAGATTCCTCATCCTCTCGGCACGAAGAACTGGCTTATTCACAGCACTATTGAAGGGCCGGAGATCGCTGTTTATTATCGGGGCGAAGGGCAGCTTGTTAACGGGACTGCTATCGTTGTTTTGCCTGCTTATTTTGAAAAATTGACAAGAAAGGAGAACCGTACTGTTATTTTGACGAATATAGATGGCTTTGACAGGATTTCGATAAAGAGCCAGAATAGCAAGCAAGTTGTGAACGGTACATTTGTTGTCTACTCGGACAATACCGCCTCGAGCCAGGAGTTCTTCTGGGAAGTGAAGGCTGTGCGGGCTGACGTGCTTGTGCTTGTGGCGGAGAAGGATTGAGATAATGATGGGGAACGTAGAAATGACGGGAAATAACATGAAAACAGCAAACATCTTTAAAACGCGGAATTTTGCAGAATCGGGCGAATTCAACAAAAATCCACGTTGTTTTCATATCACGGATTTTTGCGCTGAACGCAAAGCGTTCGCGCAATATGCACGAACCTCCGGTTCGATGCAATTTTGGGTAAACCCCAAAAACGATGAAAGTCGTGTTTTCGCTAAAGAAAGTCGTGATATGATTTCGGGACTGGAAAGTATTTATATTCATCAGATTAATATGAATTAGGTGAATAGTATGAATAATCAGAAAAGTGTGGAAAATGGGAAAAGGGGGCGGATACGGACAGTTGCAGTCAATGAAAGGGGGCAGATTGTGATACCGGAGGATATACGAAAGGAGCTGGGCATAGGGAAAAGTGCGACGCTTGTGTTAATAGAGAATGGCGACGAGATTGTAATCAGGAAAGAAGGCGATGTTTTGTCGGCACTGGGCGAGGACGCTTTCTGGAAAACCGTAGTTAGGAAGTCGATGAAACGGGCATGGAATAAGGAAGATGATGTATGGGACGAAATCGCGAGGAAGGATATGAATGAATGAATTAAAGCAACAGGACATTGTCTGGGTAAAATTCCCGTATTCAGATTTGCATGGACAGAAATTCAGGCCAGCTGTTGTAGTTTCGAATAATGCCTATAACAGGAAGAAGCAGGATGTTGTCGTGTGCGCCATAACGTCAAACCTCAATGAAAAAGAACACGGCATTATGATTGACGAATCAAATTTATCATCCGGCAAACTGCTAATGAAAAGCATGGTACGCGCGGACAAGATTATGCTCATTGAAAAAGCTCTGGTTGCAAAGACATTCGCACGACTGAACGACGATACTTTCGACATGCTCACTGCAGAAATAACGAAGCTTATGAGGAGAAGCAAATGAAGCGCGACAAAACTTTATCCGAGACTGTAAAAGAAATACAGGATATTGAATTCAGCCGTTGATACATTGACTTTCGTGAAATACAATTTGGGGATGATAAAATGACAGATATAAAGAGCATAAAGCGTTCTGCGGTGCCGATACTGAAGCGCCACAATGTGAAAGGAGCCGCCATATTCGGCTCCGCTTCGAGGGGCACAATGAAAAAAGACAGCGATATAGACATGCTTGTGGACATCAGGGGTGACATAAGCCTTCTCGATTTTGTCGCGATCAAGCTGGAACTGGAAAGCGCGCTGAAAAAGAAGGTCGACCTTGTCGAATACGATACGATAAAACCCGCTTTAAGGGAGAAGATACTGAAGGAGCAGGTGAAAATACTGTGAGCAAGGACATCAGGGTTTATATCGAGGACATACTGGAAAGCATTGCACAGGTAGAGAAATACACGAAGAAAATAACAGAAAAAGAATTTTCCAGAAACAAGATGCTTCAGGATGCTGTCATGCGACGCCTAGAGATTATTGTAGCAAGAACATACGAAAAGATAACAAACCAAAGAGATGATTTTCTGCACAAGCTTTCTCACTATTACATAAGTAACTACGGCTTCATAGCAGTAGAAGACTTGCAGATAAAAAATATGGTAAGGAATCGCCATCTGGCAAAGGCAATTTCAGATGCTTCATGGTCAAAGTTCATCCAGATGCTCGAATACAAGGCTGAGAGAGCTGGTATTCGGGTAGTGAAGGTTGAGCCAAGAGGAACAACACAAATTTGTTCAAGTTGCGGAACAGAAGTTCATAAGGAACTCTGGAATAGAATTCACAAGTGCGAATGTGGTCTTGAGATAGATAGGGACTACAATTCCGCAATCAACATACTCAAAAAAGCATTACTGTCGGAACGACAGGAATATACGCCTGTGGAGATTGAACCACTACTCAGCAATGAGCAAGCTCGGTCAGGGAAGCAGGAAGCCACTGAACTTGTTCGGTGGTAGTTCACTAAAAAACTGCTCGATTTCATATCGAGACTTGACAACCCAAAAATAGACAAATACAGAAAAATATTTGGCAGCCTCGTAGTGGCGGAGTAAGACATGGCTTGAGATACGTTCATTTATGGGCGGGTATTTCTTCTGACAATTACGTAAGCATCACGAAAGAACAGCCGAAGTGTTTAGGATACCTTTAAATTATTTTCTTTATAATTTTCATTAATGAAATTCGACAAAGTTTATGTTGGTATAATAGTAGTGCTTATTCTTGTTATTGGTTATTTGGTTATGCAAGCACCTATTGTGGGCAACCAGCAGACGGCATCAAGTACTATCAAGCAAATATATGATTTGCAGTTTGAGACAAATTCGGAAGTGCTGGCAGTGAACGATACTAATGGCATATACAAGATGGTTGTACGTTTCAATGACCCTACTGGCAAGTCGACAATACAGGATATTTTTGTCACAAAGGATGGAAAGCTATTTACGAACACACTTGTAAGTTCTGACTCTTACTTGTCGTTCCTCAACATAGAGAAGAAATTCGTAGAATGCCTGCAGATAAATGGCGTGCGCATACTCGGACAGGCAAATGACACGGCAACGCTGCAGCAGATTCAGGCACTCGGAACCTATGCCTATAAGATATTTGTTTCCTGTGATGGCGCTAACGAGGCGGCATGCCAGCAGATTGGCATCACAAAGTACCCGACAACAGTGTACAATAACACGGCCTACACCGAACTTTACACAGCGGCTTTCTATTCGCAGCTCACAAACTGCACCATAGGCGCCTGATTCGAATAGCTAATTTTATGAGTAAAAGAATGCCTCTGTTCATGAAATGGTGTCAGCTGACGTTCTCTATAAATACTTTTTGCGATAAATCATTCAAAGGTGTTCAAAATGACAAATTATAAATTATCTGTTGTAATAGAAAAGGACAAAAATGGTTATTATGCTTATTGCCCAGAGTTGCAGGGCTGTTATACTCAGGGAGAAACTTACGAAGAGGTTCTAGAAAATATAAAAGATGCCATAAAACTGCATTTGGAAGATAGATTGGCTAATGATGAGGACATACTGCAGACCGAGATGACAAGCCTTGCCAATGTAGAGGTTAATATATGAAGTTGCCGAGGCTTACGGCAAATGAAATTATTAAGATTCTGGAGAGAAAAGGATTTCATCTTGTGAGACAGAGCGGAAGCCATAAGATTTATAAGAACTCGACTGGAAAAAGAGCAACTGTGCCATATCATTCTGGAAAATCCTTCATCCGAAAATTCTAAGGAGCATATTGAGGGATGCTGAGATTACCAACGAAGAACTTAGAAACCTTCTTTAATTATTTCACAAATTCCACATTTTCCATTTCTTTGAACTGTATGTCGCCGGTAAGAAATTTCAAGCCGTTCATTTTAGCAAGAACATAACCAATGCAATCAATATAAGACAAGTTTTTTGATTTATGTTGCAACCTGAACAACATGGCTTCCTTGATTACATCATCATTTATATTTACGCAATATTTTATAGTTTCTTCATAAAACTTGTCTGCAGCTTTACGTCCGAACTCTTTTAGGATCTTGTAATAAACCTCCATTAAATTTAGTTTTGTTGTTGCAAGCTCTGTATTTTTAAATTTTGAATAATTTGGATTGCCACTTATTATTTCTATGAATGCATAGGAGTCAAAAAAATACATTAGTCCCAACCCTTACGCATCTCATCCTTTATTTTTTGACTGCTTTCCTTGAATTTCAACGTTCCAAATAGCTTGCTTAAGTCACCCTTTTTTGCAACATTAACAAAAACTCTTTCGTTTACTTTCAAGTTTTTCTCTCTAACCATTTCAATCGGAAATATTACACCCAGTGAATTTCCTATTTTTCTTACTTTCAGTTCCGACATAGCTATCACCTTGTTAAATTTATGTTATACATATGTTTAATTAAGTATAAAAAGGGTTTCTCCATCACACTATAGATAACTTTATATAATTATATAGACTTATATAAACATAAAGGCGATGAAATGCTATCAAAATCAAAAAACAACATTAAATTTCAGATAGATTTATCTGCAGACGATAAAGTCATTCATTTTCCGACTCTTAGGACGGTCTTGATGATAGAACAAGTTATCCGAAATGCAAAAGACCCTATAAACAAGAGTGAAATCAAGCGCCGGATTGATGTTAAGATAATGCACCAAACGCTGAATCTCATCCTAAATTACATGGAAGAAAGAGGGCTTGTTATCAATACAAAGGAAGGTTATGTCTGGACATATAATCCCAGTAAAAAACTCTCAAAAGCGATCAAAGAAGGGAGAGAAGTATGAAGTTCCATTGAAAAGAAGTCCGGGTCATTTTATCGAAAAACGCGACACAGGAATATGATGAGCTGAAAATTCTAGCCGAGAATGAGCAAAAGAATGGCATAAACAATTCCTTTAACCAACAACTTCTCAAATCCATAGATGCCAAGATAGAATATCTGAAAATGAATCCGCTTGCAGGTGATCATGCACAAAAACCACTACCTGAAAAGTTCGTTAATGAGTATGATATCAACAACCTTTGGATCATTGACCTCGTCGGCTACTGGCGAATGCTCTATACACTAAGGACAGATGAAGTGGAGATTGTATCACTCATCTTGGAATGGATTAATCATGAGAAATATGATAAGATCTTCGGCAGGAAGAAAAAATAATAAGTTTCAACATACTAAGCAAAAATAAATTCAGTATATCCTATTTATTTCCTCGAATGACTATAATGTTCTATGAAGTACGTGTTTCTGACGGTTTTGTTGTTTGCTAGTGTCGCGGCGGCGCACACAGTGACGATGAATTTTGCTCTAAATGTCGACGGCATTAATAACACTATCCGCGTTAACGACACAACATACAGCGGAAATACGGCGAACTCTTCTGTCATGCTTCTTATGCATTTGGACAACTCCACACTCGATTCGTCTGCTTATGGAAACAATGGTGTTGCCGGCGGCGTTAACTGCACTGGTGTTGTCGGCAGAACAAATAGCGCTTGCAGCTTTGACGGGATAGATGATAATATAACTATAGACCATTCAAGCACAATTAATCTGTCTTCGCAGCTGAGCGTTTCTCTCTGGGTAAAATTGAACCAGCTCAAGAATCATAATTTTCTTGTTGCAAAGGGTTATGACAATTCAGAAAATTATGAAATATATGTTAATAGTGCAGGACAAGTTATGGGTGAATGGAGATTTGCTTCTGGAAGAGCCACATGTGTTAATTCTGTTGATAATCTACAAACAGACGTGTGGTATCATATTGCAGTGACCTACAACAATTCTGTCTGCAAGACATACATAAACAGCGTCCTCAAGAATGAATCATTTATTTCAGGAGACATTCTAACAAATTCACGTCCTATTATCATAGGCGCTGAGGAAACCTCTGCCGGTGGATTCATCAGTGCTCGCTTTGCCAACGGAACTATTGACGAGGTTGTGATATATAACAGGTCACTTTCTTCTGAGGAGGTTTACAATCTTTATAATTACGGCTTGTCAGAGCCGATGAGCCTTACATTTACGAGCATGAGCAAAAAATATATTTCATCTTCACAGAGGAATACGACAACAGCGTTTGTTTCAGCAGGCACGTTGTTACATGCGCGTATGAACAACACACATAACACAACACATTATCTTTTCCAGATGACTCAGTCAGGCGATGATAACAGATTTCTTTTTGCGGTGACTAACGGCAGCTACACTGATGTTGAAAACAAACTGAGCATGGTTGAAGCTTTCCGTATGGTTTCGTCAACTTTTGGAAATTTTATCACAACAGCGCCGACAGTGTTCCCGCTTTTTATCCGGCTTGAATACACAAACATAGATCTCGACAGCCGTATAGATTGGTCAGGAACTGGCCAGCTACGTATAAAGAACAACGGCGTTAACAACAGAAACATACCTAACCTGACTTTGGAAGTGGTAAGGTAATGAGTAAAAACAAATCGAGTAGATCGGAATGCAACCATTTCCTTAGCAAGGGCCAGGCAGAACTCGTGAGTCATGCCATTCTTGTCGGATTCAGCATGTTTCTTGTCTTTGTAATCATCACGACTTTTACTGACGTAAAAAAAGATTACCAGACGTTTGTCGGCGGGAGTGAAATACAGGAGATGTGTTTTGTCATGCGCGGCGCAATAGAGAAAATATACAACCCAACGGATTATAACCTATCAACGAACACATTGATGGGAAGCATGCAGACACGCCTGCCGGACAGAATAACAGACATAAGATACAGGGCAACATTTTTCAACAAATCAATAATCATAGAGTCTTTTGGCGCTGAATTCAACAACACCTGCAAAATCGGATTTGATGCCAACTACAACGGCTCGGCCTCCGGCGGGCTGACAAGATTTTCCTACACAAAGTTCACTAACGGAACAGGCGTGATAGAGATGGTAAAGCTATGATAAGCAAATGCGCAGGAAGTGTAGGGCGTAAGACGCCGCCCCTTTTAGTTAAAAAATCCCACGGCTCGCGTCTTACCCGAAAGGGAATCATGCAGATAGATTACATAGTAGCTGTCGGAATGTTCATAATCGTGTTTGCCCTCGTGCTTCAATATGTTTCAAATTACTTTTCTACTGTTGGTGATTCCACGAACATTCGTGTCATGACCGCACAGGCAACAGGCCTGCTTAGTATTGTGGAACGCGGCTACTACCCGGATAACTGGCCGCAGACAACTGCTAATGACTCTTCTGTTATCTTGTTGTTGCACCTTGACAATTCCACAACCGACGCGACGAGGTACGGCAACAACGGAACGATAAGCAGCGCAAACTGCAGCGCGGCTGTTTTGGGCAAACTAGATAGCGGATGCAGCTTTGACGGGATAAATCAAAATATTACAGTAGCTGATAGCGGCAGCCTGGATATAAAATCTGATATTACAATTAGCGTTTGGATTAAACATAACAGTGCTACTGCCAATTATGCAGAGACTATTATTTCCAAGAGGGCTCAAAATACGGATAATTCAAATTATCAGCTTTATTTAAGAACCACCACCGGAAAGGTGCGGTATTACAATGGCATTGCAGAATATGAATATAATTATGCACCACCTTCTGGTCAGTGGGTGCATTTGGCATTAACAATAAACAGCACGAACTCTTCTAACTTGTATGCGAACGGCGTTTTGACGGACACTTTGACAGCTGGTCTTGGTGCGGTAAATAACGGTAATTTCTGGGTAGGTCTTTTTGACAACGCAACACAAGACGAACCTTTCAACGGTACCATTGACGAAGTTATTGTGTGGAACAGAACATTGTCGGCGGATGAAATCTATAATCAGTGGGCTTATGAAAATCTTATTGACCGCATTGGCTTAATGACGAAGGCTTACCGGTTTTATGTTATCGTGAACAACACACAAGGTTCATTGAAGAACCAGAGCGATACGATCAGAAATCTTGCGAATGAACTTATCTTAGTAAACTATACGGATCTCGGCATCGGCGCTAATGTGCCTTCAACGTTTGTGATTGACAACAACAATGCGCCTGCAGCGTATCAGATAAACAGAACTATTGCGATATTCAATACATCAATAGATTCTAACGCCGACAAGACGTTCACTATTTACTTTGACGATGACAGTAATTTTGCCGAACAGTCTACAACAATGTCGGGTTCGGACAATCTTTCGGAAACTTGGCTGGCTCCAGAGGCAATATCCGTTGTCCAGTACAGGAAGTTGCTTTTCCTAAATAATTCAAACTACACGCGAATAAAGAACTCGACGCACCTGCCGCGGGATTTCAGCATAAAGCTTGTGGACACGGGAACTAGCGCTACCATACTTAATTTCGGACCGGCTACGCCTCCTGCTGGAAATGTTGTGTCATTCAGGAGATTTGTTTTATACCAGAACAGCACAGGAGCTATGCGAAGAGGACGCGTTACTGTACAAACATGGTAATAGTTATGAAACACAAAAAACCAAATAATTCCAGCCACGGATACATCTACACGCTGGAAGTGATGCTCGCCATTGCTACAATAATGGCTACACTGGTTTTGGTGTTCAGCACCACGCCAGAGGAGCCGGAGACTGATATAACTGTCATAAAACAAACGGGCTATGACATACTATATTACATGGATCAGACAGATGATTTGCGAAACGCTGTCTCAAGAGGGTCAGTAAGCTCGATAGATGCGAACCTGACAGCTATGCTGCCCAGTAACGTGCTTTTTGACGCAGCCATCTGCACAACTTCTTGCGTATCGGTTTCGATACCTGCCAACAGAACTGTAATCACCGTTGACTACTACATAAGCGGCTATCGCGGTTCTTTCCTGAATAAAAAAGTGAGGTTATGGATGTGGATGCAATTCTAAATAAAGGCAAGGGCCAGATGTTTATGATAGGTGCCATATTCATAGTCGTCGGTTTTGTCCTGCTCAAGGGATTGCTCAGCTTGCCTATACTGGCGCAGGAAAAAAACTTCCAGGACACATCGTATCTGGACCGCAGCCTGAAAAATATACGCAGTGAATATCAATATGCATCGTCTATTGCTTCCATGCAGGGCAATGCCAATGCGTCTGCTGTGTATCTTTATAATATCTCCACCTACATGCGCAGCGAATTCGATTCAAAAATAATTTATGTATTTATTTTCTACAATGGTACTACTGGGAATTTTTCTACAACCATAGGCAACTTCCTGCAGAACAACCTGAGCGGCACGATAAATTTCACGAACTCGATACCAACGGGCAGAACTTTTGCCCTCAACGATTCTACAAGTACGGTCATGGAGTTCAACTCATCTGCGGCTATTGTTAATGTTACTCTAAATTACACTTTACAAAACAATCAGGTTGTAGAGAAGTTTTATTTCAATTCCTCCACAAGGAATTATGTGGCAGCCTTCTTTGACATCAGCCTGCAGGAAAGCGGGTTTTTCGTCAGATCAAAGAGCACCTATAACAGGACCTGGTAATAATGAACACACTACTTTCAGTTGCGATTCTGTTGGTGATAGTTTTTGTAGCTATCCTGCTTGTTCTGACCATAGGTAGGCCAACCTTTGATTCGGCAATAAAAACCGCTGACGTCAAGGGTGCTGAGGATGACCTGCACTTCATAGACCAATACATACGAACGGTGGCACGCGAGGGAAGATATGCTTTCAGAAATTATAAATTCACCAGCTCAAAACACTTTGAAAGCATACCTGGAGAAGATGCAATCCAGTTCTCAACAGACACGCCAGTATCGCTGATTGATTTTATGACAAGAAGTTTTTCTGGAAATTATGTTTACATAGCTGGTGCTGATGTTAACTGTCTGCAGAAGGATGGTGATGGCGACGGTACTACAGACTTGGTGGCAGAAAACGATAGGTTGAAGGCTGTTTTCAAAAAGATTTCATCGGGAACCATAGACACGTCCCAGATTATTATGCAGGTCACGGACAAAACAAATAACGTGACCACTTATGTCGGGAACTCTTCCATACTAATAGATGAAAACCCGGCTACTTCTGTCGGCACAGGATACACAGAAATTGGCAATACAGGTCTTAGATTGCCATTATGTCAGGTGCATGCTTTTGTCAACTCCACCATTGACTATGATGTCTACTACAAGCTTTACGCAGGCGCGGACTTTCTCGTGATAGAAGTGAGGAATATTGCATAACAAGAATTTTAGATATTATAGAATACGTTGTCTACTTTAATTAAGTTTAAAGGAAAAAAAGAAAAAATCGTTTACTGATTACGAGCACTTTGGCGCGCCGTCAAATGTATCGCCTATTCCGCCGCAGTTCGATGCCACTATTGCCTTCGAGAATACTGAAGGGCAACTCGATACCGAAACATTCGTTAGTGATATAGTCTGCGTCGCGCCAGGTCCCATGTTAACAGATGCGAATCCTGTCGAATGGTTTTGCCCTGTCGTGTTGTATATCTGGACGCTGTTTATCGCCAGGGTCGTGTATCCGGTATTCTTCACAACAACTCTTGCATTGCCTGTTGCGACGGTACCTGCTGTTATGTACACATCCGATATGCTTATCTGCGCGTTTGAACAGGCTACAGCTTCCGTGGTTTTGTTTGACACGGCTGATGTAGTAGTTCTTGTAAGCGTCGAGAACCAGCCCATGATTAATGTTGCTATTGCAACTGTAAATGCTATGAGCAAAACAGCTGCTATGAGCGGTGATATTCCTTTCATTTTTTTCTCTCCATTTACGTAAGATATTGCTAAGCTCGGTATATATACTTTTTGCAGGTTCTAATCGTGATTACCTTGCATAAACGTATGATGTAAGATAGGAACTATAGTATTTTTTCACAAATTCACAGAAGTTAGTATATTCTTACACTTGTTTTTAATTAAGTTTATAGGGAAAAAAGAAAAAATCGTTTACTGATTACGAGCACTTTGGCGCGCCGTCAAAGGTATCATCTATGCCGCCACAGTTTGATGTTACTATTGCCTTTGAGAACACTGTAGGACACGTTGCTACCCCGACACTTGTTATTGAAAACGTTTGCGTTGCGCCAGGCCCCATGTTGACAGTGGCAAATCCGGTTGAATGGTTATGCCCAGTGACGTTATATACCTGGACGCTGTTTACCGCTAGGGTCGTGTATCCGGTATTCTTCACAACAACTCTTGCGCTTCCTGTTATGCCAGCGCCTGCTGTTATGTACACATCCGATATGCTTATCTGCGCGTTTGAACAGGCTACAGCTTCCGTGGTTTTGTTTGACACGGCTGATGTAGTAGTTCTTGTAAGCGTCGAGAACCAGCCCATGATTAATGTTGCTATTGCAACTGTAAATGCTATGAGCAAAACAGCTGCTATGAGCGGTGATATTCCTTTCATTTTTTTCTCTCCATTTACGTAAGATATTGCTAAGCTCGGTATATATACTTTTTGAGCGTCCTATTCCTTGGATAAACAGGCGTTTTTAATGTTGGGGGAGAGCTTGTTTCATGCTAGGAAATCTTTTATATACCATGACGATAATATTAATTCTAGGCGAGTTTATTGACTAAATTGAGAAAAGGCGTTTCACCGTTGATTGCTGCAGTTCTTCTCATAGCCGTAACCATGACCATCGCTGGTGTTATGGCCACATGGGCAACAACTTTCACCGCGGGCAAAGTGCAGGAAGCCACTGCTGGTGCTGACTGTATTGGTACGATAGATATAAGCTCACTTACCTTTTCAAATACCACAGTTTCGCTTAGGATAAGAAACGTTGCTGACAGAGATAATATGACAGGCATAAAGGCATCACTAGAGTATGGCGATGTCACCAAAAACAGGGAGATAAACATAAGAGACTACAATGCATCTGACCCTCTTTCCCCTGGCTCGACAACCTGGCTAATCTATGATACAGGATCAAATACAAAGCCAAAGAGAATAGAAATAGTTGCATCCAACTGCATAAGATATCCTGCTGTACTTATTTTCAGGTAAGCCCTTTTCTTTGGAAAAGAAAAGGGCTTGCGGAAAAGAAACATATTATAAAGGTGGCTCACTACAAACATGAACGAAGTCCATGTTGTACAGCAGAACCAAAGGTTCTGCTTGTAACGTTCGCTTAGTGAAAAAAGAAACATACCCGACATGCCATCTTTAACTAATAAATATCACTGATGTCAATAGTTACACGTCAACTACCACCTAACAAGTTAGGTGGCTTGTAACTATGCTCTGTTGTAGTTGTGCTTTCACACTTGCAACATCATCACACGAAACGTATGGGCTGTTGACAGAAGCCCTA
Source organism: Candidatus Aenigmatarchaeota archaeon (assembly GCA_038045465.1). Taxonomy (GTDB): domain Archaea; phylum Aenigmatarchaeota; class Aenigmatarchaeia; order GW2011-AR5; family GW2011-AR5; genus GW2011-AR5. The sequence goes on along the minus strand of JBBSYB010000091.1, from coordinate 8,358 downwards.
CCAAGCAAGGACTTGCCGAGCATGGCGATGTTCCTTGACGCATTGAGGTCTGCATCAAGATTGAATCCACATTTGGAACAGGAGAAAAGATTTCCATGTCTGAAAGACTTATCGGTTGTAGCACAGACAGAACAGGTCTGACTTGTGTAGGCAGGGTTGACAAAGATAGTTTGCTTACCAACTTCTTTAGCCTTATATTCGACAAATCCTTGAAGTTGCCTGAAAGACCATCCACCGAGTTTTTTGTTAAATCTCCTACCGAGTTTCTTGTTTTTTCTGACAGAGAGTTTTTCAAAGACAAATGTATTACATTTACTGTTTACAATGGCTCTACTTATCTGGTGATTAACGTCAGCAACGAAACGGTTTTCTCTTCCGCTTATTTTTTTGAGCAGTCTTTTTGCAGAACGAGTGCCTCTTTGCTGGAGTTTCCCACGCAGATAGAAAAACTCTCCCTTTCTCCTTTTCAAATGTTTGGAAGCAAAAAATGTATTGTCAGAACAAACGGCAATCTTGTTGATACCACAGTCGATGCCGAGAATCTTGGTTCTCTTGTATTTAAATTGCTTGTCTTCAATTTCAATAACAAGTTTGCACAAGAAAAATTTATCTCTTTGAACAAGAACCATGCCTTTGACAGTCCCATAAATATATTTCTTGAAATGTTGTGGAATAGAAAGTTGGAATTTTTTTCTGCCTTCGACCGTGCTTATACTGATAACCCCGTCTTTGAGTTTGGGGGTGTAAGTCCTTGCGTTATATCTGATAGCTCCATTGATTCTCTTGTTGGGTTTGTTTTTGTCAAATCCAGTTCTCTTGAGAATATCACTTGCTTGGTCTCTGGCACACTGGACAAGAGAACTCTGAAGGGTAGGATATGTTTTGCGGAGAAGCCTGTAAGATTGTTCATGCAGTTCGTTCTTGTTAAAAGTCTTGATTTCCCAACCAATGTCGATGCAGTCCTGAACAGCTCTATTGAAGATTTCAGTAGTTTTATTGAGACTTTTGTCATAAGGAAGTTTCAAGCTTATGGTTCTTTGCATACTATTTCATTAGAACTAAATATATTTAAACCTTATGGTATATATATTGGTATGCAAAAGTTGAGTTCAGCAACATACGAAATCAATTATCACTTCGTTTGGTGCACAAAATATAGAAAACCTTATCTGAAAAATATTGAGAAGGATGTTAAAAATATCATTGAAACAATTTGCCAGACAAAGGGTTGGATAATCAAGGAGCTTCGTGTAATGCCAGAGCATATACGTTTGTTTATTTCTACTCCACCATACGAGTCACCTACAGGAATAGTCAAGGTTCTCAAAGGCACTTCGGCAATACGAATATTCAAACAATTTCCAGAAACAAGAAAACAATTCAGAAAAGGTCATATTTGGAGTCCAGGTTACTATGTTGGGACAGCAGGTCATGTATCAGCAGAAGTAATTGAGAAGTACATTCAAGAACAAAGCCTCAATTCCTCTTCCCAACGAGTTAGGAGGTCTCCTTGAGGCGATACTTATGAAAGGCGTTAGTTCGATGATTGCTGCGGTTCTTCTTGTTCTGATTACTATTGTCGCTTCTGTATTTCTTTCCGGATGGCTGACATCAACTTCGTCTACGCAGGCAGAGAGAATAAAAAACAATACCAACACCCAGCTCCAGTGCCAGTTTGCTGACATGTACATAAAAAACGTTACCTATAGCTGCGGAGGAAACTGCACCACAGGAACGCAGCATACAACCACCGTGACGCTGGTAAACTCCGGAAAAAAATCACTGTCTATTAGCAGCATATATGTACTGAATACAACAGGCGTTGTAACGGTCCTAAATCTCAATGAGACAAAAACACTCAGTGTAAGTGATGCACTTACCATAACCAACACAACCCGCGACACATGCAGCGGGATAAACAACTCGATAGAGGCTGTGACGGTCAGCTCTCTTAACTGCCCTGCGACTGCCTATGACAGCGCGGACATCGGTAGAATTACCTATGCAGACTGCTAATAACCTTTTTTCTTAGAAAGAAAAATCCCTACTGGAAAAAGAACATATTATCTAATATGGGCGATGAAATGGTAATATAAACTCCAGCAAGCACTTTTTGAAATCTATATAAGACGGGGAGTGACAATTACTATCATGACAAAAGGCGTTTCACCCCTGGTCGCAACAGTTCTTCTCATAGTCATTGTTGTCAGCCTGGTTGCTATGATTTCCGGCTGGCTCAACAGCTTTATCACAGACACGCGCGAGACAGTCACAAACAGGACGGATGCCAGCGTCCAGTGCACTGGAGCTAGCATGAACATCGAGACTGTTTATGCGAACTTCGCGAATGGCACAGCAGCCAATGCAAGAGTCATAGTAAAGAACGACGGCGTTGCAGACAGAGTTTCAATTATGTCAGCTCAGCTTTACAATACAACAGGAGCGAACTTCACGACAAACACATCTCTTCCGGTGACCAACTTTCCTCCAGGAGCGATAACAACACTGGTTTTTGAAAATGTTGGTCTTTCAAGCTGCTCTGCATTTTCCCAGGTTGTCGTTTCAACTCAGTGCTCTTCTGCCAGATTCAAGACACACCCAGAAGGATGCTAATAACTCCTTTCTTTGAAAAAGAAAGTAGCTACCAGTCAAAGAAACATAATACAAAGATAGCTCGCTGTGCTCGCTTAATTCTCTTTTAATATTTAACTGATAACTGCTTGTCATGGCGGAAAGAGATGTTTATCTTCTTCTAGAAAGGATGGTCAGAGCAGTGGAATCTAACAGACTGGATGAAGCACTCAGGCTTGACAAAGAATTTTCAACCCTTCTTTATCGGGAGTTTCGACATTTGCCAAATTGGTCAATGGATGAGAGGGTAGTAGCTTATGATAGATGCGCTCAAAGTGCTGCTTTCTATGCGAATGGCGCAGGTCGAGAGAATTTGGAACTAATGAGAAAAAGATTTTCTAGCATCAAAAACCCTCAATGACTTTCTCTTTTAATAATTTTCTTAATTTAGTCTTACTGGAGGCTAGATTGGGTGGGTAGCGGGCACCTGTTGCCATCAATCCGCTTTAGGTGGAATCGAAGCCTGAGGGCGTTGCACGAAGTAAGGCGAGCCCGATCCCAGAGCGTCGAAGCTCAGTCCTGAGGGATTGTGTTTATAGCGAAACGGGTCAGATCCGGAAGGAGGCAGCCCTAAGTTATTGGCATGATGCTTTCGGGAGTGCTGAGTGGAGCAATGGTTTCGGATCAACTCTTCTTGTTCCGTGTTGCCACCAAGGGCGGGCCTCCATTAATCCTTTTCTTTGAAAGAAAAGTAGCTACAAACAAGAACGAAGTTCTTGTTGTACAGAATGAACAAAGTTCATTCTCGTACCAGTCAAAAGAAAATATTATAAAATTGGAAAAAATAAAATAAATTTTGTGATAACTATGGAACTGAAAGAAGCTCGGGATCTGATAATAGCAGCCGTCGTGTTGTCGGCTGTTTTTGCTTATCAAGGCCTTAATACGAATTCATTTGTTGCAAACATTCCTGCTGCTGCTCTTGGTGTGGCTCTCGGTTTTCTTTTGCACGAGCTGGCACACAGGTTTTTCGCGCGCAAATACAAGTGTCATGCGCAGTTTCAGCTATGGCCAACGGGAATGATGTTGGCTGTTGTCCTTGCTTTTGTGAGCAACGGCTCCTTTATTTTTGCCGCACCGGGCGCTGTGATGATACATGAAGCGATGGACGTATGGGGAAATGTGACGCCACTGGGAAAGAAGAGGTATGGCATTGTTTCACTAGCCGGACCTGCTGTTAACATTGTTTTGGCTGGAATATTCTTCGCAGCGCACCTTCTCAATCCGCTGCCGATTTTCTCTTTTGCAATGATGGTTAATGTGTGGCTTGCTGTTTTCAACATGCTTCCCATACCGCCGCTGGACGGCTCTAAAGTTCTGGCTTGGGACAAAAGAATATGGGCAGGCGTTTTTATTTTCCTGATAGCGATTTTCCTTCTGTTCGGTACTGGCATATAAACATTTTTTCCCTAAAAAATTTATTTAAGCTGGGTAGACAAGAGTTTACTATGATAAACCCGTTCGTATGGTTTGTTCTCACGCTGCTGGTGGCTTTGAGCAACATAATACTTAGCACGCTTGTTTACACCTATCTTTCTGTGCAGAAGAACCTCAACAAGGATCTCAAAAAACTTAAGCAAATAGCACTTTTCTACGCAGCAGGAATGACAATAGCACTTGCGGCCGCTCTCGTTATGCTCGCCTTGGTTATGCTGTAGCGTGATTTCAGCAATCATCGTCAAATAGGGTGATGATGTTTATGATTAACGATGATTGAGGATGCCAGGAACCACCTGCTCCTTAATCATTTGAGAGGGTGGTATCCTGAGCACAATGAAAGGTATAACAACAATAATAGCGTTTCTTCTCCTTCTGCTTATAACACTCGCTGTAACAGGAATCACGGCAGTTTTTATAAGCAAACTTACGGACATGGCTGGCCAGTCTGCGTATACGGAAACGACAAATCAGGTGAATAAATTTTCAAAGCAGGTGATTATAGATTCTTCCAGTCTCAGTTCGGTTTCAATTAGGAATATTGGATCCCAAAAAATAGAAGCCAGTGAACTCGCTGTTTATGTTAATTATCAGGCTGTTACATGCTCGCCGTCACTTTCTACCCTCATGCCAAACACAGCCCAGACATGCAACTTCAGTCCTGCCTGTCTGCCAGGGCAACCAATAAAGATTACTTCGCCCTCTAACAGCATGGAAATACCGTGCTGAGCAACATATCATTGTGGGCTATGTTTATATCGCCAGACCTTGTCAACAATTGCCTCTGCCGGCAAACCTTCGATGACTTTTTGAATTCCCTTATGTCCGCCTGTTAAGTGCACAAGAACAGCATGACGTTCTTTCCTGTACTGACAAATGATTCTTTCACCACGCACTCTGTCTCCAGCTTCCATCAGAACATGAACATCTTTGGCACAATCTGGATGTGTCATTCAACAATCCCTCTCGAGTTCAATTCTTTCATAATAGAAAAGACAATATCCAAATCTAACCCTAGCTCTTCTGATATATCGCTTGCGTATGCTTCTTTATTCTTTTTCATGTAACCAAGAATCTCCTTTCTTGCCTCAGACCTAGACACACTTCTAATTTGTATTGCCTTCAACGAGGAAAGGTTTTTTCTGACAGAATCCCTGATAAACTCGGATACAGAAACATACAGGCCCACGTTAACGAGTTTTTTAATTTCTCCCTCCTCACGCTCTGTCAACCTAACGCCAAGCATTTGTGTCGTCATTCTTATCACTTGTTATCTATAGTTAACAAAAATTATTTAAAGTTATCTATGGTTAACTATTTCTTGAACCGTTTTTCCATTATTTTTAACTCATCGCTGAATGTCTTGTTCAAGTCAATGTCATAGTGATTTGCCAGCTGCAGAAACAGCATCAGTACCTGTGCGAATTCTCTTTTGAGTTCACTCTTATCTATGGTATGCTCGTGGCCCTTTTCTTTTTTCTTGTAACCTTCTTCATAATTAATGTGGCGGCCTATTTCTCCTAATTCTTCCACGAGGTGCACAAATACATTGGACGCGTCAAACTTGTTCCATCCTCTTTCTTTGTCGAAATCAGATTTGATTTTCTGCATTTTGTTAAGGTCCATAGAAATAGTTTGAGCGGAAGCTTTTATAAATTAAATAGCGACAGGACTGCTGCCAGCATGCCAACTTTGGCGCGGGCGTATCCGGACTTTGTAGAGCCGCTCTGAATTATCATCGAGAATTATGGCAACACCCTTCAGCTTGGGCAGTTCGTTGATGTATTTTCCGATGTCATAGAGCAGGTAAGTTTGCATTATTGCCTTTAGGGCTTCAACGTCGTTCTTTGCCGTAAGCCGGTGGGAAATTATCATGTCTGTCTGCGCAAGAGCGTCGGGGTGCAGCTTCTCGGGCCGTTGCGTCGCCAGGACGAGCGTTATGCCAGGCTGCCTGCCTTCCTTAACTATTCTGTTGAGCGACTCGGTGGCTGCTGTTATTCCATCGCTGGGTAGAAAGTTGTGAGCCTCGTCGATGAATATCCAAGGCATGGGCGTCCGTTTTATCGTGGTGATTTCTATCTCAGCTAGCTCTTCTTTACGTCGCGCTTCGACACGTTCAAGGAAAATTTTTTTGCTCGTCAGGCCAACAAGCAGCGCACGGACATTCTGCGGCGTCAGGCTGATGTCAAGTATGGTCATCTTTCCCGGCTCGAGAAGCGGCGGGACACGGGAGCTTCCAAAGATTCCCCAGCTCTTGGCAGCTTCAAACCTGTTCTCCAATGCGAGCTTTTCGTTTTCGAAGCCCTCGCTGGATTTTATTGATTTTATTATATCATCAATTGAGTAGTTGCCTGTCAATTTTGTCACGGAACGCTGCAGCAAAATCCCGAGCGGCTCGTTTGGATTGAGGTCAAAAACACCGAGCCAGTCTTCGGCGGATATTTCAGAAGGTGCGAAGGAAAAGGTTTCGTCAAAGTCGACGCCGGCTGCCCTGAAGGTTTTTTCCTGACCTTCTGGCACATAGACATCAACATTGAAACCCGATGGCTTCATATCCCAATCCTTGAGAAGCGCAGCATCTTTCTCTGACGCAGATTTCATGGTCCAGTAGATTCCCTGGGTGTCGATAATAATGCCACAGAGATTTTTCTTGATGTGGGGCGGCAGTTTCATCATCTCCTCCATTATCACGCCCATTGTGAAGGAGTTGTGAACAATTATGTCGTTAGCGACAAAATTATGATATTCAGGAACAGATATGTCATAGACCTCAAAGCTGCCTTCTAGGAGTTCTATGGAGATTATTTCATCCCAGAAAATATCCGATTCAGCCAATGCTCTAAGACCTTCATGATTTTCTATTTTTGCTATTTGCAGAAGTTTTTCTCTAGATGGAGAATAACGAACTGATTCTCTCATTGCCTTAGGATATGCATAATTAAACGCTCTTCCAATATTTGCCCAATTTTTTGTCTGGAAGAAATCCCACACTTCTTTAGGTATTGTATCAATGTTTGTATTTCTTTTCACATTTTCAGCTAAAGCTTTTTCTGCACGAATTTCTTTTGCCCCGAAAAAGCCGATTTCCTTGATAAAGGATTTTACAAATTCACCTCTAATCATAAGTTCAAAACTCGCGAACTCTTTGCCATTATATTTGATTTTTCTATTCTTCAGTTTTGATACAACACCGAACCTAAGAAGGAGATGCTGGACGCTACGAATCAACCTTTCTGAGGATGAAGAATAACTAATCTCATATAGCCCTTCTCTTAAGTAAATAGTTCCGTCGCAGCTGAAAAGTCTATTTAGGAAGATTTTCATTTCCTCTTTTGGCAGCCTAAATACGAAATCAGGAATAATTTTATCTTTGGATAAAGCTCCATAGACTCCTATTTTTTCTAGCCATAGAACTAGCGGATTTTCTTTAGTGTTTTTTTGTATTTTGACTATATGACCTATCCCATTTCTTTCAATAATTTTTTTAATTGGAACATTTTTACAGCGTACCATAAACTGATCTTTTCTGTAGGGATAAGTTATAACTCTTAAAACATCGCTGAATTCTTCGACACAATTCCTAAATTCTTCTGTTATTTTATCATCAAAATTAGTAAATCCTATTCTTTTATCATTTACGTATTGTCTTATGTTTCCTTCTGCAATTAGATACGCCAAAATTTTTACACAGGATAAAGGAGTTGTATCGCTGCCGAAAACATTTATTTCACGTGGTGTTGCAATTCTGCTGCCTATCCCAAGTTCATTTGCAGGTTTCCATCCCTTTATAGTAAACAGCGGATGTTCCGGAGTAAGCTTTATTTCCTTACCGCTTCGCATTCTAATTTTAACTATCTTATCCACAGTTCTCTTATAGAATTCGCTTTTATCTGCAGTCGTTATTTTCAATTCATCGTTCAAAGAAACTACACGACTATTATTTTCAGCTAAATCTTTTATCGGTACGCAACTTCCATCTGCAAGAGTAATCAAAGTAGAGGCTTCCGTGCATTTTCCTTCTCCTCTCTTGCCGCTTATGGATATTATGTGGGGCCGCAGCACGTCAAGCAGCACCGGAGTTGTCATATGCGTGTCTTCGCCTGTCCCTACAAGGTGCCTGCCTATGAAAAGGGTTCCGGTGGTGCCGTACTTTTTTGTGTCTTCCTCATCGCGGCCTACAATTACTTCTGGCATGATTTATCTATTGAACACTGGATTATTTATTTGAAGGAAAGACCAGTCAGTCAAAGGGTTATCTCTAAAACCTGAATGCTGATTTATGTCCAAATT
>JBBSYB010000090.1:0-12320 GCA_038045465.1 Candidatus Aenigmatarchaeota archaeon | reverse complement strand
ATTTGAATGCTCCCGTCGGGATTTGAACCCGAGTCCGCGGCGTTTTCCAGTCCTTTTCCGCAAGCGCTTTTCTTTAGAAAAGGGCTTTGAGAGGCCGCTATCCTTGACCAGGATTTCCAGTCATGTCTTTTTACACATCCCTTAAGTTTTCTTTTGAACCCAAGGGCCTTTTCTTTTGTGAAAAGAAAAGGGACTTCTAGACTACGGGAGCTATGTGAAAAACTAATTACAGCGGTGCTTTTTAAAGCAACCCTACAATCTAAGGGCAAGTCGTCGCATCCTAGATAAATCCTTCAAAAAATTTTCTGTAGGTGTTCCAAGTTGAACATCAAAGACTTTGTACCATGCAGGATCCAAAAAATCACATGTAATGTCATCTTTTTCTTCCCTTAGGTTTGAACTTACTAAATGTGTTCTAACAACAAGCAAAATCGGCGCATTTCGATAATATCTAGCTCGTTGGACAGCATAACCCATGGCGCTCGACTCGCCAGATGTCAGATCAACTGAATCAGCAACGTGTCTGTATAATCCGAATTCTCTTATTCGTTTATCATGATAACTTCTCGTAGTTCCATGATACAACAAATCTGACAGCATATCACTACTAAAAACGAAAAATTTAAAAGACAATTAAATAGCCGGAAATACAAGACCCAGAAGCAGTACAAATGCAACACCAGCAAGCACGCTGAATATGACTTTTGCATTGAATCTTTTGTGCGCCTCTGGTAGCAAATCTGAAGCGCCAATATACAAAAAGTCGCCGGCAACAAAAGCAAGAACCATAAGGTAAAGTTCCTGTGGTATGAACACTGACAGGGCTGCGCCAATGGGATAAAGCAATCCTGCCAGACCAAGAACGCCAAATGTCTTTTTTGTGCTGTACTTCGCGTTTTTCATTATAGCTACAGAAGCAATGCCCTGGGGTACTTCGTGTACAACAACGCCTACAGTGATAACCAGACCAAGAACAGGGTTTACCAGATAGCCGACAGCTATGCCTATGCCGTCAACAACATTGTCAAGTGCCATGCCGAACACGGTTATGCCGCCGATTTTATGGACCTTGCACTCGCCCTCGCCACAGGCATGCAACATAACAACCTTTTCAATAAGGTAGAACACAAGAAAGCCCGCAAGAATGTAATAAGAATGCAAGTCCATCGAGAGCTGTGGCAGCACATCGACAAAAGTAACGGTTATCAAAATCCCGGCTGCAAATCCTATAATATAACGCGGCATGAGCTTGATTATTCTTGTCTTGTAGGCAAGCCAACCGCCAAACAAGTCAGAAAGTCCTGCTATTATGGCATAGATTATTGCAACTAGCATAATCTATTCCTTGATTGTTATTAAATTTAAGCTTAATTGTTAATAACATATACACAACACAGGGCAGAAGTTAATAACGTGATAAAAATGGTTAAAATAATAAGCATGTCTCTGAGCGAAGCCATGCTCAGGGAAATAGACGAGCTTGAGAAAACCGGGTTCTCTGGCAGATCTGATGTTATTCGCTCCGGTGTGAAGATGCTCATTGACGACATGAAAGAAAAGGAGCGTCTCAGGGGTCACGGCGAATGTGTTTTGATATTTATGCACAACAAAAAATTTGAAAACGCTTTCATAAAAACAAAGCACAAATACGAAGGTATAATCAGCACCCAGGTCCACAGCAACTTATGCAACGATAAATGCCTCGAGCTTTTCGTTCTTCATGGTCAATCAGAAAAAATATCAGAATTTTTATCAGATGTGAGAAAAAACAAGCGCACCGATTACGTCAAGCTCGTCGTGCCATAGATTTCTCGTTTTCCACAATCAGCGCATGAAAATGCTTGTATACTTTGGCGTTTTTCGGCAGTTTTTTTTCAAACATCTCCTTTATTTCATCGTATTTTTCCTTGCCTGTTATAATTTCTTCTCTTTTCAGCAGCCTGCGCGTATAGGCATCTATGACAAAATAGGGTTTGTTGCACGCGTAAAGCAGTATGGAATCAGCTGTCTCGCGGCCAATGCCATTAAGTTCCAGGAGTTGTTCGCGTGTGACGTCCTTATAGAAGTTGCCGCCATAATTGGCAATAAACTCGCAAAGTGCACCGAGCCTCTTTGATTTCTGCCTGTAAAATCCCGCGGGTCGTATAATCCTCTGAAGTTTTGAAGTATGACAATTGGCAACTGCATCGGCTGAAAGCATGTTGGAATCTATAAGATTTTTAAGAGCTTTCTCAACATTCTTCCAGTTGGTGTTCTGCGTGAGCAGTGCGCCTATAACTATTTCCAGCTGCACAGGTTTGAACTCCCCAGAAGTCGGCCACCATTTGTGGCTGACGTGCGGATACTGCTTCCGGAGCTGTCTGTAAAGGTGTATCATAATCATCGTTTCTTTTGAGCAAAAATCAGATACCTGTGTTGGGTAAAAATTAACCATTTTCCGCTATCCATGATACTCTGAAGTTTCTCCAGATGATGCAGATTTTTGTCAACGCTGAATCCGGGAACTATCCAAGGTATCGCTTTGAGAAAATAGACTATGGTCTTGACGTCTTTGAACTCTACTTTGCCCTTCCATTCTCTGGCATCCTTTACGGTAAATCCGGCTTTCTCCAGTTCCTTTTTGATCGAATTTAATGTGGCATTTCTATATTTTGAAGTCGTATCAAATTTCTTAACAAGATCCTTCAGATTGTCCCTGCCGACCTGCTGCGTCAAAAAAACACCGCCATCGGAAAGTATGCGAAAAACCTCGTTTGAATTAAAAGCATCATGCCTGTTTAGAACAAGGTCAAACTCCCCGTCGCTAAAAGGCATTTTTCTGGTTCTAGAATTGCTGAAATCAGTGACATTAACGCCCATCTTGCTAAGGCGTTTTTTTGCCAAGATTAGATTTGGCCTGTAGCCTTCAGTAGCAACCGTGTGCTTTGGAAAAGGTCTAAAAGTAGAGAAAAGCTCGCCGCCACCGGTTCCCATATCTAGGACAGAATTAGATTTTTTGACAAGTTTCTTTGCCATCGTATTATAGTTCCAGGGCAGCTTGTCTTCTGTCATCTTATTTTTGAAATATGAAAAAGTCCATCCACTGAACCGCCTCTTCTCCTGTTTTTTCCACTCACTAATGTAATTCATGAAATATATTTAGAAAGAAAGCGTAAAAAGCGCCTATCGAACCAGTCTTTCTATCAAAATTCCGCCCAGCAAACTCGTAACAAGGGCTCACAGCTGTGTTAGATGCTGGTTTGATTTTACACAAGCTAGACAATAAAGAACTTTGAATAACATATGTTTCATTCAAAGTCCTTATTGAGAACTTTGACAAAGTATGAGGCTAATCAAAGTTCTCAATATCTTTATATACTTATATCAATAAGTTATTAAGTAATAATAAAAAGTGATTAGTATGTTAACAAAACATAGACACATGGAACACGCACCAACGCTCAATACAGTGCTTATGGTAGAGGATGTGCTGAAAAACATGGATGAAAGCGTAATAACAATCGCAGAACTAAAAAGAAGGCTACCCAAGCAGGTAAATCACAATACGCTGAAAGTTATTCTGGAATATCTGGAAGCAAGCAACAAGATTCTGGTAACGATGAAAGGAATAACATGGATATACAATCCAAGTCCTAAACTAAAGCAAGCGATTGAGCGTGGCATGGAAATATGAAACCGATAAGAGTCAAGTTCTCATCAGAAGCAGAGGAAGTCTATAAACATGTAAATGCACAAGCGCCCAAGTCAAAATTAGAAAGAATGATACTTAACGCAGTCAATCAGAAAATAGAACTGATAAAGGCAAATCCACACTACGGAGATGGTATACCAAAAAATCTGATACCAAAAGAATATATTATAAAGTACGAAATAACGAACTTGTTCAGAGTAGAGCTTCCAAACTTTTGGAGAATGCTCTATACATTAACTGCCGAAGATGAAATAGAAATAATAGCATTCATTCTTGATATAATCGACCATAAAACATACGACAAGAAATTCGGATACAGAAAAAAATAACTCAAATGGTGATTTTTATCAGAAAATTAAAACGAAAATGCCTTGTTTGTGGCAAATCAATAAACATAGTAGTAAAAAACAGAGAATATTCAGGTGGTAACTATTTTGGAGAAATCAAACTCCCTGTTAAGCCCGGAGAATACAAAAAAGTAGGGACCACTAAAATCGGCAGGACTAAGGCAGATGTAGTTAAATGGACAGGAAAGGAAAAGAAAATTGAATATTGGGAATGCAATAAATGTTTTGAAGACGCTTCGCATGAATGCTGGTTAGAAGAAAAGATTGAAAAATTGTTCGGTAAGAGATGTAAAAAATACGAACCTGCTTGTCCAGCATGTCAAGCATGGTTTATATGTGAAACAATAATTAAAGATAATAAAGGTAAACTATAGGGCCTGTAGCTTAGCTTGGATAGAGCGCTTGAGCGAAAGCGGCGATGCTTCGGATAAACTTTTCAAAAAAGTTTAATCAAAACGGGAAGTTTATGGAGAGACCAATTCCAAGTCCAGAGAGGTCGGGGGTTCAAATCCCTCCAGGCTCATGTTTTTGTGGTGCGTATGGAAGTTTCGATAAGGTTAGCCAAAAAGAGCAACATCAGGGAATATACAAAATTACTTCAGAAAACTTATCAAACATCATATACAAATGAAAAACTCGGTCTAATCAAATCATGCTTTTCAAGAAAAATATTTTCTACTATGGACACGCAAGAATACCTTAAAGCAAGCCTTGTTATAAGCAACAAACAAAAGACATGGCTGGCCTTCATAGGACCTAAGCTTGTGGGTGCAATCACAATTACTGATAAAGGTAAAGAGTGCGAGTTAAGGGGCTTCTATGTACATCCCAAATATCAAGGACGTGGAATCGGAAAGCAGCTTTGGATGCGTGTATTGAATTTTACAAAAGACAAGGATGTAATTCTCGATATATACGCACATAATCGAAGAACAATAGAATTGTATAAAAGATGGGGATTTATTATCGACAAGAAAAAAGGTACGTTTTATAGACACTGGCCAGAATGGCCTGAGGGATTGAAAGCAAAATGCATTTACATGCGCCTAAGGGCCAAAAAGTAATATCCCCTCGCCGAATTTGAAATGCTGTTCTCTCCGGGCTCGCTATACCTAAAATCAGACAAGGAGAACCTTTATCTTAAGAAATCACACCGAACTTAGCTTCTATGGGTATATTGAAACCTTTCTCGACTTCAGCCCGTTTCTCGAAATTGAGAATAGTGAAGCCGACCACATTTCCTTTCTCGTCCTTTCTTACAATTATATCATTTCCTATTTCTTCTGATTTCGCTTTTTTCGGCTTGCCCATCGATATATCGAGGACGTCTCCCTCTTCATCATAGTAAAACATCATTTTTTCCATATTATTTCACCTTTCCTTATGACATTTGCCATGTATGCTGTAATAAATATCTGCGACATAAATGTCGCAGTATTTTTGCAAGAATGTAGAATAATATAAACGGCTTAAAAGCCGTAGTATTGAACTACATTCATTGCAATAATGAATCCATGATTATTTAAGAGTTTTACCGCAACGACAAGGTAATTGCTTTTTCCAGTAAGTTTATAGTAAAGAAGCACATTCTTATCGTACACACTTTCCTGAACGAAATCCGTATTTGTCAGCGTTTTGATGATTTTCTGCTCTTTTCCATCAAGTTCTGGATGCCGTATTGTGATATGAATATATCGTTCTTTCGTAAATGAAATCTTCTTTCCGAGAACACATTTGATGTCGCCCATGTGGATAATTCTTTCTTAAGCTATAAAACATTATGGCACCAGACCCATTTAACCTCAGGTTCTATAGGCTCCGGGCTCATTTTTTATTTTCTAACTCTTACTACAATGCCATTATTGAATTTTTGGATTTCCTTAGGATCTATCCGAATAAGTGCAGTGGGGCTTCCGCCGCCTGCATAAACAATGTCCTTTAGCATGATTTTGGGGTCTATGAGAAATTTAGCTTTGTAGCCAAAAGGCGGTGTGCCGCCGACAAGGTACCCTGTTTTTTCCAGAGCTTCCTCGGGCGAAGCAACATGCGGCCTTTCTATGTTAAGAGCTTTTGCAACCCTTTCTGTGCTAGCCCTATCAGAACCAAGAACCATGGCAACTACTGTCTCGCTGCCAACCATGCAAATAGATTTTACAAAATCGTCCGGCTGTGCGCCTGCCTCTCTACAGGCTTCCTCAACAGTATGCACAGATCTCTCGAAGTGAATATGCTCCGCAGGCACGTTGTGCTCGTGCATCCATTTTTTCAGCTTTTCTTCGTAGGGGTTCATACCTTACCTTCATATTAATTTCTTCAGAAGCCTGCGTATAGTCTCCGGATCCCCGCGTCCCTGCGTCTTCTTCATGACTTGTCCGACAAGAAAGTTGAAAGATTCCTGTTTGCCTGATTTGTAATCCAGGACAGCTTTTGTGTTCATGTCTATTGCTTCTTTTATTGAGTTCTCCAGAAGGTTTTCATCGTATATCCTTGTAGTAACGTCGCTGCGCGCTTCAGGATCCAGTGATTTAATGGTCATCTCGCGCAGCATCATCTCCGCCGTGTGATCTGTTATGGTTTTCTTTTCAACCATATCAAGAAGTTTTATTATTCCATCTATCTTGAGCTTGCTATCTTTAAGCCGCAGGTTGTGGTAATTAAGTGTCTTTTTTATTTCTCCAGCAAACCACTTGGCAGCGAGCTCCTTGTCAACGTATTTTATGACTTTTTCAAATGCCTCAGCCAGGTCAGGCTCACTTACAATAGAAACAGCCAGGTCTTCCTTTATCTTTAATTCCTTGACATATCGTTTCACTTTAGCATCAGGAAGCTCAGGCAGATGATTTTTCAGTTCTTTGATTTTTTCTTCCGTAACTGTAAACATAGTCAAATCAGAATCTGTTATGTAACCATATTCTTCTTCATCCTCCTTTGTGCGTTGTGACCTAGTGACACCTGCGTCCGCGTCCCAGCCTCTCGTTTCTCGCATAATTTTCTGATTCCTGCGCAACGCATGTTTCTGTCGTATGATTTCATAGTTGAGCGCGCGTTCAACGTCCTTGAATCCAGTAATATTTTTTATTTCGACACGTGTAGGACCAAGAGAAATATTAGCATCAACGCGCATCGAACCCTCCACGCTTGGATCATAAACATTAAGATATTCAAGAATGCTGGACAACTTCTGAAGAAAATCCCGTGCCTCCCGCGGACTTTCAAAGTCCGGATCTGTAACAATTTCACAGAGTGGCACGCCTGAGCGGTTGTAGTCAACCTGTACATAATCTGCAGTTGTTATCGTACCGCCCACGTGTACGATGCGCGCCGGATCTTCCTCTACCTGTATGCGAGTTATTTTTATTTCCTTTAATCCCAATTTTAATCTGCCTGTGTGCGCTACAGGAGCTTCATACTGTGTTATCTGATAATTCTTTCCCATATCTGGGTAGAAATACGATTTTCGTGAGAAAAATGACATTGAAGGGATCTTGCAGTTTAGTGCAAGACCTATAAGCCATGCGTATTGTAAGGCGTTCCTGTTAACACGAGGTTTGCTGCCTGGGAGTCCAATACAGTAAGGGCAAACTAAAGTATTTGGTTCTTTTACAAATCTGTTAGGACAGCCACAAAAAAGCTTTGTTTGTGTATTGAGTTGACAGTGAATTTCCAGTCCTATTTTCATTTTTTCAACACCTTATACATCATTATCTCGTTGTCGTACTCTTTTCTTGTTTTAGCAGCGTTTGGAATTTTTCCTGCTACCTTGAAGCCCATTTTTCTGTAAAGGTTTTGCGCTATTTTATTTCTTTCATAAACAGACAACTGCAACATCTTCAGGCCCATGCCACTTGACTGCCTCTCCGTAGAAAGCATTAACCTATTGCCTATTCCCACGCCAGTATATTCCTGAAGTACCACTATGCCAAAGTCTCCAATATGTTCGTGACGTTGTCTGTCTCGCCTTCGTATTGAGGACGATCCTACAATTTTTCCATCATGTTCAGCAAAGAGTTGAATCATATCACGTTTCTTTATTTTATTTATTGCATCCTTAATCCATTTCGTCTCATCTTTCATGGGTACAGGAGTTACTCTCGCCAGGAACTCTGTCTCCTTAATTGCTGTATTAAAAAACGTCCAGACACCTCTTGCGTCAGATTTCTTCGGATATCTAATAATAATCGGAATCTTCTTCCCTTCCTTTTCTACAAAAAATGTTTCTATTATTTTTCCTTCTTTCATATTTCAATCCCCATTTTCTTCAGCTTTGTTTCAAGATGCTTGGCATCTTTGAAAAGTATAGTTCTTGCGCCGGTCTTCTTCACTTCGTCAAGAAAAGCTTTCATGTCATCAACTACAATGCAGTCTTCAGGCTTCGCGCCCATATTTTTAGCCGCGCTCAGGAAAAACCTGGCGCTGGGCTTGTCAATACCATGATCATAAGTATAATGATGCTCATGAAAATGTTTCGATATCTTGTACTTCTTCTCCAGGACTTCTACCCATCCAATTATTGCACTGGAAAGTGCAGCTACTTTATAGTTCTTTTTCAGTTTTCTGATTAGCGTTTTCATTCCGGGATTCGGCTTGGAATAATAATACCAAGTCATCCTATACGCTTCTGTCTGTTCTTTCGTTATGCCTGCGGCAGTTTGCACGTTTCTCCAATACGTTTTCTCTTTTATCTTCCCTGTTGCATGCGCATTCCAGTTCTCTCCTATAAGAGCATCATGCAATCTCTTTTCCGTCACGCCAAATTTTTTGGCATAGATTTTAACAAGCGGCATTGCGCTCGTAAAGTAAACTCCTCCAAAGTCGATGAATATCACCGGTTTCTTCATAACTGTATCCCCATTTTTCTCAAATCCCTTTCCAGCTGCGCCGGACTTTTGAAGATAATGCCCTGCGCACCCATTTTTCTCACATCCCTGATAAAGTCGCTCATGTCGTCAATCATCAGGCAGTCCTTTGGCTTTAACTTCATCTTCTTTACAGCCGCTGCGAAAAGTCTTGGATCTGGTTTGTCATAACCATACTGATAAGAGTAATGCTGTTCATGAAATATCTTGCTTAGCTTGTATTTTTCCTCTAAATATTCTATTCTCTCCTTGTTGTTTCCTGACAGTACAACAACCTTGTAGTTCTTTCTTAGTTTTTTCACAATTTCAGGCATACCAACTATCGGTTTGCACATAACATAAAAACATCTTTTCAATTCAGCTGTTTTTTTATCCGTAGTTTTAAGCAGTTTCTTGATTCCATTCCAGTATTCGTCATCAGTTATTTTACCTGTAGCAAGCAATCTCCATAATCCACTTTTTATGAGAAGGTAAAAAAACTGTTTCTGGGTCATGTCAAATTTTTTAGCGTATTTCTTTGCCATAAGTTTGGCGCTTCCACAGAAATAAACCTCTCCAAAATCCACGAATATTACAAGTTTTTTCATTTTAATCCCTCGAATCCTGCTGCTATGTTCAGCAGCTTTTGCTCCTGCAAATGGTCTGCTATAATGTGCAGCCCTATTGTGCGGCCGCAGGGCACTGACATATGAGGCACGCCTGACAAGTTAGCCGGCACTGTCAGCACATCCATCTGGTAGTTCTGCAGCGGCGTGAGCTTTTCTATCTCCCGGAATTTAGGGGCAGGCACAGGCATAGTCGGCGCGCATATTACATCGTGCTTTGCGAATATTTTTTTGAAATCATTTGTGATAAGCGTACGGACTCGCATCGCTTTCATGTAGTACTGTTCACGATAACCGGACATGCGGGCAAAAGTTCCAAGAATTATGCGGCGCTTTGCTTCCTCGCCAAAGCCCTCTGTCCTGACGGTTGTAAAGTATTCGTTAAATCCACCTTTGAGTTTTCCATGAAGTCCGTAGCGCATGCCACAGTAACGCGATAAGTTGGTAGAAGCCTCACTGGTAGCGATTATGTAGTAGGAAGCAAGAGCATACTTTGTGCTCGGCAAAGAAACTTCGCTGACCGTTGCGCCGTTGCTTTCCATTTTCTTTATGGCATCCCGCACATTCTTCTCTACCTGCTTGTCTATATGCTGGAAGTATTCTTTTGGTACAGCAATCTTTACACCTTTCAAGTCCGGCTCCGCCTTGTAGCTTTTCTCAGAGACTTGAAGACTTGTTGAGTCGTGAGCATCATGACCTGCTATCAACGAAAGTCCGAGTGCAGCATCTTCAACGCGCCGTGTTATTACACCAATCTTGTCCAAGCTATTAGCATAGTCAATCAAGCCGTAGCGTGAAACAAGACCATAGGTCGGTGTCAATCCTACAACATTGCAAAATGCGGCAGGACAAGAAATCGAACCGCCCGTGCTTTCCGCCAGAGCTATTTGTGGGTAACCCAGTGCAGCTATTACTCCTGCAGCGCCGCCCGAAGAGCCTCCGCAGGTGCGCGCCGGATCGAGAGGATTTTTTGGAATACCATAAGCGCTATTAGTAGAAAAGGTACCAAAACCGAATTCATCCTGGTTTGTCTTGCCGGCAATGAATCCGCCTGCTTCGCGAACGCGGCCAACAGCCGTGGCATCAAACGGCGGCACATAGCCTTCAAGTATTTTTGAGCCAGCACTGCTCTGCATGCCCGCTGTACAAATATTATCTTTTACCGTAAAGGGAAGTCCGTAAAGGTCGTGTTGGGGTTTTACAAGTTTTCCTGAAATGCACTGCATAAGGCGTAATCTTTTACTGACGGTTTTTAAATCCTCCAGATAGCTGAGAATAAAGTCACTGTAGTCAATATTTCCCCCATGTGACTGCTCTAGAAACTCGTGAACAGAAATATCATATTTCATTAGATTATTGTGTTGTCAAGGTTTAAGTTCTATTATTATTTCTTTCTGTATCCGAATATTTTGTCGTAGCGTTTATGATCAATGATTTCCAGAACAAAGCACAAGATTTCTATCTGACCGCCTTTCAATGTGTATAACATTCTCCAGTAACCAACCAAATCAGCAACCCATAAATTATCAACATCGTAACCACTCCTCTTTATAAGTGCCTTTGGCACGGCATTGCCGTATTGAGGATTTGCTTTGATTAGTTCAATCTTTTGTTTTATGGATTTGAGAAGCTGCTGACGTTCAGAATTCTGTATGTTGTTCGCCTGCTCCTCGCCAACGGTTTTGTTGAGGTTCTCAAATTCGTCGGCGGCGTTTCCAATGAGCTGGACTCTTACAGGTTTCATAATTCTATCACTTTGCTTTTTTCAATAAATTTCAGAAATTTTGTGTTCTTATTTTCTATCCAGGATACGCCCTTTGGTCCTATGAGAATAGATCCCTTGTCTTCCAGGTAAGCTAGAATAAGTCGCAGCGTCTGATCCATCACTTTTGTTCTGAGCTTGCGCTTCAGCTCCTCAAGAGAAACCGGACCGTCAGCGTCCTTTAGCGTCTTCTCGACCATCAAGACAGTCTTGAGAGTAGGCCAGTGATGTATATTCTCTGCTAAGTTTATGTTTATGCTCCGTTTGTTTTCTGTTATCATAAAAATTAGTTGTCATAGCAAGTATATAAATACTACATATAAGTATGTATACATATACATTTATATACCTACGGGTGTTTCCTTAGCATAGTCCTCGGAAACGGTATTGCATCTTTGATATTATCCAATCCGCAGATCCATGAGACAATACGTTCAACACCCATGCCAAAGCCTGCATGCGGTACAGAGCCAAAGCGCCTTGAGTCCAGATACCAGTTATAGTTTTTAGGGTCATCACCCTGATTCTTCAGAGCTTTTTCCATTTCCTTTATGTTTGTGTCCCTTTCTGAGCCGCCTATTATCTCGCCATAGCCATCCGGAGCCAACATATCAAAGTTTAATGCCACGCGTGGATCTTGAGGGTCAGCAGGTTTGTAAAAAGCCATTATCTTCTTAGGATAGCGGGTGACCATGACTGGCGTGTCAAAATTTTCCATCAACTTATCTTCCTCTATTGTCCTGAGATCCTTGCCCCACTCAATATCTATTCCCTGTTTCTTTAGCAAAGCTAGAGCCTCTGTATAGGTTATGCGAGGCAGGGGTGACTTAACTTTCCTTAGCTTTTCCGTGTCTCTTTCAAGCAATGTCAATTCCTCTTTGTTTTTTTCCAGAACCTGATGCACGATGAATGCAACAAGCTCCTCAGCATATTTCAGAATATCATCCAAGTGGGCCCAAGCGACTTCCATTTCAGACATATAGAATTCAGCAAGATGCCTGGATGTCTTGCTGCTTTCAGCACGGAAACAAGGTGAGTTGCAGTATATTTTTTCCAGTG
>JBBSYB010000089.1:0-1682 GCA_038045465.1 Candidatus Aenigmatarchaeota archaeon | reverse complement strand
TTAGCGGTTATGAGGAATATTACAGGATGCTTGGTGCTGCAGATGTATCTTGATGCGCAGGAAACGCGGAAAATTCCAATACAGTATGAAGATTGAAATGAAGCGCTCCAGAGCAGTTACATCACCGGAACGTGCCAGAGAATTTATGAGGGAAATACGCATACTGGCAAAGAAGTGAATAATTATGATTGAGAAGAAGTCTGAAGAGGATAAATTCTGGGCAGAAGGCAGCTTTGCCGAGACCATGAGCCCTGTCTCAGAAAAGAAAATGAGAACCTTCCACATGAAGCATGACGAGGAGATGAACTTCAACTGCAAAAAATGTAAAAGGAAAATATCCGCTCACAATCATGACTGGCACAACGGCATGTGCGATGACTGCTTCAATATGGCGTACTTTCCTGAAGAGCAGGCATAAGTAAAAATAATAAGAATGTTGTCACCCCTTCAGAAACCTCCCGTAATCTGTAATCTTTATGTCCACGTCTAATACATAGACTTAAATACATGTGGTCATAAGAATATGATATGCATGTGGAAATCCAGGTCAAAAATGGCAAGAAGTATTATTATATTACGGAAACCATACGCCAAGGCGATAAGTGGAAAAAAGTCAGAATATATTTGGGCCATGATTTATCAAAAAAAGAAATTAGTAGTAAAATAAGAGAAAGAAAGGTGGAATTTAACGAAAAGGCGACACGTAGCAAGAATCAATTCGATCCTCTCCTAACCCTGATACCTGAGCCGCAGATTAAG
This sequence comes from Candidatus Aenigmatarchaeota archaeon, assembly GCA_038045465.1. Classification (GTDB taxonomy): domain Archaea; phylum Aenigmatarchaeota; class Aenigmatarchaeia; order GW2011-AR5; family GW2011-AR5; genus GW2011-AR5. Next base: position 923 of record JBBSYB010000089.1, on the reverse strand, counting down.
GAACTTGAGGCCATCAAAAAGGAATACAAGAAAAATCTAGGAAAAATAGACAAGCTGCAGTACCAGAACTATTATGAGAACTTTGTAACCCAGTTTACTTACGATACGAACGCCATAGAAGGTTCTACTTTGTCTTTGCAGGACACGTCTATGATTCTTTTTGAGAAGACTGTTCCAAAGGGTAAAAGCCTCAAAGAAATCAGCGAAGCGCAGAACCATAAAGATGCTTTTGACTTTATGCTCCACTATAAAGGAGACATAACCACACGCCTTGTTCTCAGAATCCACAAAGTTTTGATGCATAATATCCTGTGGAAGTATGCAGGTGCCTTTCGTGATGTTTCTGTCTACATAAGGGGCGCTTCTGTAAAGCCGCCACCGCCTGAAAAAGTGGAACAGGAATTCAAGCGGCTGATGATCTGGTACCGAAGAAACAAGAAAAAGTATCACCCCGTAGTTGTTGCCGCCTTAATGCATCATGGATTCGAATCGATACACCCTTTCAGAGATGGCAACGGCAGGGTTGGAAGACTCATTTTGAATTTTATACTTAGAAAAACCGGTTTTCCTCTCATTGATATTAAGTACAAGGACAGGGAAAGCTACTATGCTGCGCTTAGCAAAGCAGATGAGGGGAACCTTAAACTGTTGGTAGATCTAATTATAAAATATATTAAAGAATCTGAAGCAGGTATCTAATCAGACTTGGGCAAGTGGTCAACATTTAGTATCTTTACGCTGTTGAATTCTTTTAATTCCAGCAAGTCAGGATCGCCAGTTACAATGTAATCTGCTTTACCATCTAGTGAGCACTCAATTATAAAGTGCACTGAGTTATGATATGAAGAAAACGATGAGAACATTTCATATGAAGCATGACGAGGAGATGAACTTCAACTGCCAAAAGTGTAAAAAGAAAATAT
>JBBSYB010000088.1:0-6216 GCA_038045465.1 Candidatus Aenigmatarchaeota archaeon | reverse complement strand
TGTCTGTGCAGATGTACCAGCGTTCCTGCGACATGTTCCTTGGTGTGCCCTTTAATATAGCCTCCTATTCGCTCCTGCTTCACCTGGTCGCGCAGGTCACGGGTCTTAAAGCAGGCGAATTTATTCATACTCTTGGCGACGCGCACATTTACCAGAACCATTTCGAGCAGGTTAAAGAGCAGCTCTCGCGTGAGCCGTTTCCTTTGCCAAGCTTGTGGCTCAATCCGGAAATAAAAAACATAGATGACTTTAAGATGGATGACATAAGAATCGATAATTATCAAAGCCACCCAGCAATCAAGGCACCGATGGCGGTCTAGCAATGGATTTCTTTCAACTAATAATTTTTGGTATTCTGTTTAACGCAGCGATAATGCTGATTTCCAAGAGCTTCAGGCACTATACCATAGGAATTGATTCCCTGCCGACAATTTCCATTATTGCAGGATATACTCTTGGCGCAGCAGCCGGTTTGTGGGCAGGAACTATAGTTGCTATTGTTTATCATTTGATGAGAATTAGGACAATACAATATATGCCGCTTACCATACTAGCCAACGCAGTTGTTGGTATACTGGCATCATTGATGTCATTTGGAAGCATTTTCACAGCCGGCATAGCCCTGCTGATTGTTTATCATATCATATCCATAGCTGCTGTGTCTGTTTTGGGCGGCCTGAAGCCTGGTTACTTTTCTTTCATAACATTGAACTTTATCACGACCATATTCCTTCTGTACGTCGTTGGTATGCTAATTTAATTAAAGTTAAAAAGAATCCGACCCAACCTTTGAGCATGTCAGAAATAGTAATCATAGCAGGCGTCTCTGAGAACAACGTGATCGGCGCTTCAGGGAAATTGCCTTGGCATATTTCCGAAGATCTGAAACACTTCCGCGAGCTTACTCTTGGGCACTCAGTGGTTATGGGGCGCAAGACCTTCGAATCCCTGGGCAAGCCCCTGCCAGGAAGGTTGAATATAGTAATAACAAACCAGACCGATTACAAGCCCGATGGCGTCCTAATTGCTAACTCGCTGGAGCAGGCATTGAAAACTTGCAAAAATCACAAATTTACTTTTATAATTGGTGGCCAGTCTGTATACGAACAGGCTTTGCCTTTAGCAGATAGATTGGAAATAACGCGAATTCATCGGAAAGTGGATGGCGACGCCTTCTTCCCTAAAATAGATATCATTGACTGGGAAGAAGTCATGCGGGAAGATCACAAAGAATATTCTTTCGTGACTTACATGAGGAGAGGATGAAGTGAAAATATATCTGGCTTTTACTGTTGTTGGAAACAGAGAGAAATTTGAGCTTGTGAGCAATCTAGCTTTGCTTCTTCAGAATCGCGGTCACAAGATTCTTACAACACATCTTCTGTCAAAAACAGCGCGCCTCGACGAGAGTATGAAAAGTCCGGAATATGTTTTTGAACGCGACATGAAGTGGCTAGAGGAGTGCGACGTCATAATAGCTGAAGCCTCTTTCACAAGCTTTGGCGTTGGATTTGAAGCTGGCTATCTCCTTGGCAAGGGAAAGAAAAAGGTTTATCTTCTCTACGATGCTTCCATGAAAGAATCCGTTTCAAAGATGGCAACAGGGAACACATTGAAAAAATGTATTCGTGTTCCCTACAATAGCATGTCAGATATTTACAAATTTGTTCAGGAAAACTTCTAGTCTAAATGCGACAAGCTTGTTTGCGGACCACTTTGATTCTGATGACGCCCATTGTAAAGTTGTTCTGGATGCCGATCTAACTGATAAAGGTCCATTCTGCATATGGGCTCTCCAGCGCGAACTGGCATTCCTTGCGGAAAATTCATTTCAAGGACAATAGAATGCCTCGTCCCCGGCATGACAAGAACAGAATTCGGATCTATGTATCCGTATCCGAAATCCGCAGGCAACCTCCTAATAACGCCTGCAAAATCCCCAGGCATTTCGACTCTTTCCTGGGTATGCGCGAGATAGAAATGACCAGGCAAAAGATATTGCAGATCATCGGTGCCGATTTCATCAAAACATCCGTCATTGTTCGCGCCATATCTCAAAACCTTGCCAGTATAACTTTTCATCCCACAGCCGGTGTGCATCAGCAAACTATAGGGTGTTTCTGTATAATATCGCCCATCATTTTCAGGAATCAACTGGAAATTGCCAATTTTATCCGACGATATCAATCTTTCCAGTTCATCACGGGAAACTGGCAGCATGGTATCAAAGAAAGCCTGTGCCATCGAGACACCCTCAGGTATTTCGCATGTCGTATTGAATGTGTTGATATGAAAATATAGATGAGTCGACGTATTGTTTCGGTCGCGTGGTATTTGCTCAGTTTTAATGCCAAGACGCGCTATGCCGCTTCGGGTTGAAATATTAGTATGCAACACAGACAACATTTTTTCCCGGCTTATTCCAATATAGTTCATTCCAGGCAGCATGACGCCTTCATATGGTTCGCAGCATTTATCTACAAATTCTTCTATAGAATAGTGGTCCCTGTCAAGATGCGGCCGTGCAACCCTCCAGATTCTTTCCATTGTCAGCTCGTAAGAGCACGGTTTTAAGCTTTCATGATTGAACGTCTCGATTACTAGTCGCCCATCATCTATAGCTTGTTTTATTCCCCTGTCTGATAGCATTATTAAGTAGTGACAAAAAGGTTCTTAAAGGGTTTAAAGTCCGTATCGCGGGTCAGTCTTTCTCTTAATGGCGAAAATCTTTTCCAGAACAGTGAGTTCCGGCGCCGAGAGGAACTTTTCGTTCTTCTTGAGCGCCTTGTACTCGTTTGTGTTTATGTCCGTGTAAAGAGTTTCATTTTCCTTTACCTGCCGGCCTATGGTTGGTCCTGAAATTGATATGGCAACTTTATCTCCTGTTTTTGCCTCGTCCACATTCTGGCCCTGACTTTGAATTTGTTTTATGCTGCCTGCTTTCTGACCGCTGTCTTTTATCAAATCAGAACCGGGCTTTAGCAGACCATAGACTTCGCAGCCTATTATCGCCGGATCACTTGCACGGAATACAGACCCGGGTATAAGTTTTATTTCTGCAGGTCTCGTGAGACCCTCTATTTCCTTCTTTTTTATCTTTTCTTCCTCATCTTCAATCCACTGGTCATAATCTTCTATTAGCCTGTAAATAACATCAGACTGCAGGAGCTTTATGTTCATGTCCTTTGCATACATCTGCACATCCTCAGTTGATGAGCTATTGAAGCCGATTACTATTTTGTAAAGAATGTTAGTATTTACTTCTGCACTCATTACGTCCTTTTTTGATATGGAGCCAATGGTAGCCTCGCGAATTGGATGGTCTTTGAAAATAGTCAGGAGCGCCTCGAGGCTGCCCAGCGTATCAGCTTTCAGTATGAGTCCTTCCTCATCCGTGATTATCTCCACCTCTTCTACTTCCTTTTCCATTTCTTCCAGAAGTTTTTCCGCTTCTTCGAAGGTTTTTGCTGTTCTTATGGGCGAGCCAGCGGTTACATTATCCAGTCCGGGTGCTGCAATTTTAACACCGGCAGCTGCGTAAACAATATCAACGGTTTTGAATTTCTTTTCTGTTCTCATATCACGCATCGGTTCCGGCATCATAAGTGCACGCACCTTGGCTATCATGGGATTTTTGCCGCCCACAATAAGGTAGTCATTTTTTTGTACCGAGCCATCATGAATAACCGTGTCAATGGTAATTCCAAGTCCGATAACTTCCTTTACCTCAAGTATCATGCCTTCTGATTTTTCCGTGCTGACAAGCTGGTCTTTGAGAAATACCTGTGCCAGGCCTATGAGCGTCATTAGCAGGTCAGAAATTCCCTCGCCTGTCTTAGCAGATATAGGAACAGCTGCAACCGTTGCAGTGAAGTCAGTTATCCTGTCAAAACGGTCTGCTTTTATGCCTTTTCTATCAAGCTGCTCAATCGCCTGGTAAAATTTCTGTTCAAAATAGCCCTTTACATCATCACTTTGCTTTGGAAAATTCTCTATGAAACAGTCACCGGAAACCCAGCCATTTATTCTGTCTATTTTGTTCATGGCGATTACAAAAGGAGTTTTTGTACTCTTCAATATTTCAATGCTTTCAATAGTCTGCGGCATGAGGCCCTCGTTTATGTCTATGACAAGTACAGCGATATCTGCTATGGAACCGCCTCTTTTCCGCAGTGTGCTGAAAGCTTCATGTCCTGGTGTGTCAATGAAAAGGAGTCCGGGGACATCTATCTTGAATTTGAATTTTTCCGACAGGATGCTGCACATGTTTTTTACGACATCCGCTGATATCTCTGTTGTGCCTATGGCCTGGGTTATTCCACCAGCCTCGTGGCTAGCTATGGCGGTCTGTCTTATCATGTCCAGTATTGAAGTTTTTCCATGGTCTACATTTTCGTTTAGTAATGCTTAACATTACTAATGTCCGAGTATGACCACTATAGGTTGCCGAAGCATATTAAATCAACTCATTCTCTAAGTTATTATAAAATTTAAAGGTATGTAAACCCTTTGCAGTAAGATGATAAATATTCTGATTTCTTTGGATAGAAGATTTCAGATACCCTTCTTTTTTTAATTTTGAAAGGAAAAATCTTGTGGTTATGATAGAACGCTTTAATAAATGTGAAGATTTTTGAGTTGTGTTTGCATGGTTTGCAACGGCTTCAAGATATTTATATGACGAGAAGCTTTTGTTGCGGAGAAGTATTTTTATTAATTTTTTTCTTCTATTATAATGTTTTATGCCATCGAATCGTAATATCTTCTCAAAGTTTTTTCTTCCGGTTATATAACATGTCCACCAGCCTTTTTTACATGGATTAAATCGCAATGAGCTTGTTTCTATATCAAGCTTTTCACATATATTTTTGAAAAGCGAGACATCTTCCTTTTTTTCACTGTCAAAACTTACAGTTCGGGATGAAACACCTAAATCGCCACGCGAAAAACCTCTAAAAACACGAATTGCATAATCTTGTGAATTCAAAGATATGGTATTACAGTATTCCATTATAGAAGAAAAAACCTCAGCTAGAGTAGAATTATAAATGTTAGCAATACAAACGCCATATTTTGCCGAAATTTTGCTATTTTTGACAATGGTAATATTTTGTTTTGGGACACCGATTCCTGACCAATAATTTTTTATTACATTAAATTTATTAAAATCCCCCTGAAAAAGTATTTGTAGTTTCCATTCATTTTTATTTATTTTCAGTACACTTTCTATTGTCTCTATAAACCATTTTATTTGTTCTATTTCTGCGTTTGAAAAAGATAGCCTATCAATATGATTATTTTTCTTTCTTGCTTTGAGACCTTCACATACAAACGCCCCGAAAATCTCTAATAGCGAAGGAATGTTTTCTGGAGAAATATATTTTGGTAATATAATGGGTTTATTACCACGCGCGTATATCCAAAATAATAATTGAGATCTATTTAGATCAAATTTATACAGTGGAAAGTTTCGTATTGTTTTATCAGGTAAAATTTTCCCCAGATTTATATAACCCCTCTTGCCGGACTTTATAGTAGATGCATTTTTCCTGAAAAGGTTAAATTTAATTTCTTTATTTTCTAAACCCCTCCCTATTCTTTTTGGTACTGTAAACCCGCTTAAGTTTCTAGAAGACCCGTAATTCCTTATAACAGTCGGGAATATTTCTTTGCCATATTTTACTAAAATAGCTTCAGAAGATGTAACATCTTTATTTGATTTCTCTAAAATAGCAAAATAAGAATCACACGACATTGTACCTTTGGGAATTCTGTGGACTTTTGTCTGGAGCATCATTTTACCACCGTCATAACATAGTCACATATGTTACTATACACATAGTCACATAAATATTTAAAGCTTCGTTTCAAATTATTTATAATGACAAAAAAAGGCTTCACGATCAAGCTTGAAGAGGATCTGTGGAAAGAATTTTCCATCAAATGCATAAAGAAAGGCAAAACGAAGGCCGAGATTTTAGAAGAAATGGTAAAAGAATTTATTAAAAAAGCATGACCCAAAACAGTAATTATCGGCTGACGTAACATAATCGACACCTTTTAATGATTTCATAACCTGCTTCATTCCCCCGTTACAGCAGAAAATATTTGAATTAATTATTTAAACAGCTTGAACTCTAAGAAGTTGTTTTTCAGGTATAATTAAGTGTTATACGACATCGGATATTGAGCCACTAAAATGAATAAAGGGGGAAC
>JBBSYB010000087.1:0-5830 GCA_038045465.1 Candidatus Aenigmatarchaeota archaeon | reverse complement strand
AGACGCTATTATAGGAGTCAATACACATTTGATCCGTGACAGGTATTGCTATTGTTATTGCCTTCACATATTTGGGAGTTTCTGCTATAGGTATCTTTGCAAGACCAACCTTGTCAATATTAATAATGCACCAGCTTTGATTCGGATACTTAGGATTCGAGTTATCAATAATCACGCTTTCGTGCCTCATTTTCCATTCTATTTGCTTTCTGGCTTCGTCAAGATCACCACCAAATGCGGAAAGTATGTCTCTTTCTATTAGCCGCTGAACAAACTCCAAAGAAAATTGTATCTCTTTTTTCAAGTCCATATGGCATATTTGCAACATTAATTATAAATTATAGAGAAGGCATGAAGACGAAAAAAGTAAAGTTATAGGTATTTTATAGGACTTTTTGTAGAACCATGCCGAATGCAATCTTACAATGAAGGGGTGTCATAGATAACAAATCAAATCCCTTCCACAAAGCGACCTCTTTTCTGATTTGTTGTTCGTTTTTCCACAACGAAAACCATTTTACACTGTTTTTTCCATCTAACATATGTATTCCCTTTTCTTCACCGTTGTCAAAAATTTCTACACGATAGCCATTCGGTGGATCTAAAACGTACTGATAAAATTCTACTCTTTCCTTAACCATACTTTTTGAAAATTTTTCACTAGAATATACAATGATAACCAAAAACCCGCCTTTATCAATTAGGCTATAAGCGTGAGATATCCACTTTGCTCTTATCCTTTCGGGAAAGTTGAACAAAGTATTGAATGAGATAACTGCCATTTTATATCTGTTCTTGTGCTCTTTTGACACGGATTTTGTTGCGTCCAAAAGAAAAACATCAAGACCACGGCGTTTGCAATATTCAACAAAAAAAGGGTCATTGTCAAAACCATAGGAAGGAAAACCCAATTTTTTAAATTCTTTGACAACTCTTCCGCTTCCAACACCCATTTCTATAATCTTATCTTTTTTATCAAGACGTATCTTTGCGGTTTTTACTATGAAATCTATTTCATCTTCAGCAAACCTAGTCATTATTGGAAACGTGTTGTTTTTCAAAGCTTTTTCTGTTCTGACAAATATTTCAAAAGTTTTGGAATCACTCAAAATGTAGCCTGACATAAGTGTAAATATATCTCAAAAGTTTTAAAATGCCAAAAATAATCTCTTCCAAAAGTGTATTTACAAAGCGTAGTAAGGCCCGTTGTATTGCTCAAAAGGCAAAGCCACCGTGCTTATCTCCGCTAAATCCGTAAGGGAGTTCGCCTTTATCATCTTGTTCGAAAGCGTGTAAAGCGTGTCGCCTATGTAAAGGCTTCTTCTTATCTGGCTTCCTGAAGCGTACCAGTAATCGCCCATCTTGGCTATTTCCGTATTGTTCAGATGAGTTATTCTTCCCTTTAGCTTGAAGCCATTGGCCAGGTCTAGTGAGAGCACATAGGCTCCTTCAAAGGTCTGGTCTCCATACGTTGTAGGCCCCGGATTAGGATTGGTTTCCTTGTTTATCTCTCGCAGTGAAATAGGTATCACAACGATTCCCTTGTTCTTGTCGAACAGGAATGCCTTATGTTCGTAGAGTGCTTCTGAATCTGTCCCGCGGTCTCCTATGTTGAATTTGGATATTTCTTTTGGATTTTCAACGTCACTCACGTCAAACAGCGAAAGCTTGATACCCTGGTACCAGGCAAAGTTGAGGTTCCTTTGGCCAGCTTCCTCTTCGCTTGCCTCAACGGCTTCTTTTCCGATTCCTATTATATGAGTCTCATCGTAAGGATGCAAATAGTCCGAGTAGCCTGGTATCTTTAATTTGCCAAGAACCTTTGGATCAATCGGGTTGCTCAAATCTATTACAAACAACGGGTCCACTTTCTTGAAAGTCACCAAGTAAAGTCGGTCGCCCATGAATCTGGCAGAATATATCTTTTCACCCGGCGCCAAATCCTCAAGCTTGCCAGTCTGCTTCAACTCTGAATCAAGCACATAAACATTATTATTCGAGTTCCCGTTCCAGACTTCGCCAACAGTCGTGGCAACGCGGAAGTAACCGTTATGCTCGTCCATGGAAAACTGGTTCAGCAAATTGCCGGCAACATAGCCCTGCCCTTTGTAATCAATCTGGCTGCCGCTGACAGCGATTTTGCTGATATATGTTTTTTGTCGCTCCCTTTCAATATCCTGCTGTATAACAGTCATTTTTTCCTGCGCGGATTTTTCAAGGATATTTCTTTGATCTTGTGTAAGCCCTGCCACATAATTTTGAAGCGGCGCCTGGATCTCGCTGAACTTTGAAGCGGCGCTTATGTTATAGTTTCGTATTTCATCTATCTTTTGCTTGAACTGGGGCAAGGTCGGAATTAAAACCTCGTCTATGATCCTGTCGTAGAAATCCGCATAGCTCGACCATTTCTGGTAAGTAAGGTAAATATTGTTTTGTGAAACATAGGTGATCTGCGACGAAGGCATCATGAACGTCTTTGTCGCCGTCTCATCTGTCTGGACATTCACAGCAACAATGTTCACATAATTGTAGGAACTGTCTGGAATAGGAAAGTAATATATGTCAGGGAACTCTCTCAGCGCAATTCCGTTTTCCATAACATATGGAAGAGGTATGACATCGCCATTATAAACATATTCATTGGTCATAGCATAGACGTAGTCGCCTATCATTCTTGAGTCAAAATAGGAGCCGCTCGCTGTTACGTTCCTAACAAGCACAGGATTTGCCCTGTCTGAAACATCATAAATTCGGATGAAAGAAGACTGTGTATTATAATACGGTCGTGGCATCATAATGTCAGCTGCTATAGAAGTTGCCGCTATCTTTTCAGCAGCCATTGGATAAGCATAATCTTTGTACTCATTGCCGAACACAATCAGTCTGTCGCCATTTATGAAAATGTTGCTGACACTGCTCAGGTTTATCTGGGAAATTATCTTGGCGTTTTCAGCAGGATAGGCATCAACAATAATCACAGCGTTGCCGGAAACAGCATAAATGTACTTGCCGTCATTCTTGACAATATCAGCCTCGTCAACGCCAGCAACCTGAATATTAGTAGTGGAATAATCATTGGCCGATGCCGCACTGCTTTTGTCTGCCATAGGAGCTGCCGTTGTCATGAGCGCAGTTTCCCTCATCGCGCCGCCCATTGCATAACCATCATATGACTGCGTCTCGCTGTTTGTTTGTATGAAACTCTTCAATTCGTCATAAGAAGCAAACTTTTTCAGTGAATCTGTCTGGCTTGTAGGTACAGGAGTAGATTTTGGTAAAGCTGCCAAAACAACCAGTCCAACAATCAAAATAGCGCCAATTACATAAAATTCTGTTCTCATACTATTTTCTTTTGTTCGTGACATTTAATAAGCACATGTTTTATTAGGGTTAAAATCCTAATCAATAGCCACAGCTAGTGCGATAATTATAGTAAAATTTCCCAGAATCTGTGCTCTTTACTATTACACAACGCTTATCTTGCCGTATTTGCCTACATTGAGTTGAAGTGTGCCGTTCCATTCCTTTACATAGCCGTTCTCTATCTTCACGGTGTCTCCCTGGTTTACCTTTTCTGTATCGTCTCCCCAGAGAACAAGAACTATCGTGCCACTGTCGTCTTCGAGAACCGTATTGCAAACCTTGGTTCTTCCGAACTTTGTATTTATTTCGCGGGCCGCTTCTTTCTCGACAATCTTTGCCTCAATGTTGACCTTTCCGGCGCCGTCCTTAAGTTCTGATATTTTCATAAAGAAATAGTTGGTAATTAAACATATAAAGTTGAACTAAACGAACGCGTAAGGCGTTACCTTATCCAGATTGCTCCCCAGGAGAAATATTCTGATGCTGAGCCGGTCCAATACGGATTATTTGTATATCCGCCTGAATCTCCCCCGCCCCAGAAGCTGCCAGACCAGCAGGAGCCGTACCACCACGCAGTGTTGCCGTAGTAAGTTGCGCAGTTGCCGCTATTCACATCATGGTCAGCATCGTAGGTTGTAAGTTGATAATTATTTGCAGCATGATAGCTATACATTCCGGAAGAAGCCGTGCCTCCTGTGTTTATCTGGATGGCCTCATTCAACATGTTAAGCGCGTAGTTATTTGCAGTGTCAAGAGAAAAGGTATAGGTCGCCCTATGATTGATCGTTGTTGGATTTGAGCCGACTTCAACCCGCATTGTACTACCAAGTACATTCCAGTATTTCACGCCGAGGAACTGGTCAAAACCATTTGCAATACCGTTCGTCATGGTACCTTGTATATTGTTGCTGTTCACGACCTGGTCCCACGTGGGCTTTGGAGGAGTCGCATAGGGACTATTGAGCAACACGAGCGTCCAGCCGCCGCCGTCTGTTGTCATGTCGCAATAGACACCCATCGATGTACCATAAGGATAAATTGTGTATACTCCATCGCCTGTTGATTTTCCATTTGTCTTGATGTTTCTGCATGACTTCGGATTACCTGTTATAGTATCAGCAAATCCCACGCTGGAAACCTTGAGGATCGCGGTGCCCTCTGCCACGAAGTCTTGGAGCGTGTATTCCCCTACTGAGCCCGGCGCGAGGCTGGCAGGACCTGAAAACTGTTTTATTGTGTTGTCTGCGAAGAAGATAATGTTAGAAGTTGTAAGTTGTGCAGAGCCCATGTTTCTGATAACAACTTTATTGCCTGCGGCGGATTCTATTCTCGGCTGCGACCCTATCTGATTTATTTGTTGCGTAAGCTGCTGGTCGCCTGCTTGTGTAGCTGTTTGTGCTGTCCTCTGAAAAAATACAAACCCAAATCCTACCATGGATATAGTAATAAGCAGCAGCAAAATTATAGCAATTACAGGCGTTATGCCTTTTGACATAAAATTATTGTCTTTTTTAAGATAATAAAGACTTGTTTCAGGTAACCCTTAAAAGTTGAATGCTAAGCTTATTCTTCTCTGAAATTCATGGTAAACATAAGGTGTGGTCATAAACCACTGCGAGGCGATATTATGACCACCTGTCCTAAATGCGAAACATTCAGGATAAAGAAGTATGGTATTCGAAAGAATAAAAGAGGAATTTTTCAGAAATATAAGTGCAAATCTTGCAAGAAGCAATTCATAGAAGACAATTTTCTATGGATGCAGACTCCGAAGGAGGCTGTTTCTACGGCTGTGCGATTGAAGATAAAAAGCTCTGTGTCAGCAGAAATTGTGATGGAAGAGATTGAAAAAATATACGGAATAAAACGATGCTCAAGCCTGATATTTGTGTGGATAGAGAAATATGCAGAAATGTTCGACGTCATCAATCATATGCCATTGTACGGCATATCAAAACGCCTGCATATGGATCATACAGAACTGTCCATAAATGGCGAGAAAGCGTATTTCTGGGGTGTTTTATGTCCTTACACAAGACTGATTGTAGGATGGCATTTGTCCATGAGCAAGGAGTTCGAGAATGCCAAAGAAGTTCTTCGCAACGCGAAGAACAGGTTCCCTGTTGGCTACGAGCTTGAAGAAATGGTAACAGATGGAGAAAACAGTTTTCCAAGAGCAATCTGGGAAGCCTTTGACCATAGTGTTGTGCATTACAGATACAAAGGATTCGTAGACAAGAAGAACAACAATACGATAGAGACTTTATGGAACTTCACGAATTTCATTCCAAAATTCTGTTCTTATGAGCAAGCAAATAAATTCTTCACAATATGGGTAGCAGCGTATAACATGAAAAGAAGCAAGCAACTGGCAGAAAGCAGAGAAGCCTACAAAATCACACAGATTATAAAAATTTGGACATAAATCAGCATTCAGGTTTTAGAGATAACCCTTTGACTGACTGGT
>JBBSYB010000086.1:0-4220 GCA_038045465.1 Candidatus Aenigmatarchaeota archaeon | reverse complement strand
AAATAGCTACAAAGATGCATTTCATAATGATGGTGGAACATTTTTACTAAAATCAGATAAAACTGATAATAGCACAGGCCCTGCGAAAGAAGAATCTGCTTCAAAACAAGCAAGAAGAACTGAACACGATGCTGACGTAGTAGGCTATCGTGGTGCTGGAAGATTATTCGAATATTTAAAAAAGAGAGGTAACGGTGGAGTTATAACTGAATTATACTTTGACGCCAGTGAAATACAAAGAGAGAGTCGCGAGTCAGGAACCTTAAGATTTTTGACCCAACATCAATTAGTAGAGAAAGGAACAGGAACCCACTATGGTAAATTTAGATTTACTGCAAAGGCTGTAGCAGAACTGGGTGAATAATTTACCACGGATTCTTCCAGAAATAATAAAAATATTTCATATAGGAGTCTTTTATCTCGTTGGATTCTATCAGAAATGCGAAAGTCTGCCTGTCCCAAAGTATATGAACAACACTGTTTCCAAAAATAACAATAACCACGGGAGAAGACAGTTTTTTGGAAAGCATAAAGTTTCCAGCAACGTGAGAGTACTGCCAATTTGCTATGATACTGATGGCAATATGCATCAAACCGCATTCCAGACCTACATCGAAGATGTCTGGCGTGACATCTATGTAGAAGACTGGACCCAGTACAACAGAAACCGCAGAGAACCTAATTCGCTTACCCATGAATTCACTGCAGGTTACATGGTTAATCCTCATCTAGGAATTCAGGTACAGCAAGCTGACAATGTAGGCTCGCCAGGAACAACTTGCCGTTTCGGTGTAAGGATAAAGTGATAGGGTTAAGCAAACGTCAGTGAGCCAAAGTTATAATAATATTTTCCTTTTGACTGGTAGCTACTTTTCTTTCTCTAAATAAATAATATGTTCTTTTTCCGCTAACGCTTTTTCTTCTCAAGAAAAAGGATATTATTTCTTGATTAAACTTCTTTTCTAAAGAAGTTTAAAAGAAAGAGTCGGCAGCTGCCTCATAACGCAGAAAGCGACACGCAAGCAGCTGCCTATCTTTGGGGTGTGGTCAGGATTAGGCGAAAATTTCTGTTCGCCATTTTCCTCTTTTATGAGATTCGCACAACATCCCAAGAATGTGCTTTATCTCAAGCTCATCTCAAAACTTCTTGCCAAAGCCCGGCTTTTTCTCCGTCTTAGGTAGGCCTGATCTTTTCGAGCCTATCACCGAAATGCCCAGTTCGTCTTCAGCCAGTTTGTCAGACGATTCGTTCTGTCGTCCCATTATGTAGGGCGACTTTACGCCTGTGACAATGGTTATGACTTGTATCTTGCCGTTGAACTCTGGCAGGATACGTGCCCCCCACATGACCTGTGCACTGGGATCCAGTTGGCTCTGAACAATTTCGCCTATGGCATTTATTTCCTCCATCTTCATGTCGTTGCCGCCTATCACCTGAATAAGCGCGCCGCTCGCGCCTTGATAGTCAACGTCTATGAGTGGATTGTTCAGCGCGGCTGTAACAGCATCGCGTGCCCTTGTAGGCGATTCTGATGTGCCCACGCCTATCGCAGCGACACCACCGGCGCGCATGACTGTGCGTACATCAGCGTAGTCCAGGTTCACAAGAGACGGTTCTGATATGGTCTCGGTAATGCCCTTTATCATGGTAGCTATCAAATCATCTGCTAATGCAAAGGCCTCTCTTAGTGGCTTGTTTCCAGCCAGTTTGAGCAATCTTTCGTTTTCAATGGCTATTACTGTGTCGCAGCTCTGTCTCAGTGTTACCAGACCTGCTTCAGCCTTTATAATTCTCGCGCCTTCCAGCTTGAAAGGTAACGTTACAACGGAAATTACAATGGCGCCAAGCTCTCTAGCTAGAGAAGCTACGACAGGCGCAGCTCCGGTTCCTGTTCCGCCTCCGAGTCCGCACGTAACAAAAACAAGATCTGATTCCCGCAGCATCTCTCTTATTTCGTTCTTGCTTTCCAGCGCCGCGTTTTTACCTACTTCCGGATAGCCGCCGGCTCCGAGCCCGCGCGTAAGAGACTTTCCTATGAGAATGCGCTTGTCTGCCTGAGTAACAGCCAGATGTTTTGCATCTGTATTAATTGCGACGGTGTTTGCGCCCTTTAGGCCCTTCTTTGCAAGGGCGTTTATCGTATTACAGCCGCCTCCACCAGCGCCTACAACTAAAATTCTTGCCTTATGTGTCTCAAAATCTGCAACATTGCTGAATGAATCTGTCACATTTGTTAAATCTGTCATTTTTGCTCCCCTCGTATATTCTACAAAGCATATATCAGGCAAGCGAAATTGCCTTTAAACGCTCTGACCATATTTTGTTTAAAGAAATAGTCCAATTAGTAAAGTTGTCCAAATTCATCCAAAATAAGTACATCCAAATTGATTGTCCAAATCAATTTGCAGGTATGTGAAACGCGTTGTCCAGACGTGTTATCAAGTATTCTTTTTCTAACGCCTTTAATACTGTTTTCTATGCCGGAGAATATACGTTAAGTTGTCGAGTGGTCGATGATAGCTTTATATATGGTTTAACCTACTGTTAACCCTCGCGGGTGTTAAGCCAAACGGGTGGTTTTTAAATACGCCCCTTTTATTACGTCTATTCAGCGATGAGCACTGGAGTTCATAATTTAGATCAATTGTATAGTGATAGTTCTCTTTACAGTTCAAAAGATATGTTTTCTCCGCCGTCCGAAAGGCGCTCCCATGTGCTTAGATTTGAACTAACAACTGGCTGTGACTGGGGTCGTTGCACGTATTGTCATGGCTACGAAGGTGTTCCATATCGCGAAAAACCGCTAGACGAGTACAAATGCCATGTTGACGACGTATGGAAAAGAATCGGCCATGATACTTCTCTGGCAAAATCGCTCAGAAGAGTTTTCATAGGCAACGGCAATGCGTTGTCCGTGCCGACCGCAAAATTGATAGAAGCTATTCGGTATACTGCAATGACTCAATGTTATTATACAGGAAGCTACCCGAAGCGGACAGCCATATATGGCAGTACAAGAAGCATAAACAATAAGGAAGGGCAAGCGCTCTCAGATATGAGATGGGCTGTGCCAAACGAGTTTTTGATTTTTTGGGGCGTAGAATCAGGCTCAACAGATGTTCTTAGATATGTGCGAAAAGGTTGCACAAAGGATGATATTCTGAAAGCGGCACATAATCTTGATTTTGGAAAGGTAAAAACATCTGTAATGATTATGCCAGGACTGGGCGGCGTGAAATACTACGACCAGCATGTCAGTGATACAGCAGAGGTTTTAGGAGTCATAAAGCCGGTATTTTTGACATTCATGGGGATAAATCCGACTCCCTGTTCCGATTATGCAAAAATGATGGCTGTTGAACAGGCAGAAGGCACGAACAGGCCGCTGAATAAAAGGGAACTTGCCCATCAAACATTTGAGATTCTCAAGGCCATGTCGTTCTGGCCCGGAAGAGTCGGATCGTTTGACACAAACGTAGATTGTGTCAGTGACAATGCTCTTGTTTTCAATTATCCTTTTGACGATCCCTGGCGGAAACAATCAGCAATTAGATCGCTAAGCGACATAAAACGTAGGTTCGGCGTAGGCGGCGTAGTGGTGAAAGACGGGAAGATGTACATTGGACGGCTCGGCAGCGGTGACCAATACTATTTGCCGTTGGGCCTGCCAGAACTTCATGAAGACGATGAAACTGCAGCTCGGCGCGCTATAGCTGCTGAAATAAACGTGAAAGATATTGAGCAGCTAGGAAAACTTGGGACAATATCGTGGGGAGGCGAGTATCCGCGCACATGGGAAACATTCCTGTTTAGGACACGTGAAAATCCCAAAGGAAACTCATTATACACACCTAAATGGGTAACATATGAGGAAGCTCTTATGAAACTGACCAGGCCAGAGGATAAAAATCTAATTGTTGCGAATGAGGCCCGAATCCGAGATGCGATGCAAAGCTGAAGAGTTTGTGAAGCCTTTTTCTAAAGACAGGTGATATTCCTCGTATAAGGCATTCTATATCAGCGCCGGTAAAAACTATATAAGTCATGAAACTCAATAATTATTTATGAAAATAAAAGGCCTATCTAAATGGGTATGGATAATCGTAGTAATAATAATACTCATTATCCTATACGCGTTATACGGACGCGCTTAAACAAGAAGATCTGTCAGTTAATTCTATTTCTTGAATAGTTTTGTTGCTGTAAAATAAGGCTAAAA
>JBBSYB010000085.1:26513-28193 GCA_038045465.1 Candidatus Aenigmatarchaeota archaeon | reverse complement strand
AGAACAAGCGTAACTATTTCTGAACCTGCTTCTGACACGTAGCGCCGCTTGAGGCGCGCCGGGTAAGTATGAATGTAAAATGTGAAGAACAAAGAAAGGAAAAGGACCACTGCTCCATAGCCTAGCGGCAGGCCAGGTAGTTTGAGAAGTGAAAGAACCATCAATATTAATGTAGGAATTATTGTGACCAGTAGAAAAAGTATTGTCAGTGATATTATGCCGCCAGGAGTTGTTTTTAGATGCGCAAAGTCTATGGTCTTCTGTATCTTGTCACGGCTTTTTTTGTCCGGCTGTATGTTAAGAATTCTTACAGCAGACCTGGATGCTTTTTCGTATAACGTTTGAGGAAGGCTCGCAAACCGTTCTTCCTCCTGATAAAGCTTGTACTCACGCGAGACAAGATTTTTAATCTCCTCCTCCCGCCTTTTCTTCATGGCCATGTATATACTTGTATCCCGGTTTAAAAATAGCTTATAGACTAAATATGTTCAGTAATTGCAGAGTGATTTTTTAACATTACAGTAGTTTTTTAATATGACACTTTTAAACTTAGTCATTATAGTTACTTTTGATCGAAATGAACGGTAGTTATAGTGACATGGTAGCTGTTTCTCAAGCCATGGCTGAAGTGCAGAGAAAAATAGATTTGTATGCGCCGTTAGATACTTATGTTCTTATTCTAGGAGAAACCGGAACCGGAAAAGAGATTGTTGCCAGACAAATTCATGCCAGATCCAGGAGAAAAGACTACAGGTTTGAAGCTTTGAACACAGGCGCTTTGCCACGCGAACTTGTTGAATCCGAACTTTTTGGCTACGAACGGGGAGCTTTCACAGATGCAAAAGGTAGAAAAGCCGGTTATTTTGAGCTTGCTGACCAAGGAACGCTGTTCCTCGACGAAATAGGAAATATGCCACAGGAAACTCAGATAAAGCTGTTGAGAGTTTTGGATGAAGGCGTCTTTAGAAGGATTGGCGGCATAAATGACCACCGGGCAAACGTGAGAATTATATCGGCCACGAATAATTATGATATTTATAATGCAGCAAATATTAGGAACGACCTTTTGTACAGGCTTTCCGTGGCTGTAATAGAAATGTACAGGCTTTCCGTGGCTGTAATAGAAATACCTTCATTGCGTAACCACAGGGATGATATAGACCCCATAGCAAATAGTTTTCTACAACGCTGGAGTGAAAAGAATGGAGTTGAAAAGTCTCTGGGTTCTGATAGTTTAAGGTTGCTAATGGAATATGATTATCCGGGCAATGTCAGGGAGCTTCAGAATATACTTGAGCGCGCTTGCGTAGAAAGTCCGCAGGGAATAGTAGATTCCAAAGTCATGCGAAGAATATTGGAAGAGCAGAAAAGACATGTTATGCGTGGGAAGGGCGCGACTGTTGCACAAGTAACTGATTTGGGTTACACTGAATCTAAAAGAAGACTTGCCTTGGAATATATGAGAGAAATGTTCGAGTTGTCTGGCGGAAATCTAGTTGTAGCTTCAAGAAGATTAATGGAAAGGGTGCCTTTGGAAGAAATATCTAGGGATTTAGGATACGATAGCCTGGAGCAAATGATTGGCAGCAGCATGGAAATTGGAGACAAAACTATGGCGCCAGCAGAACCCGTTCCAGAAACAAAACACCACGGAAGAAGGTCTCGCATAACTGACGATGA
>JBBSYB010000085.1:19540-26503 GCA_038045465.1 Candidatus Aenigmatarchaeota archaeon | reverse complement strand
AAATCGCTTGGTGTTACTGATGGTACAATAGATCATAGAATGAAAAAGATGGGATATAGAAGCAGGGAAGAGTTTCGCAAGTATGCATTCGAACATAAAAATTAACTGCTAGCTACTTTTTACGAATGTCAATGAGTCACCTTTTATAATAAGTTCTTTTGACTGCAAGCTACTTTTTTTGAAAAAGGAGCTTAGTAGTTCTTCTTCAGCCATTGGAGCCAGCGTTCATAGATGAGTGCCGAGTCCATGGTGCCTGACTCTTCTTTTATATCATTGCTTATTATGTGAAAATGCGAGTTGGAATTAATAATATTATTAGCTTCAAGCAGATCGGGCCTTTTGTTGACATTTGAATAATCAACAAGAGTCTGGAAAATTTTTGCCCGTAGCTTGATATTATTCCACACCGAATCCCAGTTGCCTTTCCACTCACGAACACGCAGCGCAATATCATTGAGCACTTGTGACTCGCCCATCAAAAGAGTTTTCGAAGGTTTTAGAACATCATCCCTTGCAGAGTATTCTAAAAGATTGACAAACCCTCCTTCATCCATTGGATCAATTTTCCAGTGTTTGCGCACTTCCGTCATCTCAACACATCGACGGAAAGATTTCAGGCCATCCGGCGACTTGAGCATGTTTGCAATAAGAATTATGTCTGTGGCCTTGAAGCTCGTCGGCGGAACGCCCAGGTCATTGACGACACGGTCAAACACACCATAGGCAGAGTCGCCATGAATTGTTCCAGCAACCAAGTTTGCAAGCGCACCTATTCTCATGGCCTCGTATAATGCTAAAGCTTCCGTGTTGTGAAGAAGTATTCCTCCAAATCCACCTATGAAATTCTGTGATGGATCCACGCTTAAGTCATAGACAGGCACCGGTTTTTCCAGTTCGATTTCTATGATATCCTTTATCTCATCTAGGAAAAATTCTCCGTTTGCGAATGTCTTTAGGTGTTCAGAAGCTTCGCATTGCGGGTCGTTTACGACTTTTTTAAGATAGTTTTTGCTGCACCTTTCAAACCTGAAAAGATGCCTGTATCTTCTTGGATATTTTGTTAAATGCTTTCTTAGATACTCTTTATTGAATTTGACAGTATTCGCTGTTGTATGGGGCCACGCCTTAATTATCATAGGCGGCACATTACGTGCAAAGCCTATTTCGGTCATGAATTTTTCCACCATTTCCCTGTCCTTGAATTCTGCTGTCCATATGACGTTCGATCTCTCGTTTTTCGGCTTCCGATATCGGATTGTTGAAACAATTCCAAAAGCCAGCAATAAATACGCGACATCCTCTACCAGTTTCTTCGAAGTCGATGCGTATCTTATAGAATTGCCAGATCTTATGGATGCAGTAAAGCCCCCATCTCCGCTGAAAAGCCCGCGCAAAAAAGCCGCTATTTTCGGCTTGCCTAGGCCAAAAATCAGTGATGGTATTCTTTTTTCCGTGCACGTGCGCCCGCATTCCAGACGGCTTATTAAGGTCGCTAAAGCACAGCTGCCTAATTTAACTTGCGTGCTTTCTCCAGCTCCGTAAACTTTTCTGATTGTAGGACGGATATCGAACAGGTTATGCGACAGATTAATCATGTCATCAAGCATGCCTTGATTTGAATTGGTTAGTACCACATGTCCACCGCTACCTTCCTGTAAGCTGTAGTAGCCTTCGCTAACATAGTACCCAAGAAACCTGCAAAAATCCTCGTTCACTGGAATCGATGCCGGAATAGAGTTGCCGGTGCCACGTACCACATTAAGCTGCGTTAAATCAGATTCTATCTCAGCTTCCCGGACCAAATTTTCAAAAGAACTTATTGGCAGGTTGATTTGTTGGTTAGGGGCTGTTCGGAAATAATTATAAATGTCTCCGCTTGTAATCGCGGCAATTTCTGTGGCTTTTTTCCACCCGAGTTTTTCAATGGCTTTCCTTGTGTCAGGCTCAAAATTCTCAAGCCTGAATTCAGGCAGCATTTTAATGACATCTATGTTGTCTATGTCATTGAAGCCCACAGGAATAGAAGCAGGTATTACAATGGAGTCGCCTTTTCTGAGGTCTTTACATTCTATAGGGGCGATTTTAAAGTCTTTTGCATGAAAAAGCGAGTGGTCGGGCGTTACTGTGACGCGTCTTCCTGTTCTTGTCGTTATCTCGATTAAATTTTTTCGTTTAGGATGCTTTACAAATCCTGCAAGAGGCTTTAATCCTACCTTAAGGTCAAAGCCGAGAGTAGGCACTTTATAGTTTTGTATATTTTTGTTTTCTAATTTCTCTATAGGAACTCTTTTGGTTTCTCCGTTTTCAACGACAAAAACCTCTTCCCAGCCAGGAATAGAAGAGCGGACTTCACCGATTATAAGACAAGAATCTCCCAGACGAAGTGCAGTTCGCAAAGCTTCCTCCGCTGGCAGCTCTGTATCGACGTTTGTTATGACAGAACGTGATTTCATGCTTTGGATGTTATAGCCCAAATCCCGTAGCTGTGCACTCGGGAGCTCGATAGTGTCCTCCAGCGTGATAATTCTTAGCTTGGGCATGATCTGTACCATGCACGCTCCGAGCAAAGAACTATTATGGACTATAATCCTATTTGCTATAAAGTTGTGATATTCAGGGACTGATATGTCATAAACATCAAAATTACCTTCCAGAGTTTCAACGGAATTTATTTTATCCAAGAAAACCGTGCTGTTCAGCGAAAGTTGACCAACTGTTTTGGAAATGTTTACATTGGCAGCTGCTATACACGAACCAATAGGTAAGCAATCTGCAGCTTTCCAACCTTCCTGTGTAAGTAGTGGATGTTCAGGAGTAAGCTTTATTTCTTGACCACTGCTTAATTTTAGTTTCAGGATTTTATTTACATACCTCTTATAGAAATAAGTTTTTTTCGCTGGTACTATCTTACCGTCTTTGTTGAGTGCTAATACTCTTTTTTGATTATTTTTCAAATCTCTAATAGGTGCGTAACTACCATCTTCTAATGCGATGAGAGTGTCTCCGCTCAGGCATTTCCCGCTCGATCTCGTTCCGGCTATCAGCAGCGTTCTTGATCCATCTATCAAAAACCAAAGCAGTCCTGCAGAAAATGAATCAATCATTTTATTGTTTATGAAAAGCGGAAGCGTCCAAGGCTTGTCCCTGTGACGACGAAATGCAAAGCCAAGCCCATCCGGAGAAAGCGTTCTTGTTATTGCTGCAACTCTAGCACGTCCGCCCGGCACCTCTATTTCCGTGTCCAGAACAGGATTAGCTTCATCCAATGGGCGGCCGCTTCTTAATCTGAAACGTGTTGCCCATGATTCAGCATCTTCCATGCTGGGAACTATATTGGTCTCGCATTCCTGATAAATTCCATGGAATATGTATATAGGAGAGGAACCTATAGGTGAATTTATTTCTACGTCCTGAATGTTTTCGTCCTGAAGAATGAGGTCGAGGATTCCCAGACCTGCTGTATATCTTGTAAGTATACTTGCCAATTCTTCTAGGCGGTGCTCGTTTATGTCATGATCAGCTGCAAGATCCCGCAGCATATCAAGGCCTATACGGAAAAGATTCTCCCGTATTCTCTCCGGCTGCTCCAGGTCGCTTTCTCTTGGTTCGTGTCTTCCCAGGTAGCGGCGCGCCGTGTCAAGCATGGTGTATTCAAACTCATTCAGACGGAATTCAGGAGGTACTATCTGATACAATTTTCTTACTTTGCCTGGTATGCTGTATATTTCTATTTCCGTGTCACCGACCTTGTACCTCTCCACTAGCTCTGAGTTGGCGGGTGGCAAGGATATGTAACGTGTGTAAATGAAATTAGGCCTTATGGTAGGATGAAATATTTTCCGGTATAGTGACCTGTCTTTGTGCTCCGTAAGTTGTGGCTTTGCGAGCTGGATGAGACGGCAGTTATCGAGTATAGCTGCAATGGGAAGAAGTGCATTGGACATGTAATGATTGTAGCAGGTTTTCTTGATACCCGTTTCCCTCTCGGCTCGTATCCTGCTTTTTCTTATTTCCCTCATGAGATTTTTGTAGGCTTCTATGGGATCGAAGCGGAGGTCGTTGAGAAGGCGCTGGAGGAATTTGTAGCGATCTGGTGCATCGTCTTCGCAGCCGGTGACGACCGTGCTCTTTATAGAGATGAGACGCCCCTTCATTATCTGCTCTATAGCCAATGCAATTTCCAGCAGCATCTTAGATTCCGAGAAATCGTATTCATATTCACGTATGCCGGCAAATACGATCCGGACCACTTTTTTCAGTTCCATGAGCTTGTCAATGGTGGTCGCCATGCACGCGCTATAATCCTCGATAGAGTCGCCGTAGATGCCGCCAAGGCAGTTGACGCGCATCTTCTGCGTTTGCTCATCATACTCGTACTCATAGACCATGAATAGATATTGAGCGGGAAGATATTAATTGGTATACGCCAGGTAGCGGTTCATAAGGAGACAAGCAAAAATCAGTGTAGCCCAGTCGTTACCATTCAACAGCGTGGTTTTAGTGTTCAAAAATACAGAAAAATTAGAAAATCATCTTTTTATGGGGACGCCAAAAAGTATACACTATGCAGACTGAGATTCGGAACTTTTCCAGAGACCTCAAAAAGGAAGTTAATGCAAGTAAATACAAGAAAGAAATAGTTACTATAGTTCTGTTAGGCTCTGCAGCACGCGGGGAATTCATAAAAGGCGAAAGTGATATAGATTTTATTGTTGTCGTAAAAAGTTCAAAATCAAAGCGAACCGTAACAAAGTTTATATCAAGAGTTTTGAACAAGCTAAATAAAAGATACGACCTCAGGCTGGAAGAAACGTGCACCGACAGGGAAAAATACAAAAACGAAATACTCACCATGATTACAAAGCTGGAAGCACTGACATTTTTTGGAGTCCCGTTTTATGTAATTTCAATGGAAGACTATGACTTTTTCAGGAATAAAATATCAAGCCCCCGAATATGGTTTTTGGGGACTTTTTTAGGTTCACTGAACGAGTTCCTGATAAGCGTCAAGGATACTGGGAAGGTAATTTACGGAAAAAATCTTCTGAAACTCATAAACGTAAAGCTTGATTTTTCTGATAGAATCAAAGTCATAATGGAGCAGGGCTTAATTTTATTCGCAAGCGTGCTAATTTTCCCGTTCAACACAAAACTCTCATTGAAACACGCGGTAAAAGCATCTCTTTACCAGGAGGAATTTGACTTGCTTTTCTTGCAAAAGCACCTGAAAGGCTATGTAAAGGACACAAAAACATTCAATGCGGTTTTTTCTGACAATAAATTTTTTGTCAACCATCTAAAGAAGACCATTTATTACAGGAAAAACTACGGGAGAATTAGGGTTTCCCGTGCAGAATGCGCCAAGTTCATAGGCTCGACAATGAGATTTATTTTTGGCACAATGAAAGCTGTATAAACGGAAATCCTGCCAATAAACGTCCCATTGGATTATTGACACTATGAGAAATCTTTATGCTTTAACTATAGCCAGCTTTCTAGTTCTACATGTAATTGGTTCGAGTACTGTTAGCTAATCGCGGCTGATTGCTTCTGCAATGCAACACGTATCTGGGTTTTCCAGAATGACCAGTCGTGCATCTCAGCTATGCTCAGATTATTTATCGCGTGGAATTCGTGCTGTATGTTCTTTCCTGTAAGTATACTGTCAAGCTTGTTGTTGCTTTCCACAAAGCCGAGCACCGAATCGATTATGTGCGTGCCTGTATCAAAATATATGTGTATTCCTGCGCTTCTGATTTTGTCAAGTGTTGCATTGCTCAGTCCGCTAAGCAAACCATTATAATTTCCGCTATGGCTAGCTACAGACGAAAAAACATCCGAGTGGAGCAGCGCCAGCCTCATCGCGCCCTCAGCACCGTTGGACAACCCGCCTATGGCGCGGTGGCTCCTGTCAGGCAGTGTCCTGAATTTAGCGTCTATTTCCGCAACGAAATCTTTCACTATATAATCCTCGTAATTGCCGCACGACTTATAGAGAGCACCACTGCAGCCGTTCTCGTAAGCGCTATTGTCACCGTCGGGCATTGCAATAATCATTTCATGTATGCTGCCGGTTGCTAGGAGTTCATCGTAGTTTTTCAGCAGGTCGCCCTTGTCCAGCCAGGAGGTCTCGTTGCCGCACATCCCATTCAGCAGATATACAACAGGATAATGTGAGATGCTAGAGAAATAATCAGGCGGCAAGACGACTGCATAGTTTTTTTCGTCATGCAGAGAGCTGCTGTAGAATTTTTCATGAAGTACGCGGGTAGTAAAATTGACGGGTGTATAAGGCGGCGTTTCAACATATTTCGTGATGTTATTAATCAACCCGCGCGCTTGTGTGGTGTCCCAAACACATTCAGAACTTTCAAGAGAAATACAGCCAGAAGAAAACACGAGAATAGCGAGCGCAAACAGCGTGTACCGCGGCATGATAATTATTTTGCCTGAATTATATAAACATTAGGGAACGTGAAAGTCAAGCCTGCTGACAGGCGCAGGCACTCCAAATCTTAAAATAGCCGCCGCTACATTATAGAATAAAGCATTAGTAAAGAAAGACGCGATAGCGTCTGTGAGAGGCGAGAAAATGCCAGACCCGACAAATTATAATGTTATCATGCAGGAGCTTGTGCGCCGCAGCAATGAGGACACGCGCCGCCTTCGCTCCCTTGAGCAGCGCCTTGACGCCATAGAAAACAGGATTAATACTTTTGAAAGCACTACGCTTGAAAAAAACAAGAAGGCCAACACAAAGTTTGCCGAGCTGGATCTCTCAATGAAAGGTCTAGGGGACGAGATTGCAAAGCTCACCGGCAGCATAGATAAGATAAACAAGCAGGTAAACAAGTTCGCGCGCAAGCAGGATTTGAAAGAGATAGAGCGGATGTTAGATCTGATAAGTCCCATAAGACAGGAATACGTGACAAAAGACCAATTAGAGGAAGAGTTAAGGACGAC
>JBBSYB010000085.1:5209-19440 GCA_038045465.1 Candidatus Aenigmatarchaeota archaeon | reverse complement strand
TTATATTTCTTCTTCGTGCATGGACTGCTTATCCTTCATCTCGTGAATCATGTGAGAAAGCGCTTCTATGTTTCTTGTAAGCGAAGGGAGAAATTGCTTGAACGCCTTTTCAAGACCGCCGACACGGGCTTCCATGTCTTCCAGCTGTTCTGAGATGTCAGCCATCCTCGCCTCTATCTCACGTGCAGGCGAGTCTTTTTTATTCTGGTCAATCCTTATTTCAAATTGTTTTATCTCAGCTCTTATGCGGTCAAAATTATCATCTATCTTATTAAGGCGATCATCAAACTTGCGCCATTTGTCATCCACAATGCCTTCTATAAGCTCCTCTAACATCATTTCCGGCGCTTCCACTTCTTCATCTGGTAGCTGGGACTGTTGCATAAAATCAGGTGCAAATTCTCTTGGCATGTCAAACACATTGTCCACTGCAGGCGATTCTGTTTCCATTCTTTCCATAGCCCGCGGCTTCTCGTCGTCCACACCTTCCTTGACTGCCCGTAACATGGCACCTTCTATGGCCTCGTAGGAATAGCCCTTTGATTTAAGCTGTCTTATTATGTCCTTGTCACTCATGCCTTTTTTTGTCATCTTCTGCACGTCTTCTAAAGGCACTTCCCTGCTGTCCTTTGGTTTCTTATGAAATAGCATCTTATCAACCCCACTTTTCTTATAAACTATTGGTTTCCCCCGTTTATATTTGTAACCAGAGTAAAAACAGGGTTAAATGCCGCGTTATTTACTCTTGCTCTTACTTGGCGCTGCCAGTAATGAAATACACGGCGACCGCCATTAATATTATTACGAAAACTATCCCTATAACAGCATCACTTACTACCACAGCCGAGCCGCCAACTGCTACGAAAAATATAACCAGCCCTACGGCTGCCAGGAGGATAGCAACAGCCTTGTTGTCAAATAGCTTTGTTACATTGCCTCCGGACATTGTTACGAAAAGAATTATGACTAGTATTCCTGCTATTATGACCGCTGCGTAGCCGAACAGATTAACAAAGAAGTTTGCAAGCCATGGTCCGCCAAAGCCGATAACGAAAAAAGCCAGCACAAGAGAAAGCACGCCGATTATCTTTGGATTTTCAAAGAACTTCGCCTTTGTCAGCAGGCCATAGACAACAACAAAAACAAATATCCAGGGAAGAAGGAATCCGAAGAAGCCTAGCGCGTTAAGATTTGCCACAAGCAGCGAGAACGGATCCATTTATATCACTTCTATTATTTGCGTCAGCGAATATAAAAATATGTACGCATGAGCCGTAAAAATATGTTACTGAGAAATTGCTTTATTTACCTGCAGGAGCTTTCTCTTTCTCTTCGTGCGTAACCATGTAAACCGCTAATATTATGATTACTACCCAGAAGGCCAGCACAGCAACGTCAGCGCTAACAACAGCATAGCCGACAAACGAGCCGGTCGAGCCCAAGAAGAGGAATATTCCTATAATAATAACAGCTACTACGTATATCATCTTGTTCTTGTAGTCATAGCCGAGCAGTGCCATGAATAGCAAGATTACAATGATACCGGCTATGTATACAGAAGCGCCGCCGAACAGGTTTATGAAGAATGCTGCGAGTTGTGGCCCTGCTGCGCCCGTTACAAAAAAGGCAATAACAAAAGCAAGCGCTATCGAGACTTTGGTGTTAACCTTGTCGCCGAAGAGACTTAGTTTTATCAGTAATCCGTAAACAATAGCAAATGTGAAAATCCATGGTAAGAGGAACCCATAGAACTCTGGTCCCAATATCGATGCAGGGTTAAGACTAAAAACCATTTTTTTCAACTCTTTTATTATTTACTGTCAGGTGTTTATATACGTTTTTGTCGATGCTTTCCGAAGGAAAGCACAGCACAGGGAAATTACGACGCTGTTTCTTTTGTCTTGTAAATGAGCCAGAAAAACAAAACAGCTATTATAATTCCAACCCCCCACAACAAGCTCTGAGGGTCCATACCGGCCGGCAAGAATGAAGTGAGGTTCTGGCCAAAGGCAACCATTAGCAGCAAGAGTACCGCAAGGGTTATGATAAGCGGAACCGTGTCGCCTGCTGATTGGCCTTCTTTTTTCCCGAATATTTTTTTGAGTAGCGCAAAAAAGAAAACAACTATGAGCACCGCAGCAGCTATGGGCATATATTGCTGCATGCCAAGGACGAGCGGCTCGTACATAACAGAAAATCCGGCTATGGCCAAAGCAAGCAGGGCATTGACTTTTTTGTTAAACTCGCCTATCTTGCTGTAAGAGAGAAGGCCGAATATGAGCGCGAATACGAACAGGAATGTAGATACGAACGGCAGCACGCCCGGATCAATTAAACTTATTGCCATAAAAATTACCGTAATTAACGTCCATGAAGTTTATCTAGTATTTCTTCACGTTGATTATTCAATTTATCTAATATTTCAGCCATTCTTCCTATATCCCCGACTCCTGGATGTTTTTCAGCTTTTTCCACTAAATTTTCTTGTGCTCTAATCCGCTGATCTATTTTATGCAATTCATTCTTGAGGTATCTTACTTCTCTTGGATTAATAGCAGGTATGCCGATTAAATGCTTCAATTTTCTATTTTCCCCCCCGCTTGTTCCTGAATATCCGCCTCCGGAATGTTCTCCTCGTGAATAGGGACCACCGCCCTCGCCGCCGTGCGGTCTGAAGTGGCTGCCCAGATAGCCCAGCACGCCAAGTATGAATATCAGGAATATGAAATAAGGTCCGGCCAGAAGCGCGAAGAAGGAATAGTAGCCGCCGGCTATTATGAACAGGTAGGCGCCAACGCCCAGCATTATTCTGAAGTTTCTGTTAGGTATGATGCGGCCTGACATTATGTAGAGCACCATTATAATGAAAATAGTTGGCACGATGAAAAACATTATGAGGTCCCTGAATATGTTGCCTGTAAACGGCGAGCCTGGGTACTGCGTCATGCCCAGAAGTTCAACAAATAGTGATGTGCCGATGTCGTAAGCCATGGCTAACTATTATGTTTAGCTGAATAAAAAGATAATGCGGAAAAGCGACCTATGCTGCAAGTTCTCTTATGAGAGCTTCTGTAACTGATTCAACTACGTCTGTGTCGCCTCTCTGATAACGCTCAAATCCTACGGGTTCTAGCGGTCTCATAGCGTAGTCAAAATCTTGATGAGGACGTCCTGTTTTC
The DNA here is from genome assembly GCA_038045465.1 of Candidatus Aenigmatarchaeota archaeon. GTDB lineage: Archaea > Aenigmatarchaeota > Aenigmatarchaeia > GW2011-AR5 > GW2011-AR5 > GW2011-AR5. The sequence goes on along the minus strand of JBBSYB010000085.1, from coordinate 16,261 downwards.
TTCCTGGCCTTTTGAACAACATCTTCATGAAGTCCTATTTTTGTCTTTTCTCTCGCACTTCTATCTCTATTTATGTAAATAACATTCCCTGTCTCGTAACCGTCCGGGTCACCAAACCTTCTTACCATTTCATATTCAGGAAGTTCTACAATGGAAGTGTGTCTACGAGCGTCGTTCAAAAAGCTTCTATAAACTATTTCGTCTGATAGTTCACGAGAACCTATTCCAAAGTCTCCTCTGGAATAACCACCTGCTTTTTCAGGAGGTTTAGGAGGAGACTTGGGCTTCCTTTCCTTATGCTGATAAGAAGTGACCCAGCCAAAATATTTTCCTAACCATTCAACACCTTTGTAAATAGTTTCATGCATTGGTATCTCTATAGCACCCGGACCCTTACCGTCGAAAATTTCCTTCTTAGAAGGTAGCGCAGTCTGACCTTCAACTGAACCATTTCTTGGGAACGTTGCCATTTTTAACACCTGCTCTATATATGGCCAAGGTGGTATATAAAGATTTTTACTACTTAAAGGTAACATATATAAAAAGGGAAAATAAAAAATAATAAGAAAAAGAACATGACGTCGGCACCACCGACGTCTATGAAGAAAGCTAGTTCTTGTTGAAATACCTGCCGTCTACCATGCTGTCACGTAGTCCGCTCAGTTCTCCACGACCTCCCAGCCTGGTTATGTATTTGTTCTTGCCTCTGAAAGTGAACAAACCATTTGGAAGTCTTTCTACCATTACCTCGACTTTTCCTGTCATCTTGTCCAGATAATAGAAACTACCATCCTGCATTTCGTGTGGAACGAGATATGTCATTTTTTCTGAATCGTCTTGAGCATGTCCGCCGCTCTTCGTTGACTGGTTGTAGAACGCCAAAGCGAATAAGTGTTTTGTTTCATCTGAAGCATCCGATTTGAATACGCTCTTCAGATCGTTGTTGTCGCCCCACCCTTCGCCGTCTAGCCAGCTCAAAAGCCTGTCGCCATAGCCAGATCTTACTGTTTCATATGCCATAACAATCACCTGTAACCTCCGTCAAAATCTTGCATTCCACTGGTTCGTATGGCTAGCGATGGAATGCGGGATGTAAGAACCGTTGGTGTATTCATCATCTCAAGATACTGCTGGTTCATTGACCATTGGTTCTTCACAAGAGAACTAGTAAAACAGATAGGTGTGCCTGCTGCTGTATTTAGACCGATTGTTGTTGCATTCATAGTTAACACCTTTTTGCAGGCTCATTTTTTGTCCCTCTCTTGTATACTTCGGTGTTTTAACCACGGTATAAGCATTTAGTTATACCAGAAAAGAGAATTCGCTACTGGTTCTACTAGTAATTTCCTATAGAAAGAGTAGTAGAAGTAAGACAGAAATATAAAACAAACCCACTTTAATATACTTAGTAAAACTTTATATAGAAAAGTAAGATATAGTATAAGTAAGTCAGAAAAGGATGTCATATTATGGAAGAAGTAAAGATCTCATCTAAAGGACAATTAGTGATACCAAAATATCTTCGTGACGCCGTTGGCATGAAAGAAGGTGATACTGTTATAATATCAAAACTTGATGAAAAATTGATGATCATGAAAAAACCTGCCGATCCTGCAAAAGCACTGATGGCTTCAGGAAAAGATCTTGCGCTGAAAAATATCCGAAGGGAAATAAAGGGCGAGTAAATAAGGCGAAAAGAAATGTTAGCGTGAAGTTCGAGCCGCCCACACGTTTGGTGATACTCCATGGGAAAAATATATCTTGATACTTTTGTCTTCATGGACATTTTATCCGGTGAGGATATATCAGGAAAGGCCATCCAGTATATAGAAGAGGCAAAAAAGGTTGGCGGTGTTATTTCTGCTGTGCAATTGACAGAGCTGGGTTTTCACCTTCGCCGCCGCAAAAGCCGCGAAAAAACAGAGGAGATTCTTTTCTACATCCAGTCGCTGCCGAACATGGAGATAATTCCCGTTACCGCTGAGATAGCAAAGGACGCGGGCCTGCTGCGTGCACGTTACCGCCGCATGAAGACGCAGAAGAAGTTCACTTACTTTGACTGCATCCATTTGGCAACAGCCCTAGCAGCTAAATGCACCAAGTTCGTTACCGGCGACCGTGGATTTAAGGAAGTCAAGGAGATTGAGACAGAAATATACTAAGCATATTTTTATATATACAAAAAACTAATATATTCTGTATTAACAAAAGGTATGTATATGAAGATATCGGCTGAAGAATCTAAAGAAATCAGGAAAAAGCCGTTGAAGTTTACAAGGCATTTTTACGAACGAGAAGTATCAAGGATAGATTTTCAGAAAATAAAAATAATATGGGAAAATGGCGAAATTTACAAGGAAGGCAAAAACAAGTTCAGGGTTGTAATGAAAATCAGCGGAAAGACCGCTTATATCATATTTTACAGCTATCCTGACTATAATGAACTTGTGACAGTTGGCGTAACAAGCATGAGGTGGTAATATGAAATGCAACTGCAGTGGAGATATGAAGGAAGAATACAAAAATATCATGGGAATAAGGACAAAGGTTAGTGTTTGCAGCAAATGCGGGAAAGAGCTGATAGACGTGAACGAGGCTATAAGGGCTCAGAAAAGCATACTGCCTAGAATACACAAGGAACAAAAAATAATACGTTTAGGGAAATCCAGCGTGGTTACAATTCCAAAAAAACTGGACACATTTTTTGCGGCGGGCTCAAAGGTTCTTGTTGAATTTGACCCAAAAAATATGGAATTAAGGATAAAGAAAGGATAAAGGAAATCAAGACAGAGATATACTAGTAAGATTTAAATAGATAAAAGTTCAACTATCTGTAGGTGAAGTAAGATGAATATTACAGTATCTTCGAAAGGGCAGATTGTGATACCTCAGGATATAAGAGAACGGCTAAAAATAAAGAAAGGTCAGCGCGTAAAGATAGAAGAAGTGGACGGCACGATTGTTGTATTTCCTGTTCCTAAAGATCCTATAAAAGCGCTAAGGGGTTCGGCAAAAATCAACGGCGAATCCACAAAAATAGTGCGTTCATTAAGAAAAGAGTGGGATGAATGAACTTTCTCTTGGACACAGGTATTATAATTGCGTTCGTAAATGCAGAAAAAGACAAATCTTTGGAATCAATAGAAAGAATATTTGAACTGACAAAAAGCAAAAAGCTGCAAATATTCATTTCTTCAATTACCATTTCAGAGATTTATGCATTTTTTTACAGGAAAAGAGAGCCAAAAAAAGCCGTGGAGATATGTTCCCTGCTCGAAGAAATAGGCGTAGCAGTAATAAATCTGGACAAGGAACTGGCAAAGAAAGGCGGCATATTCAAATCCAAATATGCGATGTCGTTTGCCGATGCAATCATACTGGCTACATGCGTAAATACAGAAGCTTCATTGATTACTTACGACAAGGAATTTTCTGCTGTAAAGGACGTCCAAATCCTGAAGCCCGAAGAAGCTGTAAAAATGCTAGATTAGAATTTGTATTTATTAACTGAACTTTGACGGTTTATATACCATTCGCGTAGACGAAATATCAAAATTCATAGAAAACACATTTTATTCCAATCAAAAGCCGTAGTCAACTGTCATTTCAACTGAATTTTGTGACGTGAACACAACCAAAGATACTTATACTGTCAAAGTTGAGGATTTATTATTCAACATACAAATATATTCTCATGTTAAATCCAAAGAAAAAAGAGTATCTGAGAGCGAGTGAAATATTGAAATTATACAAAGAAGGCCGCCGCGATTTTTCAGGCGTTGTATGCAACAACGACTCTTTTGATAATTTTGACCTGCACGGAATTATATTCAAGAAAGCGAACCTAAGCTATTGCGGCTTTCACAGCACAAATCTTGAAGGCGCTGATTTGTCCGGTGCAATTTTGGAATGGACTGGTTTTGTTCGCGCGAATTTGAAGCATGCTAATTTTGAGAAAGTCCGTGCAGTTTGGTCGCGCTTCAATGAGGCGCAATTTGAGAAGACAAACATGCGTGGTGCTGATGTTAGCTGGTCACTTTTCTTTGACACAAATCTTTTTGGCGGCGCAGATCTTACAGGAGCAGTAGGGGTAGATACCATAGCAACCGACCCTAGTCAGATAACCGATGAGGGCATGAAAAAATTGGCAGAACAGCTCGGAAAAATGCATGGAAAGATAGATCAGGAATTATCTATTCGTCTGGGTTTGGTTACGAAATCAACAGCAGAAAAGGCTAAACACGCAAAAAATACAGGCGAAAACGTCAAGGATGTTTATGAAGGTGGCGGCAACGCAGCCTATTCCGGTGGAAAAGGTGGCTATTCATCAAAAGGCCAGACCGGGCCTGCCTACGGATCAGTTGATGTATATTCAGCGAAACGCAAGCGCAAACGTGATGCCTATGAGTAAAGGTATACTAGGTTTTTTGCATTTTTCTGCTGCGTATATTTGATGAAATAATATTTTCTATTGTGTCCACTTTCTGGAACTTCTTAAGGACTATACCTGGATAGAGGCCTTTTGTCTCTATCCTTATGTCACCTCTGCCTGCAAAGTTTTGCTGCAAAAAAGAGCCTGGGATACCTATTTCTATGTCGCCGTAGCCAAACATGCGTTGAAACATGGTCTGGTTTATGCGTATATCAGAAATGTTGCCGTAGTTTACCCTTATCTTATTTCTGGAGAACGTACCGGATTCCAGGGTTATGCCATCACTTTCCATTATTATCCTGTTTGATCTTATCCTGAACTCGAGTATTATGAATCCAAGTATGCCAATGCCAATGGACGACACATATATGGCATAGGAATAATTTAGCATGTACATAGCAACTCCGAATATTATCAGTGCTGCGAGAATTATGTAGCGCAACAAAAACACAAGACGGGATACATGGTAAGTTTTTACACGTGGCATAAATATAATTCCAGCCGGCAATAAATAAGGCTTTGTAATGCGTTTTTCTGGGTCTTGTATGCTATGTAAATCTAATTTTAATTCTTTCTGTTTATCATTCTACTATGAAAACCATAACTACCAGGGAGCTTAAGCAGAAAATAGACTCAGGTGAGCAACTGGTTATATTGGACGTGCGCGAGCCGCATGAATACATGGACTGGCACATAGAGGGCAGCATAAACCTGCCAGTATCAAACCTGATGCACCGGGATTTCAGGATTGAATTGCCAAAGGAGCATGAGATCGTAACTGTTTGTGCTCATGGTTTTCGCAGCGAGACAGCACGCCGAATACTTGCAGAGCATGGATATAATGTCCGATCGCTGGAGGGCGGCATGGTTGAATGGAATAGTGTTTATGATTTCTCAGAAATTCAAGAAGGCGTGATTCAGATACGCCGCGTGGGAAAAGGCTGTCTTAGTTATCTGCTGGTAAGCGGCAAAGAGGCGGTTGTTATTGACCCGACAGCTGATGTAGATGTTTATGAGGAAGCAGCAAAGGGTGCAAAAATTGTTGCCGTCATCGACACACACCTACACACCGATCACATAAGCGGCCGCATACTTGATGCAAGATACTTTGCTCCTGCCGAGGTTGGCGGCCAACATGAAATAATCAAAGAAGGTGACATAATAAAATTCGGCACGTCAATGCTTAGAGCTATAGCATCGCCTGGCCATACTCCAGAAAGCATAGTTTATTCTTTTGAAAATATTCTGTTTACAGGCGATACGATTTTCGTTGATGGCGTAGGACAGCCTGATATTGACCAGCCTATAAGAGACAGCGCCACGATATTTTTTGATACCCTGCAAAAGCTTTTCCAGCTTCCAGATGATATGCTTGTTCTTCCAGGACACTATGACATCAGAACCAAACAATTAGTGACCACACTAGGAGAAATCAAGCAGCTCTTCAGCATGTCAAAAGACGAATTCATAATGTGGGCAGCAAAGCACAGGATTCCTGAACCAGATAATTTCGAGACGATAAAGGGTTTTAACAACGGAACTTTGGTCATGAGCAGGGACGAAATCCGCGAGCTTGATGCCGGGCCGAACACGTCTGTTGTAAAATAATTATCTGTTATATTTCTTTTATGCTTGTTGAAGAGCCCGGAGCCGCATACAGAGAATTTTTGAAAGAGGTCAAAGAAATAAATGTGCCCTATTTATCGAATGAGTGGACCATAGAATATTTAGCAGTGCTGAGAAGAGCAAAGTTACCTGATTTCTCAAAACTTCCTTTTTTGGCACTTCCACTCAGTCTGGACTACATTAGAGTTTAGTGTGATCTTTTGAACAACATTAGTGGAAACCAGTCAGTAACACAGTAATGATTTTTGTCATAAGATGCAAGCTTGAATGGATGAAAATCATTTTCATATTCCTCGAAGGCACGCAATCTTGAATATTGGCTGACTGGTGCATTATCTGCCATGTGCTCACAAATGAATATGTAAGGCGCCGAGGACTTCATGACACCCAAGGATCTCTTGTATTCAGCTTCATCAAGTATGTGGAGCAATGTTATTGCCTCGAAAACCAGGTCAAATTGTCCTAGACTATCCACATCTAATTCTGATATTTTGCTTGTTATGTATGTTATATTTTTGATATCTGAAGTGTAAGCTTTCGCCTTTTCTATCATTCCAGGAGTCATATCAACTGCCACAACTCCCCTGGATTTTAATGCTAATTCTCTTGTGAATCGTCCTATGCCACACCCTAGTTCCAGTATTCGTTTATTATCAAGAGGTCCGTAATTACGCTCAAGAAAATTCATAATATCTCGTTTCATTTTTTCTGATGCAATTTCATTTTCTTTATGTGTGTGACGAGCGCTCATTACAGCAACTACACCATTACGCCGGGACCTTTTCTGCCACTCCTCACGTATAAAGTCTGCCATATTTACCACAAATGTAATTACTTTCTAGTGAATATAAAATGTCTCTTCCCCTAGGGAGGGAAACTTTAAGTTACATCAAGGTAAATGGAAAACATGAAGCTGGATGTATTGAAGGACATAGGGCTTACTGACGGCGAGATAAAAGTATATACTGCGTTGCTGGGCCTGGGCGAGACAACTACTGGTCCAATAGTAGACAATTCAGGAGTTTCGGTATCAAAGGTCTACAATATACTTAATCGTCTTGCCATGAAGGGTCTTGTAAGTCATATAGTGAAGGGAAAGACAAAACATTTCCGCGCCGCCGACCCGGAGAGAATAATAGATTTTTTCGAGGAAAAAGAAATCAGGATGAAAGAAGAGAAAAATGAACTTTTGAAAATAATTCCACTTCTTGGATCAAAGAAAAACTCCATACTTACAGCAGAAACGGCTCAGGTTTATGATGGTATGCGCGGAATACAGACTGCCAGAGAACGTAGCCTTAAGATAATGAAGAAAGGAGACGAAATGTGGATAGTAGGCATAGCAAAAACACCCTACGACCGGCTCCTTGGATACTTCAAGGATTTTCACAAAAGAAGAATAAAGAAAGGCGTAAGATGTCATTATATTTACAATGACTATGCACGAGAACTCGGCGCTATGAGCAAAAAGTATCATCTGAGCGAAGTGCGCTACATGCCGCGTGGTATAGTTACCCATGCATGGATTGAAGTATATGCAGACACCGTTACCATCGGAATGAACTATGGAAAATCGTTTTCCATAGTTATAGTTAACCGTGAAGTTGCCGAATCTTTCAAGAATTACGCAAAATTGCTGTGGGGTATTTCCAGAGCCTAGATATCTTTATATATTAATGGGTACAAATATGGTATGGGAATTACTATGGGAAAAAGTATCGTAGAAGAGCGTGGGCGGGTTCTGATACCGAAAGATATACGCGAAGAGCTAAATCTCAGGCCCGGTCAGCATGTAATCGTCGAAAAGGGGGAGAACTGCATAACCATAAGACCTGCGATAGATATGAAGCAATTTTCCTCGGAACTTCGGGGTTGCGTCAAGAAATCCAAAATACACCCGAATGATGTGAAAAAAATCTGGAATATGTGATATGAATGCTTATAGACTCCAATATGTGGTGTTTTTATTTCAACGATTCTTCAAAAGAGAACAACAAAGTGTCACAAGCCATAGAGGAAGCTTTGACAAATCAGCAGATACTTTCAAATAGTGTTGTACTGATGGAGGTATCGCATTTTCTTGTAAAAAATCTAGGACCCCGTATAGGCAAAGAAAAAATTGATGTATTATTGTCGTTTCCTATGACCGTCTTGGATGTGGATTTTACGCTTATGAAGCATTCAATAGATATTTTGTGTGATTATTCGCACACAGGAATAGGCGGGCGTGATGCCACATTACTTGCTACGCTCAAGCGTACGGGCACAAATAAAATCATGACAAGCGATGGGGCATTCAAGAAAATAGATTGGGTAGAAGTTTTTGATCCTCTCGAGGAAACCAAAACTAAAGCAAATGGAAAAAAGAAACATAAAACGCCTCTGGAAAAAGATTGGGATAATAAACACGATGAACGTTGGAATAAAGAGTGATATCATGGACTATTCTCTAGCTGTCAAAAAACTTCTTGCCAAGGAAAAAATAGAAGTAGGCAACCGGCTGTCTGTGGAAAAGGATGGCAAGATATCCGAGGGAGTCTTGATGCCTAACACCGGCGACCCGAATGTTCTTGTTGTTAAGATGGACAATGGCTACAATGTTGGCCTGGCGCCCGAAGGAATAAAAATAAAGAAGCTTGCGCAACCGAAGCGTGTAATCCCTAAGAAGATGAAATACGAGCACGACGAGAGCAAGAAAACAATACTTATTCTGCATACCGGCGGAACTATCGCGTCCCGCATTGATTATGAAACCGGTGCAGTGAAACCAGCAATAGCACCGGAAGACCTGGTGACTTCCATACCGGAACTTTTGGACATAGCCAACATACACACTGAGATTGTATTTCAGATGGCTTCTGACGACATGCAGTCCGATCACTGGATGTTGCTGGCAAAAAAGATTGCGCAGGAGTACGGGAGGTACGATGGAATAATTATTACCCACGGTACTGACACGATACATTACACATCAGCAGCACTTTCCTTCATGTTACAAAACATAACAAAGCCGGTGCTGATTGTAGGCTCGCAACGCTCTTCTGACAGGGGCAGTAGTGATGCTGCGATGAATCTTATCTGCGCAGTTCAGTTCATAGTTAAAAGCGGTTTCTCCGGCGTGGCAGTCTGTATGCACGCAAATATGGACGATGATTACTGCTATGTGCATTCTGGTTTGCATGTAAGAAAGATGCACACCTCAAGAAGAGACGCTTTCAGGAGCATTGATGTAATGCCAATAGCAAAAGTGTCAAAGAGCGGTACTGTCGAATTCATGAGTGAATACAAAAAACCTTCCGGAGAATTTAAGCCGGTAATTATGTTTAACAAAAAAGTTGCACTCATAAAAATATATCCGGGATTCAGTCACAGGGAACTGGAATCCTACGAAAAAAACGGTTACAAGGGAGTTGTCATAGAGGCGACAGGGCTGGGTCATGTGCCAATGAATGCTACGGACAAGTATACTGCGAGTCATCCGCTTCTGCTTTCTGTTATAAAAAGGATGTCAAAGAACGGAATAGTTGCCATAACATCGCAATGCCTTTATGGAAAAGTCAATCTGAATGTTTACGCTCCACAAAGGAAGCTACACGAGGCAGGTGTAATCCCGGTGCAGATGACGCCGGAAACCGCTTTTGTGAAGCTAGGCTGGGTGCTGGGCCAGACAAAAAACCTCGAGGTGGCAAAGAACCTCATGGCGGAGAATATCATGGGCGAGCAGATAGAAAGAATCGACCCGAAGGCGTTTCTGTTTTAGGTTCATTTATATATACATAAAGATATAAATATTTATACTTAGATATAATTAAGTGATCAATATGGATATTTTTGATATGATGAGCAAAAAATCTCCGAATAAGATACTTAGGCTATTCGTCAAGAACCCAACTTCCGAGATGCAGCTCAAGCATATAGAATCCGCGACGAAGCTTGCAAAGCTAAGCGTTCTCAAGTGGACAAAGGAACTGGCAAGACAAAAATTATTGACAACGCGATCAATTGGAAGAACAACCTTGTACACGCTTAGCAGGGAGAATCCGTCTGTTAAGCAGTTTAGAATACTTCATAATATCGATTATATTAACGCAAAACTTGGAAATATAGACAGCCAGATTTTTTTATACGGTTCCTTCGCGCGCGGTGAGAATGACGAGAAAAGTGATATAGATTTGCTTGTGATAAGCAAAGACAGGGATATAATAAAAAAACTGAAGGTGCTTGATGACAGGATAAAGGTCAGTTTTTATTCGCCGCTTGAATGGAGCATGGCAGCGCGCAAAGATAAGGTATTTTTCAATAATGTCGAAAAGGATAAGATAAGGCTGAGATAATTATGGATATTGAAACGTGTATAAAGGAAGGTTTTCTGAGGATAGTAAAACCTGATAAAAAAGTCCAGGGCAAAGAACTCGCTTCGGCTGGTTACGATCTTAAGCGCGCGGAAGCTTCTTCCGAGGATCGCGATTACAAGTGGTCTATAATTCAATCTTATTATGCCATCTTTCATTCGTCAAGGGCTCTTCTTGACAAGCTCGGTTACAGGGAGAAAAGGCATTTTGCCATTGGGGTTGTTTTGGAGAATTTGGAGAAGAATAAGAAAATAAATGTAAGGTTGGTCAGCGATTTTCACGCTGCCATGAGTGCACGGGAAGATGCTGATTATCGTGACACGTATTCAAAAGATACGTCGGATTACATGATCGAAATATCCGAGGAGTTCATGAAGGAGATTAAACGGATACTTAAGAATAATGATGAAAACAAAAAAGAAAGCAAGAAAAATAAAAAAGAAGAAACTAAAAACAATGCATGAAACTTATGGAGAACCGAATGACAGAATAGGCAGACATCTTTGCTGCGACAAGTGTGGTTTCTGCTTGACTTGCAAGGATTGTGGATGTAAATAAATTTAGGTGACAACTATGGATTATAAAAAAATTGGACTTTCCGTCGGGCTTGAGGTGCACCAACAACTTGATTCAGGTACAAAA
>JBBSYB010000085.1:0-5109 GCA_038045465.1 Candidatus Aenigmatarchaeota archaeon | reverse complement strand
ACAATAAATATCGAGGAGGATTCAGCGCCAGCTGTAAGCAGAGGAGAAAATATTGAATATCGCCTTGACCGCCTAGGAATTCCACTTGTTGAAATTGCCACAGACTCGACAATAAGCAGCCCTGAGCAAGCGAAGGAAGCTGCTGAGAAAATCGGTTTGCTTTTGCGCAGCTTGGATGTTGTGCGTGGCTTGGGGAGCATAAGACAAGATGTTAACATTTCTATCAAGGAAGGAAGCCGCGTTGAGATAAAAGGCTTCCAGCAGCTTGAAGATATTCCGGCGCTTGTGGAAAATGAAGTTGCCCGCCAGATCTCTCTCATAGAAATAAAGGAAGCTTTGCACAAGAAAGGATTTCACGAAATAAAACCTTCTGTTATAGACGCCACAAAAACTTTCCAGAAAACTCAGTGCAATTTTGTGCGCAAAGCAATTGAAGGCGGTCAGCATGTTTTCGCCATTAATCTTCCTAAGTTTGCCGGTTTGCTCAAAAAACAGTGCGGTGACCGCACCTTTGGAAAAGAGTTGTCAGCTTATCCCGGCGCCTATGGTTTTGGCATAACTCATAGCGACGAGGATTTGGAAAAATACAAGCTAACTAACGAGTTTGTCGAGCTGAGAAAAGAGTTGCGTGCAGCAGAAGAGGATGTTGTTTTGATTGTGGTCGGCAACAACTCCAGCCGCGCCATAAATGCACTGGTGAATCGTATAAACTATTGCATCATCGGCGTGCCAAATGAGACACGCCTGGCTGATGGTGTTGGCAGCAAATATGGACGCCCTTTACCTGGATCGGGCCGTCTTTATCCAGAGTCAGATGTGCCTGCGATAAGCACGGCAAGATTCCGTAATATTGAAGTGCCCAAGACGCTTGATGAACGAAAGAAGGAGCTTGACATACCAGAACAGTTGGCAGAGCAGATCGTCAAGTCCAAATATTACGGTTGGTACATCGAATTGAAGAAGTATGATGCGGTTTTGGCAGCCACAATTTTCTTATCTAATTACAAGGACCTTGCTAGGCGCGGCTTTGATGTTTCCAAGATAACAAAGGAAAGCCTGGACACGCTGTTAAGAAACATTTCAGAAGGAGATATACCTAAAAGCGCAATAATGCCGATACTTGAGGCGCTCTGCGCCGGCATCTCCATTGATTCTGCCATGTCCGACTATTACCGTTTGCCCGACGAACAGCTGAAAGCACTTGTACAATCAACGATAAAGGAAAACCCTGAAAAAAATGATTCAGCTCTCATAGGTATCATACTCGGTAAAACAAAGGGCAAGGCCGACGGCAAAAAAGTAGCCGAGCTTGTCAAAGAACTCAGAAAATAGTCACCACACTTTTTAAATACCAGCACGACAAATTATAATCATGGTAGATGTTTTGAGTTTTGTGCCCATGACATTAGGTGGCATAATAGCAACTCTCGTGAATGTATTGATAATTTTCCTGGCGCTTGTGATAGCAGACAAGGTAATAGCTCACAACGCCGGCGTGAAGCGGCTGCTTATCATGGCTTTGATTGCATTTTTCCTTGCGCCTATTTTAGGAAGTCTGATAGCAGGCTACATAGCTATTCCCTACATAGGTCTTATTTTGCCATTAATAGTCTGGATAATCTTGGGCGAACTGTTGATAAAAGAAGCTGACATGAAAACGAAATTGAAAGTAGTCGTGGTAGCGTTCGTAGTCTATACATTCCTTTCACTGTATTTGACGCCAGCAATAATTTCACTGTTGCCATTCTAATTAGAATTATCTGGGAAATTCTACAAGGACAGTGCGCATTGTACAATCCACATTATCTTCTAAGCACCATCTATACATGTCCTGCGACAATCTCGCAAAGGTGTAACCTGCGGACAATGATACAACTGCAGCACCGGTATAACCTATAGTATCTACAACCGGTGTTAAGTCAAGACCCAGTTGTCTTGCACCTTCTATTGCCAGATACGCAACAGGCGCTGCTAACGCTGAGTAGGCCCTTTGATTGTGGTCTATTTCTTCGGCAACTGGCCTTACTTTCGCAAAATCTGTATTATAATCCATGTTTTATCACTTCTGTTCAGCTTTGCATGTATCGAACTGTTTTTGCAAGTCCTCTCCTTTAGGAGTTCTTTTGCCTATTTCATAACGGGCTGAGCCATCATTCCTAAACCATGCACTATCAGAATAGTTGTTATTGAGGACATGAGTCTCATCCACAATGCAATCGTGGTCCATGCCAAAGGTTCCTGGCCTAGTACGGCAGTTGTAAGTAAGTATTTCATCAACAGTTCCGTTGTGATTTACATCAGAGAAAGCTATTGTGGTGCTTTCATCCACCTTTTTGACACAATCAGCGTTCCCATAAGTCTTCCCGCAGCCAGCTAAGGCTAACATCAATGCAGGCGCTATAAAATACTTTGCTATTCTCATGATTATCACTCCATTTTTGTTCTTAATTTGCCTATGTATTCTCTTAGTGTTTCATCATCCGCGTTTTTACCAATAAATTCTAATGCTTGTTCTCTGCCTTGCGAAACAACTTCTTCTCCAAGCTTTTGTTCTTGTTTTTTGTCACCAATTGCCGTTATCCCTTGTGCCAGACCCCAGCCAGCTATAGGTCCTCCTAAGTCTGTTATAGGATTATATGTATTATCGCCAAGCGAGTATGCAGCCAGTGCTGGAAATGCAACTGACAGTGAACGTCCTACAGCTTGAAGGGCGTTGAGTCCGTTTTTTCTGAACGCATCATACGCACGTAGCGCTTCTCCTGCAGTAAACATGATTGCAGCGGGCTGAAGTGCATGCGTGGCTGCTATAGCATCTTGGGTTTCTAGCCATTCTTTGCCGCCATAAAGTGCACCAAGTCCTATCGCACCATATCTTAACAAGTCTCCGACGTTTTCTGGGTTCTTCAGCCATTTCATACATTCGCTAGCGTAGTTCATAAAATCACAGTATTGTAATTACTATATAGTAACTATTATTTAAAGATTTCTGTCAGTAGCTTGGAAAAGGAAACCTGTCTATTCCATATTTGGGTCCTACCGTATAGGCCACATGATTGTTTATTCCCCGCTCGTTCTGTATTCCTCCTGCCTGGTGAATATCGCTATGATCCATCTCGTGTCTAAGCACAAATTCCCATGCATGAACACCGTTTTCATAGGGAATCTTTTCAATGGGAGGCATGGCTATTTCCTTCTCATCTGGTTTTGTGAAAGCAACTACGCCAGGCTCAAAGTAGTGGGCAGGCACTTGGCGCACATTTGGCTTATGCCTGTACTCTGGCGTTGCTACGTCACTTGATATCAACGAGTAATCTATTTCGTACTTCCTGAATCTCGGTGTCATGGCCATAATATCAACGTGGTTAATTAAAAGATTTCTGTCAAGTATGGGATGGAAAGCGTAGCACAAAAGTGGTGTTTTCTTTTGACTGGAAGCTACTTTTCTTTCCCAAAGAAAAGGAGTTTTATGATAGGAATATTCGGCGGATCTGGTTTTTACTCGCTGCTCGACAATGCAGAAGTTATACAAAGGGAAACGCCTTTTGGCATGCCTTCTTCACCCGTTACTGTAGGTACAATAGGACGCCAGGAAGTCGCGTTTATCGCGCGCCATGGCCTTCAGCATGAGCTTCCTCCACACAAGATACCATATCGTGCCAATCTTTACGCTTTCAAAGAGTTGGGCGTCTCACGCGTAATAGCACCTTCTGCCGTAGGCTCTCTGAAACGTGAGATAGAGCCTGGCCATTTTCTGGTGCCTGATCAGTTCATTAATTTTTCCAGCCGTGATGACACTTTCTTCAATGAAATGCCTGTAACGCATGTAAGTGCCGCTGATCCCTACTGCCCTGAACTTCGCAAGGTGATAATTGGCATGGCAAAATCGCTTAATCTTGTTGTCCACGAGAAGGGCACTGTTGTAGTGATAAACGGCCCGCGCTTTGCAACGCGACAGGAATCAAATTTTTACAGCACACTGGGCGACGTGATAAACATGACCCAATATCCGGAAGTCATTCTAGCAAGAGAAATGGAAATGTGCTACGCGAACATATCTTTGGTTACAGACTATGACGCAATACTAAAGGACGCTTCTATGAAGCCAGTGTCAGCCCAGAATGTTGGCGAAAAGTTCAAGGAGAACAACGAAAAGCTTCGCCGCTTAATCTTCGACTGCATACCCAACATTACTGCCGCTCGCGAGTGCAACTGCAAGAACGCCTTGGAGAGCGCGAGGTTTTGATATGCCTGTATTAACGAGATATGAAATTAACTGTGAAGTTTTGCCTGACAAACGTGCGCCTTTTACAAGTAACATTACATATTATACAAATGCACCATTTTCTAGAAATGCAGTTCACTATAATGAAACATTTGAATGCAACGATGTTTTAGGAGAATTTTGGAACCATGCCAGAGCTACTAGATTTAGCTGCTGGATGAATTTTATTTATAGGGTTGAAGCAATTCAAAAAGAAACTTCAAATGTTGCAAGTATCAAGAATGACCCCACAGAAATTTTCGTAGCAAAGGAAGACATAACGAAAACATTCGAAGTACCGGAGAGTGCAACCCAGGTCATGATTTACGTCGCTGATGTATATATTTGGGAAGGTGAAAAGCTGCTCGCAGTCGAGGGCAGACTACCAACGACAAGACCCAGATCACTAGTTCAGACAATCTATATAGATCCTCGCCCATTTGCCGAGCAGGAAAAAGACCAAAGAAGACTACCAAAAAGAACTAGATTAAAAAGAAAATAATAATCACTTGTCAACTAATTTTATTTCCTTGATATCAAACGTACCTGAACGTTCTTTTTCATTCCAATTCGTTTCAGCTTTGACAACTTCTATTTTCTTCAAAAACAGCGGACAATCAAGCACCAGACTCTCAAATTCCCCACCTTCCCCCACCGTGCTTATACCATGCTTCTTGTTTAGTGCAATAAGATCGTCTATGCACTGATGATCTATTTTGCGTCCGAGCCATTTAGCATCCAGCGGCGGCGCGGCAACTCCCACAATTATTATTTCAAAATTGTCATGGAGCGCAGCATGAAGGTATTCCACAGGGTCGCGGTGCCATAATGGCGCTATTGAAAGCAAA
>JBBSYB010000084.1:3210-7142 GCA_038045465.1 Candidatus Aenigmatarchaeota archaeon | reverse complement strand
ATAGAAAGTATTTGCCGTTTATCAACATTGGGACAAAACGTAAAAATGCGCCGCACTTTGGGCATTTTTCATTGCCATAATTAGATTGCTTGCTGAAGCCACATCTCTGGCACTTTGATTCTGTTTTCATAAGCAAGAATCTTGTATTATTTTATATTTATAGTTAACTCAGGAAAGGTTTTTCAGTTTTTCTTTAGGTAATAAAAAAATAGAATTAGTGAAACAGGGAAAAATAAAACATTTATTCCTCGTCGCCGCCGCCGTCTCCGCCTTCTTCGTCTTCTTCTTCGTCGTCCCATTCTTCGCTGTCTTCATCATCGTCGTATTTCATTTTCATCCGCTTTTCACCTCGTTTGGTATTGCTTAAAGATGATTCTTCTTTGAAAACGACAAATATTTAAAGCTGCGTTTTTGCCGTTTTCCTAGCCCTTTAAGCAGGCTTCCACAAAACCATAAAATACAGGCGATGGGTCGTCTAGCCTTGACTTGAATTCCGGGTGCGCCTGCGTGCCTATGAAGAATTTATGCTGCGGTAATTCTATGTACTCCATGAGTTTTGTGCCGTCCTCGCGTTGATGGAAGCCTGAAAAAACAAGCCCGTCGTCCTGAATCTTTTTTACAAATTCGGGATTGACTTCGAAGCGATGGCGGTGACGTTCAAGCACTATGTTGTATTCGCTTCCTATGACGCCCAGTCGTGACGGCTCTGTCATCTTGAGATGTTCTACCCTTTTCAGGTCAGCGAGAAGCCGGCCTGTTTTCCTGTAAAGCTCAAGAACACGGCTGTTTTCTTTTAAAATAGCCGCGTAGGCACCAAGACGCATTGATGCACCATATCTGCTTTCTGCAAGGATTTGCCGTTGTGTTGGAAGTATATCTATAACAGGATAAGATGTGTTAGGATCAACTTCTGTGGTCTGCGCGCCTTTCATGCCGCAGACATTTTGTGCATATTCTATTACCGCTAGTTGAAGCCCGTAACACAGACCTAGAAACGGAATATTTTTCTCTCTTGCATATTGTATTGCCTTTATTTTTCCCTCAACACCACTCGATCCAAAGCCGCCTGGAACTATTATACCGTTGTAGTTGCTTAGTACAGAAGGTCCCTGTTTTTCTATAATCTTTGAGTCAATCCAGTCGATGTGAATGCTCGCCGATAAAGCAGCTCCGGCATGAATCAGCGCATTATTGACAGAAATATAGGAATCTGTTAAGCAAAAATCACCTATGTCAACATACTTTCCAACCATGGCTACATTTATCTTTCGCTCAGGGTTTTCCATTTTTTGAATAAGCTCCTTCCATGATGACCAGTCAGGCACACGGCGCGGTTCCAGACCCATACGGCTCAGTATTTTTTTGCCCAGATCTTCTCTCTCCAGGTTGAGTGGAACTTCATAAATATTTTTGACATCAGGCGCGGATATTATATTGTCTGCATCTACGTTGGCATTTTGCTGTATCTTCTTTTTTCTGACATCATCCAGCGGCTTGTTGGCTCGGCAAAGGACAAAATCCGGAAATATGCCTGTCTCATTCATTCTGTTGATAGCCTGCTGGGTTGGCTTTGTTTTCATCTCGCCTATGCTGTCCGGTACCGGCAGATAGGTAACGAGAATATGGATTACATTTTCCTTGCCTAGTTCCAGTTCAAGGCTTTTGGTTGCAAAGAGATAGGGCACGTTCTGGTAGTCACCCATGGTGCCTCCGATTTCTACCAGTACAAAATCATAACCGTTAGATGCTTCCTTTATCCTTCTTTTTATTTCATTCGGTACATCCGGTATGACTTCCACAGTCTGACCAAGAAAGTCGCCACGGCGTTCACGGTCTATGAGTTCCTTGTATATTTGACCTGTTGTTATGTTGTTTCTTTTTGGTATGTCAAAATCAAGAAAACGCTCGTAATTTCCCAGGTCCTGGTCTATTTCGCCGCCATCGTCCGTGACCCAGACCTCGCCGTGTTCCGTGGGTCTTAAGGTGCCTGCATCGCAGTTTATGTAAGGGTCAATTTTGACTGCCGTTGCCGTGAATCCATATTGCTGGAGAATCTTGCCGATAGAAGCCGTTGCAATTCCCTTGCCGACGCCTGATATGACGCCGCCCGCCACTACAATTATTTTCATTGTTTTCCACTTGATTCAAAAGTATAAAAGCGCTTTTTTTAAAGAAAAACAGTGCAATTTTGGAAAAATCTATAAATATCAGACGCTACTAATTAATGTATACCCAACAGTGACATGTTTCTATGTCTTGAGCGCAAAAGTTTTTCACGGACAAGCGCTGCAGGCATATTGCTCATAATCATGACCATACGCGTTCAATGGACGTTTTGTCAAAGTCCTTGTCAGCGCTTATTATTCGTTCGCCCGCCAAGGCACAATGAAGTGCATCAATCGCTTTTAATTTTCTCTCATTCATCAGGTGAGCCGCTAACATGGCTTCTGTAAAACTTATACCTGAGACCTTGGAAATGCTAAAAATAGAGCTAATAATATTTTCCGGGTTGAGGCCATGGTTCTCGCAACCCTTGAGCAGCTCGGCAATTGTCAGCAGTGATGTTTCTAAGTCGTCTTGAAAACGTTTTCTGATTCTCATAGCATCTAAATGATGTTCATCTGTTTCGTTCATGATCGCAATGAAAAAGCTTGTATCTGCGTAAACCATTTATGTCCTCTTCCTTAATTCTTCCTCGAAGTCACGCCTGATTTGTTGCCAGCTTACGCCTTTGAGTTTCTTCCCCTCTTCCTTTAATACTGCGATAGGGTCTTTTGGCAATGGCTTCAGAATAATTTCGCCGTTAACTTTGATTATAATGAACTCCTCGCCGTGTTCGTCTATAAAATCCTTGGGAAGAACTATGCGTCTTTTTGAATCTATGCGGCTTACTTCTCTCATATTCCCACCTTTTTATTATATGTGGGATAAAATATTTAAAGCCCACTTTTATCAAAAAAGTAGGATTCTTATAGAAAACTTAAAATTTGCAAGAACTTTATATATAACCTTGAACATATATATTAGTTAATTCAATTGTAATTTCTTCGTGATTTGAGGCTGAGAAAGTGGCGAGAAAAAAGAAAAGCAAGTACATCAAAACCCATATCGAAACCTGGAAGTGCAAGGATTGCGACTTTGAGTGGTCTTATCGGACAATGAAATGTCCGCTGTGCTACACTTCCGGCATGATAAAAATCGTATAAGATTTTTTCTTATTTTTCTTTTTATTTTACTTTTATTGATCTAGTTTTTAAACTCTTGTAATATTTGCAGTATTTTTTTATCGGACAACTATAACATTTTGGATTTATTGGTCGGCATATATTCTGGCCGAACTTGACAAACAGGTCATTGATGTCCATCCAATAACGTTTCGGAAGAAGCGAACGCAGCGCTGCCTCGGTTTTTTCCGGACTCTTGGTATCGACCCAACCTAATCTATTGGAGACCCGGTGAACATGTGTATCCACAGGTATGCCCTGTTTGTTGAATCCATAAACGATAACAATGTTTGCTGTTTTACGCCCGACACCTTTGAACGTGAGCAAGGTGTCCAAGTCATCCGGTACTTTTCCATCAAACTTTTCTACAAGCAATTTGCTTATTGCCTTGATCCTTTTTGCTTTTGTCTTGTAATAATTTACTGATTTTATTACTCTTGCTATAACCTTCTCATTTAATTTTGCCATGTCTTTTGAATTGTTAGCAAGTTCGTAGAGTTTCTTACTGACACGTGCCGTAGTTTCATCTCTCGTGCGAAGCGAGAGCAAACAGGAAATAAGAACCTTGAAAGGATCTCGTTCTTCCGCTATTTCACTCAGGGTTGTTGTGGCAAAGGAACGGGAGTTTTTCTTCAAGATTTTCAGGACAATAGAAAATTTCTTCATTAGATAACTTGCAAAGAAAGAATTAAAAATGCAAAACAGATA
>JBBSYB010000084.1:0-3110 GCA_038045465.1 Candidatus Aenigmatarchaeota archaeon | reverse complement strand
TTATTTAAGTCGTAAGTCTTCCGGACGGGCATAATGCCATTTTGCATCCGGCCCCTGTAGCGGACCAAGATAATTCAATCCAACATCGATTACGTGAATGCCACTTTTATCAGTGTATCTTGTCCACGCATGCCTACCATATAACTCATTTCTGTCAACACTTACATTGCCATTTATGTAACCGTTCTTTTTCAAAAGTTCGAGGGCTACACCGCAGGCAAGTGCGTCATGTCTGCACAAGCCAGCTCCTTCACGAAGAAATACCCCCAGATATATTTTAGTGTCTTTTCCAACATCATATTTTCTAAGAACTTCATTGACCGCATCCTCATCCTGATCTGGCATACTTTCAGCAACCGCATCAAAAACAGCCGGCAGCACAAATTTACCCCTGAAAAAACCAAACATGTTTCTTGATTTCCTTCTGACATTTTTATAGAGTTCACGAACATCAGGATCTTTTGACGAATCGACAACTATCGCTTCTCTTGCGTTCGCACCAAGATAGACGCCGCCGTCTATGGGAGAATCCCTGTGAATGATGGGCCTTCCCTTGTAATGTGTTCCGTTTTTTATTTTGTCGCCAAGTCTGCTGTGAATTGAAATAGTACCGTCCCAACTGCAATCTTGGCACATATTTATCATCTCAGAAAACATAATCCATGAATCCGGCCTGTGGAAAGTTGTCAAACATTGCGACAGATATTTTTGTTATTTTTGAATCAAGCAGCTTTGCCGCACTCTGTAGGAGTATGTTTCTTATCTCCGGAGTTGCGCATACATAATATGTTTCTCCCTTCACACATTTCTCGATTTCTTTCCTGTTTAGGGTCGTAAGGATTACAAGATTTATTGTCTTCCCTTCCATCTCTATATGGAAATCATTTCCAATTTTATTATATTTCCATCCAAGAGTGTCAAAAATTTTCAGTATATTTTCCTCAGAGCCGAAGCTGCGTATTTTGTTTTCAAAATTTTCCGAGAAGATTGTCTCGCCTTTTTCCGTAAGATAATAATAATTTGCCTTTGTCTTTTCAATGCGGACTTCTCTTACATCAACATAGCCGGAACGAAGCATCGTGGATATTTTTTCCTTGAAGGCTGCACCAGACATCTTTAGCGAAGCGTAAAGTTGTGATGTGAACACGCCCTTGCCTTTTCCAATAGCGCTGATTATGCTAAGCTGGGTTTCGTCAAGTTTTTCCTGCGTCTCGCCAAAATCTATCTTATGCTTCATTATATTGGCGACATCAGAATCTTTTACAATACCCTTGCTTATTTTGACAAGTGGGAATCTTGCTGTGAAAGGTTTTGTCCAAGCAGAATGTCTCATAAGCACGAATGCGCTTCCGGTTTCCATTCTTCTGAGGTATTCACCATAGTCATCATCAAGACCCAGCATGTTTATCGCATCATTAATATCAGAGCTGTATCTCGTATCGAGCCCCAGGTTCATGTATATGTGAGTTGACGTATTGCCGAGAGCAGGATAGGAAACCATGGAAGGATGCTGGTCAAGGTAAATTATGCCAAGGCCAAGTTCACGCATCTCGCGGAAAACAAGATCCATGACCGTCTCCGAGCCTATTTTTTTAGATTTTTCTCTGTTGAGTACGTGATGTGCCTCTTCCAATACTATTACACCATTTAGTTGTTCACGTTCACCATAGGTAAGCAGCCAGTCACGTATCCACTGCATCATGATTTCTATGAAGAACATTCTGTCATTCGTCGATAGGGAATCCATTTCAAGTATTGTTATTTTTCCCGGTTCGAAGAAGGATGAAGGTCTTACACCGTCGGCAAGGTTGAATATATCTCCAGTTTCCTTCATGCAAAGCGAATCAAGTGGACGCATTGATGTTGAAACCCAGTTCTTTTCACGTGAAGTGCCTGAAGAGTATTCCTCTATGCTTTTTTTCAGATCGGCAAGAATAGGCTTGTCGTTCTGGTCGTAAAGATCGCTTAGAGCTTTCATAATTATATGACGGCCGCCTCCGAGCAGCCAGTAAGCGTGATCAAATATTTCTGCAAATTCCTTTACCCACTGGGTTTTGCTTATGCCAGGTGGTGGCTTTAGTGGATTGAATTTGAGCGGCGCAACATTGCTACCTACTGTGTAAATGTTTATTTTATCTTTCACATCAATCTGGCAAAGATCGCGATAGTTCTTTTTTGAGAAGTCAAAAATTATTACAGGAACGCCTTCATCAGAAAGGCGCTTTATCAGTGAGTAGGAAAGATTAGTTTTTCCGTAACCGCTGGAACCGAATATGCCGACATGGGTCATGAAAGTGTTTTTGTCCCACATAAGCTTGCCGGCTAGTTTATGACCGTAGGTAAGTTCTCCTATCTCTATGTTACCTGAAAGTGTTGGCGGTTCGAGCAAAGGAGCATCGCGCAGCTGAGGGTCGGCGAATACAGAAGCCTTCATTATATCCAGCATCTCAATTATTCTTTTTCTTGTGGTTTCGTCGCCGATAAGATATGCCCTTGAAAGCCTTTCTGCAGTCTCTCTGCTAAGCACAGGCGTCAAACGCTTTATCTCATCAGTGAATAATTTTTCTTTCAGTTCCATCATGTTCAATTCAACTCTGTTGATTGACATCTCAAACAACTTTTTGTTGTTTGAAGATGATTATCACCTAATGTCTCGGCTGTCTTTCCCAAAACGGATTATCCAAAAAAATCGGATGAAAATATGATTCAGATTGGACAGGACAATTCGGACGTCTGTTTGGTAATTGTTCTGAAGCTTGGTCAGGTAAATTTTTAGGCATATGTTTACCATTTTCCATAGCGTATTCGCGCCATCCAAGATTATCAAGTTTTCTCATTGCATCATTTTCTGTCCTGCCAAATGCAAAATGTGTTAGATACGCTTTTCCACTCGGAGAATAGTGCAAAGCAACACGATTAGATAATTCTTCAAATACACTGACAAAATCATACCTGCTAAATGTATCAGCAGGAATGGATATTATGAATGCCGCGGTTTTGTCATCTATTCCTATAGCACCGGCGCAATAGCAAATTTTCATAACAATCACTCGAAACTTTCTCCTTTATTATTATCAGAAAATATTCCAGCTATCTTTGTCTCTATTTCA
>JBBSYB010000083.1:0-5823 GCA_038045465.1 Candidatus Aenigmatarchaeota archaeon | reverse complement strand
AGTGCAGATTAAAGAGCACCATATACATTTGCACTGAATGTGGTTTTAAGGGACCGTGATTCTATGGGTCAAGTAGCACTAACTCTCAATATTATGCCCGAGAATACAGAAGTAAATCTCACTCAGCTAAAACAAAGAATTCAGGACGCTGTCGAGCCGCAGCAGATTGTTGAAAAACCAATAGGCTTTGGTCTTGTTATGCTTGAAGTTCTTCTTGTTTTTGACGACAAGAAAGGCGCTGGCATTGATTTCGAAGGAGTAATTCGTGAAATAGAAGGCGTCGGTTCTGTGGAATCCGGAAATGCTACTTTGATATAATTTTTTCTGACTAAAGTTTAATGAATTTAAGCATACCAACCAAATTTTAACTTTTCCGCCAAGAAGTCCCCTTTCACAAGATGGAGATGAGAGGCTACAAATGGAAAGATATTTATAGTTGTAGTTACCATAGTATATTATGGTTACTGTTGCTATAAAGGTTACAAAAGTACAAAAGAAAAAACTTGATAAAATGAAAAAGCATCCGAGAGAAACTTATGCTGATGTAATTGAAAGGTTGATGAAAAATGCAAACGGCGTATAAATTTAGGCTCTATCCGACAAGGGAGCAAGAGCAAAAGTTACAGTGGACACTTGACAGATGCAGGTATGTTTATAATTTTTTACTTGATGAACTGAACCAGCAGAAAGTCATTGACAAGGCACAATTACAAGAAATGATAGTTGATTTGAAAAGAATAGAGCCCGAATTGCAGAAAGTTCATTCAAAGGTTTTACAGTATGAAAATTACAGATTATTTTCCAATTTAAGAAGCCTATCGCAAACAAAGAAAAAAGGCAGAAAAGTTGGGAGGTTGAGATTCAAAGGCAAAAACTGGTTCAAAACTTTCAGCTACAATCAAAGCGGTTTCGCTATAATTCAAAATAAAACAAGATACGACAAATTATGGCTTTCAAAAATAGGAGAAATTCCTTTCATTATGCACAGAACTATAGAAGGGAAAATAAAGCAGATTACAATAAAACATTATCCCTCTGGAAAGTGGTATGCTTCAATAATCGCAGAAACCAAGGAAGAAATACCAAACACGAACAACACAAGCAAAGTTGGTATAGATTTAGGCACAATCAATTATGCCTACGATAGTGACGGAAACCATTTTGACAATCCGAAGCATCTCGACAAATCTCTGGAAAAACTGCGAAGGGAACAAAAAAGAATGTCAACAAAAGTCAAAGGCTCTCAAAATAGGAATAGGCAACGAATCAAGGTTGCACGAATCCACGAGAAAATTGTAAACCAAAGGGGCGACTTTCTGCATAAACTTTCAAGACAATATATAAACAACTATGGCTTCATAGCAGTAGAAGACTTGCAGATAAAAAATATGGTAAGGAATCACCATCTCGCTAAATCAATTTCGGATGCTTCATGGTCAAGGTTCATCCAGATGCTGTGTTACAAGGCTGAAAGGGCTGGTTGCACAGTCGTGAAGGTTGAGCCAAGAGGAACAACGCAAATTTGTTCAAATTGTGGAATCAAAGTCCACAAAGAATTGTCGAACAGAATCCATAATTGCAGTTGTGGATTAGAAATGGACAGGGACTACAATTCCGCAATAAATATACTAAAAAGAGCATTAGGGCAGGAATTGCCCGAATCTACGCCTGTGGAGACTGAGCCGCTACTCAACAATGAGCAAGTTTGGTCAGGGAAGCAGGAAGCTCCTTGCAATAGCTGGGGGGTAGTTCACTCATGAACGGAGAAGAAAAGATTCATTCTACCTTTGCATCCGTGGCAGCGTCACTTGGCTACAGCGAAGTTCATGGAAGAATAATATCAGCCCTGCTTGTTGCCGACCAGCCACTTTCTCTAGAAGAGCTTACACAGCAAACAAAATATTCTCCAGCATCCATATCACTCTCCCTGGACCTGCTTGAAATAATAGGCATAGTCAAAAAAATGAAAGACCGAGGCGACCGAAAACTCTACGCCAAGCTGGACGGCGACCTTATAGAAGGCCTCCGAAGTGCGATGATGCTCAAACTTCAAAAAGAAATAACCAATACACTTGATGAATTAAACGCCATCAGGAACAGCGACACAAAAACAAAAAAGGCTGTTAGTGCTGTTGAGAAAGAAGTAAGGCGCCTTCAGGAATACATACAGCGCCTTTCTGAAGTTCCGGTGCCGAAAAAATGAGCTGCGAATATAGCTTTTAACTGTTTTGTATCGTATTTTTTGTATGCCAAAATATACCGTAAATGAAAAACCTAAGTATAGTATTCCTCCTGTTTTGGAACTACTGCCGGGAGAAATAGGCTGCGTTACAGATGTTGGAATTTACCCGGACTGTTCTGTTTTACATTTTTGTGTTGATGCCGTTGAAAAATGTGCTCATGCAGAAGTAGTTCGTAATGGCAGCATAAGGCCTGTCAAGTTGTCAGACATGAGGAATTATGAATTAACTGTACTTTCGATCAGATTTAATATCCCAGAAGAAGAACTAAC
Source organism: Candidatus Aenigmatarchaeota archaeon (assembly GCA_038045465.1). Lineage (GTDB taxonomy): Archaea > Aenigmatarchaeota > Aenigmatarchaeia > GW2011-AR5 > GW2011-AR5 > GW2011-AR5. Next base: position 3,311 of record JBBSYB010000083.1, on the reverse strand, counting down.
AGAGCTTAGACAGGCAGAGAAAGAATACCGGGCAAGATCTGCTACTTCTTAAATGTTTAATTACTTTTCCACTAATTATATATTAGAGAATATATATGGGAATCCAACTTACGCAGCTTGTCCAAGGTGATGTAGTCGGGCTGGAGGACATGTTTGATAAAGTCGTAGCCATAGACGCCTTCAACTGGATTTACCAGTTTCTCTCGATTATTCGCCAGCCAGACGGTACTCCGCTTAAAGATTCAAAAGATCGGGTAACTTCTCACTTGACAGGCCTATATTACAGGACAATAAAGCTACTTGAGGCAGGAGTAAGGCCAGTCTATGTCTTTGATGGTAAGCCACCTGAGTTCAAGACTGTTTTAGCTCATCGCCGCGACGTGCGTGCTGAAGCATTGAGAGAATGGAAAGAGGCACTTGAAAAAAAAGATTATGTAGCAGCCAGCAAACATGCCAAGCGCTCGACAACAATAACCGAGGATTACATCAATGACAGCAAGCTTCTCCTTGAAACCATGGGAGTACCTTATATTCAGGCTCCCAGCGAGGGCGAGGCCATGTGCGCTCATCTTGTAAAACAAAAGGACGCCTATTGTGTAGCTTCCCAGGATTATGACACCCTTCTGTTCGGAGCCCAGCGGCTTGTTCGCAACTTGTCCATAACCGGCAAAAAGAAGCGCGGTTCAGAATACATTATGGTAAACCCGGAAATGCTCACCCTTGATAGCATACTGAAAAAACTGGAAATCACCCACGACGAACTGATTTTGGTCGGAATACTTATCGGTACTGACTTCAACCCGGGTGGCGTTCCAGGCTATGGTCCCAAGAAAGCCCTGGATCTTGTGCGGGAAAAGAAAACGCTGAAAAACGTTTTCGAAAGCGTTATCTGGGACTTCTCCGTGACGCCAGAACAGATATTCGAGTTCTTCCGTAAGCCGCCTGTAACTGATTACAAAATAAGCTTTGGCGAACCAGATCAAGAGGCAATAAAGAAGCTCATGTGTGATGAGCATGATTTCTCTGAAGAACGCATAGAAAACGCCCTAAAGCGGCTCAAAGAAAAGAAGGGCGAGCAGCGGTCATTGAGCAGATGGATTAAGTAATTACCGAGCCGCACGACTAATTAGAAAAATCAATAAAATGAATTGCTTATATCTGGCATCCACATGCCTTTGTGCAACTAAGAGGGTCATTTGAAACTGTTGCGGTGTAGCCTTGCAATACGCAAATTTCTGAAAATGGTGTTGTCAGTGATGTCGAACCGGATTTTTGGTAATTCACATTGAAGTTTAAGCTTGCACAGTTATACGCCGATCTTAATGTATTACAACCTGAACTAAATGCCGCTTGCAGTTCTATTGTATTTGTGCCTCCGCCAAGCTGTCCTGCGAAAAACGCAGCGACAACAACAAGAACCAATACAGCGATAGCCACGACAACAATCATGTTTATCGGAAGTTCAAGACCCTTCATTTAATCACTAATTAAATATGCAGTCAAGTGGTATATATAGTTAACCTAGGAAAAAATCTAAAATATTATAACTAGGTTAACTGTACAGGAAAACCAAAGGTTTTCCATATATACTTTTTCTAAAGTTAGGGCATAATTAAAATGAATCTTTGGCGCGGTCTCGAATACTAGAACAAGCGATTCCTTACTTCCTGACAGTTATTTCTATCCTGGAAACGTTTATCTTCTCTTTTTCTATTTCCAGCACGTCAGTGCCTATGCTTACGTTTGCGACCTTAAGGTCCAGCGCAAACTTGTTTCTGACGATTTCAACTACGTCAACAGCCTTTGATATCGACTGGCCACGGGCCTTTATGCGCACTTCGTTCTGGCCTTTGCCGAGCTGTGTGACTACTGCCAGCACGTATGACATCGTTGGCTTCTATTAGGGAGCTTGTCTATGCAATGCTCTTTCCTACGAAGACCATGTTGTTGTCTTTTTCCACCATGTTAATAAGATAAATTGAAAACTTTAAGAATTGTAAAAAAGCTAAGATGAAAACGATTGGCCTTCGCACTTAGTGACAAAACTAAAAACGAGCTCGTGCTTCCGCTTATACTCACTTCGGGCACGTCATACAGCACTGTTGTATGCATTTCAATGATGGGCCAGATTCACAATCATCATAGCCGCCGTTGAAGCGTCTTGTAAGTTCCTGGCAGGCGGTTTGTATTTTTGTGGGAATATCACCACTGGGAAACGGGTTGTTGTCTTTTCCAGCACACCTGAAGTCCCTTATTGTATAGGCTCCACAGGCGCTGTTTCGTTTTGCTTCGAGTGCAAACTGGTCCTGTGGCGGGGTTGCCTGCGAAAGGAAGAACAGCAGGAGAACAGAAAGAACAAGAATCGCGAGTATAAGATATATTATTGTTTCTATGGCCATCGAAATGCCTTTCATTTGAATCATTTCCTCATACAACTAAATAAAGATTGGGAAACCGTAACTAGAGCAAATATGCACTTTTCAGCTTAATACAAATCCGTTTGCTGTGCAGCTCATTGTTCCGCTAAGAATGTTGTTGCAGTAGTTGAGTGCTGTCGGAGGATTGGTATCCTGAATGCTCATGCCAGTTGTCAATTCCTGTGCCGAATCAAGCCCCGGTATGTCAGCATTGCAGGAGAACAAATTTCCTGCGCAGCACAGCATATCATTAGTGCCAAGCCAAGTGAATGCTGCTATTGGCGAGGACAATTTTGCGCAGTCAAGAGCAGGCATATAGTCTTCAGCTATGTATTCAAGTCGTATGGGCCGCTTTACAAATGCATTCGCGTTTTCATCATTATAATAGTATACACCAGGCGTTGGCTGTGTTAGCGTGTTTATCGTGTCGCATTTTTTGTCTGTGGATTGCGTGCAGTCAATTAATGTGCATGGATTTACGGCACTGCCTGCTGTCGCCTGGGTGCGCAGCTCAAAGTGCAAATGAACTCCTGTAGACGAACCGCTACTACCCATCACCGCTATCTGCTGACCTGCTCCTATTGAATCACCTTTTGCCACCATGATAGAATCTTTTTTGAGGTGTGCATAAAATGAATAGTAGTTGGCGTGTTTTATCAGCACCATGTTTCCGTATTTTTCACTTCCCGGTCCACCGCATAGCGATCCAAGAGCGCCAACAGGGCATTCATTGTAGGTGTCGACTACAACACCATCACCAACGGCATTTACTGTTTCATCGCCATCAGGCACTATGTCTATTCCCATGTGGAATCTACCAGGATCGTTTTCATCCAGCTTTCTGAAACCATAACAACTGTTTAGTTTTCTGCTGTTTGTTGGCCAGGAAAATAA
>JBBSYB010000082.1:5276-7347 GCA_038045465.1 Candidatus Aenigmatarchaeota archaeon | reverse complement strand
ATTTAAAACATGTCTTCTGTATGCCAGAATTCTACCGCAGAAACAATTTCAATAAATCTACCTCCTGTAAATCTTTGGGCGCCTTATCAGTTCTTATTTGACAGCACAGATATAAGCGCTCTTGATATTTACGCTATAAGAAGCACAAATAATTTTGATAATCCATTTGAACGTTATCTTGCACTGACTTACGAACAAGAAGGGACGTTTGGTGTCGTGACAAGAGACATAGTTAGAGGCGGCGAAAAAGGGATTGACGATAAGGGACGTATTTCTGTCGAATTTGTTTCTCATGCGGGACTGCCAACAGAAAGACGCGCTTTCGCATATGCTCCTCAAAAAGGTCTTTATGTTCCTACGAAAGACGGGCTTTTCTGGCCAGGTACGACAATACCTTTTGAGACTCTTGAATTCAGAGAAGTGAGTGAAGCAAGAAAAAGACTAGAACACTACGGACATAATCCTGAAATGGTTTCGGGCTTTTGGCGTGCTGAAGATTATAGGACACCTGATGAGAAAGGCAATTTGCATAAATTTGTTGTTGTTCGTTATCGTCCAGCTCCATCAGGATTCGGCAGATTCGATATATCTGCGGCAAGAAAAGTTTTACATGAAGGCAATTTCTGCGTTGGTTGTTTTCCGAGATCTTTGGATGGAGCTACCAGATATTATCATCAAGAAGAACGTATTCGAGAGTATCATGAAAGGGTTCAAAAAATAATGGACGGCGCAAAAAACTTACATCCCTTTAGTTTTTAATCTTTAATCGTGAATTTAGACAAGCCTCAATTTGCTTTCAAGCTTTCTGCAAAAGATTTATCATTAAATTTCTTGAATTTATTTTTAACAGGCTTAGAACTCTCAAAATCTATATGCCTTGCAAAATTATGAAGTTCCATTGCTATCTTAGAATCCTTGTCAAACATGTAAAGTTTTGCTTTGCCTTCTGTTCTTGTATATTTCAGGAATCTCTTTTTCTCAAGTTCTGGTACAAGTTTTTGCAGCGTCCTGTAACTTACGTTAGTTGCTTTTGACACATCTTTTATAGAGTAATCCCATAAAGAATGAACTCTAAAAAAGTCCAGAATCCTATGAACAGGCTTATCGCCGAATATGTGCACAAGTCCCATTTGTATCACTTACAACTTATACGTCTTAGAAGTATTTAAAGTTAACATTATTTATATATACTATGAAAATAATTTCACAGGAAGAGTGTGAAATATTTATTATTGATTATCTTCTTGCGCACCGCTACATAGGCCATAAGCAAACAACATTCGAAATTATGACAAGGCATGTACCGGCGCACGACCAAAAACTTGCAACCCGTGCGTTAGAGAACCTTATAAGAAAAGGCTTTATTTCAACAAAGAGAAAACATTATGGCGTTCATATTTCTCTAATCCCCTATAAGCTTGATGAAATAAGAGCATATTTACATTCTCTAGAAAATCTGTAAAAATCACAAATCGCTGCAGTCACGCTTATAGCCGCAGTTTTTGCAGATCAGCTTGCAGTGCTGACTTGAAGAACAGACTTCGCATCGCATATAATAAATCTATTCGCTTTTTATAAATATCTATCTTACCTTTGATATGGCATCACAGGCAAGAATAAATTCACATTTTGGCGGAAGGGTTAGTCTGGAAGACTGGAATGAAAAACTTCAGCAGTTGGACAATTTATCTATATCTCTAACCGGCGAAAATATCCTGAAAGCAGGGGATTTTTCCTATAAGCCCGGTTTTTTCCTATTTCGCAGACCAGGATACAGAACCTTCAGAGAAGGCGACGGCGAAGTGAACCTAAAACTAGGAGCTAGTTATTTTGAACCGTGCATCGCATTGCCATACGACAGTGTAGGGTACGACATAGGAGTAATATTAAGAGGTTCAAGGCAATCTGTAGAAAATGGATTTGACACATCAATAAAAGGTTTGGGATATCCGCGAAGAGTCGAAGTTCCTACGTCGCCGTTTGGTTTGCTTATTTTAAGTCTGTTTCGAATGGACGAAAGCGACAAAGAATACTATCAGAGCACTACAAACAGTGAGGGCTGGAAAGCTGC
>JBBSYB010000082.1:0-5176 GCA_038045465.1 Candidatus Aenigmatarchaeota archaeon | reverse complement strand
TGTTCGGCAGTCTTTTTTTGCAGTTCCGGGTGGCCTTCCAAGGCTGCATTGAATTTGTCAGTATATGCCTGATGATGTTTTGTGTGGTGGATGCGCATGGTCTGCTCATCGATGTAAGGCTCAAGCGCATTATAGTCATAGGGTAATTTTGGCAGTACGAAGGTCATAAAATCAACTCCTTACGCTTATTAACATTTAATTTACTTATGCTTTTCCCAGCGTCTTCATGCCTGGCTTCCAGTCTATCGGGCAAAGTTCGCCGGTCTGCAAAGCCTGCAGGACGCGAAGAGTCTCATCCACGTTTCTTCCTATACTAAGGTCAGAAACGACCTGGTAGCGTATAATCCCTTCCGGGTCGATTATGAAAGTGCCGCGATAGGCAATGCCCTGGTCTTCCTTCAGGATGCCAAAATCCCTGGTAAGACGGTGGGTTGTATCGCCGATAATTGGAAAATTTACCTCAGGCAGGTCACGCTGGAACCATGCTTTGTGGCTATGCACGCTGTCGGTGCTGGCGCCGATTACAACTGCATTTAATTTTGTGAATTCCTGCTCATGTTTAGCAAAACTTCTTATCTCGGTCGGGCACACGAAAGTGAAATCGAGCGGGTAGAAAAACAATACAACCCATTTCCCTCTGTAGCTCGCTGATTTTATTTTCTCGAATTCGCCGTTAACGTACGCGTCTTCAGAAAATTCAGGGGCTTTCTCTCCAATAACCATAGAAATCACTTTCCTACTTTGTTACGCAAACTTTTAAAGCTTTATAAAAGTTGTAAAGGTTGCTAAAATGCTTAGTGTTATTTTTTGGTAGGGTTTTTAATCACTTCAAAGTAATGTAATCCTGTATTTTTTATCGTAATTTTATTTTAAATATCACGAAACCAAATACTTCAGAAACGAGGTGATAAAATGGGATTAGTAGTAGTTTCGGCAGCTAAAGAGGTAATAAAGAAAGCTGAAATGAACTGCGGCGGAGACTTCTGTGATGCTCTTGACAAGAAGATAGAGGCATTGATAAATGATGCAGTTGCCCGTGCAAAGAGCAATGACAGAAAAACCGTGAGACCAGGCGACTTGTAAAAAGTTAGATTTTTTTATTTTTTAACTCATTTTATATATTTTTATCTAATAAACTTGCTGCCCACGTAACTTTTTAGGGTCTTCAAGGGGTGCTAACATTTCTTTGGTCGAAACATCATAATCCTGAAAATAGCCTGAATGATGATCTCCGCCAGACTCGCCTGGTACAACTTCTGCCTTACTGAAAAGTGCTGCCAATAAAGCATCTGCCTGTTTATAATCTGTTGCGATTGCCATCACACATCTTGCTAGACGGTCAGCTAATGCCTCGTATCCAATATCCCAGCGTCCTCCATGCTGTACAAAAACAGCCTGAGTTTCACGGCTGCTTCTTTCTGCTTCTAAGACATCATATCTTTGCTTAATACCAGACATTACATAAGTTTTCAATTCTTCAGGAGCCACGGCCATTTAAACCACCAAATAACTTGATTAACTATAATTATTAAAGACTGAGAAAATTATAATAAAAAAAAGAAAAATATTACCTTATTTATTCGACAATTTCTTGCCTTTTACGAATGCCCAAAGCTTTTTTGTCATTTCACTAGGTGCTATAGGCTTGCTTCCGAATACATCTTCAACAGTCTCTTTTCTACCCTTGAAGTTTATCGCATAGCCACCAAAAGCTGGTTTCTTTGCTGCCATATTTGTTTCCTCCTATTCTAAGCATCAACATGATTCGCATAATCTCAAAAGAGAGAAATCCAAGCATGGCCAAGAATCGCGCCAAATACAGACACAATCAGGACCACGGCCCCAATAGCTATCATGTCTCTGCCTTGCATATTATAAATTAGCAAACCACTGTTTATATAGTTAAATCTTGCTGGGGCTTTGCACCATGTTCTGAAAGATATGAAGAAAAAGCTTGTCTTAGATGTGCTTCGTCTGCGTCATTGCACTGAATCCTTACGTCTTTTTCGCTGGAATGCAGAACTGCAAATTGCCTGTAATCTCGGAAGCCTTGCCCCCGAGCATGATACTCATCTATAGCAGTAAGAAGAGTAGCTGCTCTGCTGAGCGATACGCCTTCTGGCGGTGTAAAGTCAAAACTATAGGATGGTCCGACTGGTCTTCCATTACACATGATTTATTTGATGAATGAAGTCTTTTTAAGTCTTCAAAGACTGACGTTCGTCGTAGAATAATGTCCAATAGCAAATATATAAGAACTACACACAAAGTCGTTGTTTTACATACAAAGTCCCGACTAGAAGACGCTTAAATGTGGCCGGCCTGTTCTTCACGGTTTATTCTCACGCCAGACGGTGCAACAAGAAGCCATTCATCACCAACACCAGCCAAGTCGCCCTGGAAGACGGCACAAGACGTCTTTATCTTCGATATGCAGTGCTTTAACTCGTCAACATTGTTTTCACGCATATCCTTTATACGTGCTATGACAATGTTTCCTGTTCTTACTTTTTTAATAATACTATCCGAATCAGCCAAGCTGTCCAGCTTTTCTATGAATATTTTTACCTTTTCTCCCTGTTCTACATCCAAAGGAATCTCTGTAAACTCTTCTATTTTTTCTTCGGTCTCTGGTTGTTTTTTTCTAAAAAATCTACTGAATATTGACATTTTTGTTTCACCTTTCTTTACAACATAAGTAAATTATCTTCTTAAAGCTTTCATCATTTTTCCCGTCAGCATTTTATTTCAGTGTTAATATTCTGCCCTAAAATTTGTAATTCTTTTGTAATTGTTTTGTAATTGCCTGTTTTCCGTATAGATTATAAGAAGTTTTGACGTTTATATTGCGAATATGGCTATAACAAATCTGGGCATAAAATCCTCAAACCGATGCATAATGTGCGAAGGCGGCCTGGAAAAGTCTAATATGGGCAACATCTGCAATACCTGCAAGGACAAGATGAAAAAATAAATCTAATTTACACTTCTTTTGTCTAGTTTAATTGTCATGCCTGATCTTGATATTTCTCTTTCAAGACTTTCAATAGTCATCCCCTGCCTCAATAAAGCATCAAGAACTTCTTTTGCTATATGAAATTCGCTAGCAGGTCCGGGTATTAGTGTTACTTCTCCTCCTAAATCATAACTAATTAATCCAAAAGTGCGGGAAAATCTTTTGAAGTCATCAAAGCAGATATCGAAATCTGTTCTACCTTCTTGAAAGTTTGACCACGAGTAATTAACATTTCCCATGAAAACAGTAGGGTGCTGTCCAGAGTACGCCCTATCAATAACTCGCGCCCTGAAGTATTGGGCATCTTTTTGCTCATTACCGCACAATAAACATCCCGGAGTCGTTTCACTTATCTTTTGTTTATACGTATCAAATGCCTCATCAAACCCACTTTCGCCAGGCCTTAGCCGCCTCCCTTCTTTGGAGTCTTTAATTCTTTTTAGCGTTGTTTCTGCCTCATAACAGTCGTAAATATGAACAAGCCTTTGCCTGGCTTCTTGCGGCATTTGGTCTTCAATACACTGAAAACACAAACTCTGGCTATGGTTAGCTTCAATAGGCTTAAACACATAATGTATTCCGGTATCTGCGGGAACATAAAGCAATGTCATCAGGCGCGGATGAATCATAGCACCTTCTCTTCCCGGCAAATTTTCAGATGGTCTCATATCTCTTGTGCAGTTAGAGCATACTAATGACATAATATCGCTGATAAAATTAATAAAAAAGCTTATAAGCTACTTTTCAACGCTTCTTGATATTGATTTTATATCTGATTTTTGTAACACTGTTTTCGAGTTCCTGCTTCATTTTTTCCGGATAGCGCAATGAATAAAATAAGGAGCTCTTCAAGCCATGAGCGGGCTCGATGGCCATGGTCTGCCAGAAAACATAGCGCAGCGGCGCAACAGTACTCTGCTTCACGTCAATTTCCCTGATTTTTGGCAGGATGGCGAGAACAAGAATTCTCACGATGAATGATGTCAAAAATACTATCTGCAAGCCGTTAAACCAGAGCAAACTGCTGTTTTGCACGGATTCTGCAATCATGGCCCCAGTCAGCGCACCAAAAACCACACCAAAACCTGTGAAAAAATTGTGATTGGCTACATACTGGGGTCGCTTGTTTGCCGGCGTTACGTCCAGCAGATAATTGAAAACAACCATATCAAGACCAGCCCACACAAAACTGTCAAAAACCTTTAACGCAGCTATTTCATAGACGTTTGATACAAACAGCCACATTAATGGTGTAAAGCATCCGAAAAAGCCAGTCACAACCAGTATCTTTCTGGACCCGTATTTGTCGACGAAACGACCCCAATATTTGTAGGCGAAAATACGAATAACAGCTCCCAGAGTAGTAAGCACAGCAAACCAGAAGTAATTTATCTGGAGATCCTTCAACATATAAACTGTATAAAATGGCGCGGCGATCTCAACCGCGAAGTTCATGAAAAACAAATAAACAGTAAAAATGACAAGAGCCTTGTTAACGCTAAGCGATGTGACCAGTTCGCGGGGCTTGAAACTGAATGTATGCTTATAAAAAAATACCCGCTTGAACTGCGGCTCGTACATCCTGATGAAAAAGAAGATTGACACAAATCCGAGCAGAACAGCCGCTATAAATATCATGGAAAAGCCATATTCTGCAACCACGATTCCGGCTATAATTGTTGCTACTATGCCTGCTATTCCTGTAAGCATATTACGCATGCCAAAGTAGCGGCCGCGCGTCTTCAGCGGTACAAGATCTCCCATGAGGCTGGACCAGGCAGGCGAGCGCAGCCCTGAAAAGAAGGCAATAAAGCCCATCAAAATTATGAGAATCAAGACAGGGTTATCCAATTGTAAAAAAGGCAGAAAAATTATTGGAATCCACAACAGAATTTTGCTCATTACTTGTGAAAGCATCCAGATGGACTTGCGCGGGTAATATTCAGTGAGCTTGGCGCCGGGTATCTGGCCAACCGTGTTTGCGAAGTTCTGGACAGCTGACAAAAGCCCTATCTCAGCATTGGTGGCCTTCAATTCAAGTGCCAGAGGAGTTATGAAAGTATTTGTTATGCTGCTTGCGGCTGCATTAAACATGCCTTCGTTGGTTGAAGCACGCAGGCTTTTTTTGACCTTTTCCTCTTCTGTCTCGTGTCGAATTTT
>JBBSYB010000081.1:0-7182 GCA_038045465.1 Candidatus Aenigmatarchaeota archaeon | reverse complement strand
ATTCAATTTTTGGACAAAGACAACAACAAACAATATGTATGGCAAACCAGCTGGGGCATGACCACAAGGCAAATAGGAATAACCATCTGTCACCACGGTGACGACAGGGGCGCTGTATTGCCGCCAGAAGTTGCACCATACCAGGTAGTTATTGTTCCGATACTTTTCAAAGATAAAGAAAAAATCGTACTGGACAAAGCTAGAGAAGTCAAAGAGCACCTGGAACAAGCAGGGTTGCGCGTTCATCTGGACGACCGTGACTACTCTGCCGGCTTCAAGTTCAATGAATGGGAACTGCGCGGAGTGCCGCTGCGCCTGGAGATAGGACCAAAAGATATAGAAAATAATGAGGTTACCGCTGTTTCAAGGCTAGGCGACAAAAAGAAAATAAAAATCACCGAACTCGGGGAAGTCAAAAAAACCCTTGAAGGCATTCAGAAATCCCTGGCAGTTCACTCGGAAAAATTCCTGCTCAACAACATAAGAGATGTTCAAAACATGAATCAGTTGAAAGACATTTCGAAGAAAGGCGGTTTCCTCAGAGGAAACTGGTGTGGCTCTGGTGAATGTGAAGAGATGATAAAAGCAAATTCCGGCGGCTATGAAATACGCGGGACACTTTACGACAAGGAAGAGAAACCTTTTGCTGCATGCCTATATTGTGGCAAGCCTGCAAAACATGTTGTATACGTGGCCAAAGCCTACTGATTTGTTCGTAATGTCTATAAAAAACAAAAGGATTTAACTACTGAAAATCAATAATTATAAGGTGTGCTAGTGAGCAAGGCAAAAAATTTATTCGTCACAAAAAAACCACTTGTCATACTTGTTGTAATTATTTTGCTAGTTATTGCAGGATATTATGTTTTAGCCCCAGGCGACTGCACCATTGGAACCCAGAAGATATATGCAGGTCAGCCTGTAGATAATGAACAGGCAATTGCAAAACTAACAGGCTTTATTGGCGGCTTAAACAGAACACAATTCCCTGCCGGTGTGTTTTCCAGCATACCTGAGTTGAGCTCCCTTGTGCTTAAAGAAACTCATGTTACCCGTGTCAAAAACATCGGAGTCTTGCTTGGCGACACGACAGTTCAGGTAAGCGGATTTATGATGGACGTGCCACATACAGACGGCGACCGCCTGGTTTATGGTGATGGTTATTTCATCTCTGAAAATGACGGATATTTGTATAAGACGAACAAAGCATGCTAAGTTGTATTAGAAATTAATCTGAATAAGCTCTTCTTTTTTGCCCTTGTTATCGGCATTTGTTTTAAAATTGCAATCCCTGTGAAATTTGTGATCAAGACATTTTACGGTGCCAAAGCTGCCTGCAAAGCACTCCAGCTGTGTAGAAAGATAGGGACATTTTCTTCTCATAAGTAGAATAATACTATTGGCGGCATATATAATTTTAGGTACTAAGACAATGCATGTTTCTCGGGCTGTGTGAATTCGATTGTGGGGGGGGAATTAAACCTGATAAACTTTTCGTGCAAAATTGAAGCCAATTCTCGACATAATAGGCTCAGAAGATTTTTCTAAATAATCTGTTGCTTGCTGCGGTGTAATCCTTCGGTAAACCCGGTGTGCGTCCAAACAGTGTCCCTCTACTTCTCGTATTCCTCTTGTAGCTGTATCTCTGACAAATTTGTACGCATATGCATTGTCTGCCAAAAAAATACCACCTGCTACAATTCCCATTCCAATTCCAAATGCTATTGCACTATCCATAATTACTCATTCATCGTTAGTCTTTTTATATATCTTACGGCACCCGATTTAACAAAGTCAATTAATTAACGGATTGTAAGGTAAGTAGTACGCTATTCTCTGAAACCGGAAAATGCATCAATCGAACTGTAAACCCCTTCTATTCTTTCCGCATACGCCCGAATTTTCGGATCGTCTGGATAACGCTGCATGGCAGTTCTTGCTCTCGAAATGCAGGTTATAGCAGCTATCAGATACTCGGGCTCTGTCATTTCTTCAGCATCTTTTAAATGTGATTTTATTGCCGACATTCTTTTTTCTGCATCTTCTAATAATTCGTACCAATATGACATCCTTTGCATATCTCTCCTAATTTTGTATATTCCAAATTCACTACTGAAGTCGCCGTCTTCAAACTTAAGCGGGTCTTTCATGGTTACAGGTTCTAAATAAGATTTAAATACTTCACGGCATTATTGATAGTATTCAATTTTTATCATATTCTCTTTGTCTAAGGTGGAAGAAATGCAACAGCAAGAGCACATGAAAACAGGCACAACCACAGTTGGTATGGTTTGCAAAGATTGTATAGTACTTGGCGCTGAAAGTAAGTCCACGATGGGCTGGCTGGTAGCGGGCAAGGAAGTACAGAAGATACATCAGATAGACGACAAGGTCGCACTTACCATTTCCGGTGGTGTGGGAGACGCCCAGGCACTCATAAGAATAGTCAAAGCAGAGATAAACATATACAAGCTCACGAGAAATGCGGAAATAACAGTAAAGGCAATTGCCACACTGCTTTCCAACATACTCTCCCAGTCGAGATGGTATCCTTACATGTTCATGCCAATACTTGGAGGCGTTGACAAGGACGGGCTTCATATTTTCAGCATAGATCCAGCAGGCGGGGCCGAGGAGGACAAGTTCACATCAACGGGCTCTGGGTCGCCGATCGCCTATGGTGTGCTTGAAGATGGCTACAAGGATGGTATGACAAAAGATGAGGGCATAAGATTGGCAACCCGCTCGATCAGGTCAGCGAAGGAACGCGACATTTTTTCCGGCGGCAAAAAAATAAACATATTTGTAATAGATAAGAACGGAATTGAAATTGTAAAAGAGGAAAAAATAGCAGAATTTTTGAAATAATCTAGTTTCAATTCTTATTATTATTTTTTGATCTTACCGAATAAATTTGTATAATGAATTATCTAAAAAAGTGTTAGTTCTGGTGATGAAATGATACTGGATTCTATAAAGGAAGACCTGCCAAAAGATGCCATGATATCCGACGTAAGCTACGAAGGCAGCGAAATAATACTTTACACAAAAAACAAGGATTTCTTCAATGATTCTACAGACCTCATAAAAAAAATTGTCAACAAGGTCAAGAAGAGGATAGAAGTAAGAGCTGACCAGTCCATTGTCATGAACGAGGAAAAAACCATAGACCTCATAAAAAAACTTATACCAGAAGAGGCTGTTGTAAAGGACATATATTTCGAACCGGAATTTGCCAAGGTTGTAATACATGCGGAAAAACCAGGGCTTGTAATAGGCAAGAGCGGCGAGACACTCCTTTCGATAAAACAAAAGACTTTCTGGACGCCACAGATATACAGAGCGCCTGTCATTGACTCGGAACTTATAAAATCCATAAGAAAAATGCTACACAAAGATGCGGGCTACAGGAAAAAGTTTCTAAATAAAATAGGGGAAAAAATATATGCCGAAGGTAAGGAAGTCGAATGGATACGACTGACGGGACTGGGTTCGTTCCGTGAAGTTGGACGATCATGCATACTGCTTCAGACGCCACAAACACGTATTCTTCTTGATTGTGGCATGGCTGTTAACCTGACTGCTACAAAACCTTATCCTTACCTGGACGTATCAGAATTCAACATACAGACGCTTGACGCTGTGTTGCTTTCGCATGCACATATGGACCATTGCCTGCCGCCACAGACACCTGTTGTTTTGGCTGACGGCAGCAGGAAGCCTATCAAAGATGTTTCAGAAGGCGACGAAGTTCTTTCTGTGGACTGGAAAACTGGCAAAATCTCATCCGGGATATGTTCTGGCAAAAGCAAAACGCGCGCTCATAAAAAAATATATAAAATAATAACGTCCAGCAATACAATAGAGGCTTCTCCAAACCACAGGTTTTTTGTCTTTAGAGAAAACGAAATCAGAGAGGTAGAAGCACAGGAGCTAAAAACAGGTGAATTAATACCCGTGCTGTCTCAAGAGTTAGGACATGGAATATCTACTGTTGCCGTTAAGTCCGGTAACTATCTTCTAAATATGAGAATAGACGGAATTGTATGGCAGAAAATAACTGATATTGAAATGTCAGAAAACCCATATAGCGAACTTATAGACATAGAAGTCCTGCCGCACAGGAATTTCGTGGCAGAAGGAATTATCGTCCACAACTGCGGCATGGTTCCTTACCTGTATGAATACGGCTACCGCGGTCCGTTATACTGCACCAGACCAACACGAGACATTGCTGCGCTGATGCAGCTCGATTACATACAAATATGCCAAAGAGAAAACAGAAAGGCCTTCTATAGTTCAAAGTCCATAGAAGAGACAATAAGACACTGCATACCGCTGGAATACGGAGAGGTCACGGATATAGCACCTGACATGCGCGTAACTTTCCAGAACGCCGGACACTTGCTGGGCTCTTCAAGCATACACATACACATCGGCGATGGTCTTTACAATCTTGTTTATTCTCTTGACTGGACTGTTCCGACGGTTTTGATAAATCCGGAAGGACATGTTGTCATAGAACCAATAGGAAAAATTATAGATAGTGCTATGGATTCTGAAGCGGTTATCTCAGATGGCTTTGTAGAAAGAGCTGCCAATAGCAAGGACTGGAAAGCAGTGTCATTCAATCCGTTGACGCTTAAAGCAGAAATAGTTCCAATAACCTCATTCATGCGTCACCCTATAAATGAGAAACTTTATCGCATTCGTGCATCAGGCGGCAAGGAAACCATAGTAACAGCTTCGCACAATGTGTTCCAAGTTATAGACGGCGAAGTGAAATCTGTAAAGACGAAAGATCTTCGACCAGGACAATTTATAGTTACAGCCCGGTATGTACCTGTTGAGGAAAAAGAAGCGATTGTTGACCTGACACTATATAAGCATGAATTAAGACTGCAATACAGCGAAGAGGAGATACAACAGAAGATTTATGAAAATAAAGATCGTGCCCGCGCCCTATTTTCGGAGAAACATGAAAAAGTGCTTGAATGGGCTTCGGAGCATTATTCAGGTTCTTTTGCATATCAAATAGCAAAAAAACACAACATTAGGACAAAAACGGTCAGGCAAGCCCTAGACAGACTTGGCATCCCTAAACACCCCAGAAGGCTTCACTTAATGCCCTCGAAACTAAAAATAACGCCAAAACTAGCCCGGTTTCTAGGCTATTTTGTAGCAGAAGGTTCATCAGGACGGAACGAAGTTAGGATAACAAATTATGATAAGAAAATTTTGAATGACTGTATAGACATAATTAAAACAGAGTTTGACATAGATGGCGTAATACACAAAAATGACGCAATCTTTTGCTCAAGACAACTAGAATTCCTCCTGAAAGTCGTAATGGGTTGTGGCGATGGCGCTTACTCAAAAAGAGTTCCAAAAACTATCCTAAATTCTACGAAAGAAATAGTATGGGAGTTTCTTCATGGGTATTACGAAGGTGATGGATGTTTCAGAGTAAGGCCGACAGGACTTTGTGTTAGCGCAAACTCAAAAAGCCCGGAACTGATAAGGGAGATTTCTTTGCTTTTGGCAAGATTCGGGATTGTGCCTTCCTTGGAATTCAATGCGTCATCAGAAATGTACATGGCACATGTCAATTCGAGAGAGCACATAGAAACAATGCTGGATAAACTAGGCATCACAAAATGGGAAGGAAAACTTAACGGGAAGAATACCGTAAAAATAAGATCTGGAGCGAATGAACGCCTGCCGCTTAGTGCACTTTCAGAACAGGCGCAAATCAGAGTGCAAAAATCGCCTTATCAGAACGCTTCCACAGCAAGCCTACTTATGCTCCCAAGGATAGCAGATTTGCAGGAAATGGATCAGAAACTTATGGAGTCATGTTTTGCATTTGCCAAAATATTATCGATAGAGGAAGTTGAATCAACAAGCCCATATGTCTATGATCTTTCTATAGAAGGCTATGAAAACTTTTTAACAGGTCAGGGCATGATTTTCGTGCATAATACTGGCGACATAAAATATGAAAACACAAAACTGTTTGAAAAGGCTTACACAGATTACACGCGAGCCGAAGCCATAATAATAGAATCAACCTATGGCAACAGCGAAGGTTCAAAGCCGTCACACAAGGACGGAGAAGCTTCGCTTGTCCAGCATGTAAGAACTGCGCTGGAAAGAGGAGGCAGGGTGTTGATACCATCATTCGCAGTAGGCAGAAGCCAGGATGTCATAACAATACTAACAGAGACCGACATAAACGTGCCGATTTATCTGGACGGTATGATATGGGACACGACAGCCATACACACAGCTTATCCTGAGTACATGTCAAAATACATACAAACACTGATATTGCATAAGGGCAAGAATCCATTCACAGACAGCAGGCTGCATGGAATAGGCTCGCAGAAGGAAAGAGAAGCAGCACTGAACAGCACAGAACCGGCAATAATAGTATCCACGTCAGGCATGCTCATGGGCGGCCCGGCAATAGAATACCTCCAGGCTATGGCTGGAAATGAAAAGAACATGATATTGTTCGTCGGCTACCAGGCAGAAGGCTCGCCAGGCCGGCGCATACAAAAAGGCTGGAAAGAGGTACAGCTTGACAACGGAAAAACACTGGAACTTAAGCTGGATGTGCAAACAGTTTCAGGCCTTGGGGGCCACAGCGATCAGCCGCAGCTCCTGGCTTACCTGCAGCATTTCAAGAACAAGCCGAGAAAAATCATAGTCAATCATGGCGACGGCACAGGCGCGGTCGAATTCGCGAGAACCATCCATAAATTGTTCAGGGTGGAATCAGTTGCGCCGCGTAATTTAGAGACGATAAGGTTAAGGTAATCAGACTGCGGCAAGAATTTCGTCGGCACGTTTTACTGTTGCGGAAACGCTAGCAAAATAAGCCTTCAGCAAATCCGCGTCTTCCTTGGGGAGGTCTTCCAGCCTATATGTTTTTCTATATGGTCCATTTCCCCATTTTGTTGCATGAACTCCAAGAGGCGATGTTCCCGGCATCTCTATGCGCTCCAAGACATTTTTTTGGAATATTCCCTCTCCGCTAAATTCATAATAATACCTGTTGCTGTCTTTTAGGTCATCCTCAGTCATCCCTGCTGACGTAGCCGGCTGAGTAAGTATCTGGTACGGGTGATCAAATACAACACAATTTGGTGCCATGTTCAGCTTTGTAGCTTCATTAGG
>JBBSYB010000080.1:4060-12386 GCA_038045465.1 Candidatus Aenigmatarchaeota archaeon | reverse complement strand
TTCAAAATAAATACCACTGGTCTATAGCGAAGCGGTGACCAGTGGTCAATTTATACATAAAACACTTGTAACCAGAGCGTTCTTAAACATAAACCAAAATTACATAAAAATTACACTTACACAGCCACACCCAAAACCGCGCCTATCGCGTAGCCGACTATCGCAGCTGCCATACCAATTATGGCCATCTCTATCGCACTTCTCAGGGGCTTTGATGTCAGTTTGCCTTTTATGTAGCCTGTAATGAAAAGAACAATTATTGCCAGTACTAACGAAGTTATTATTGCTTCTCTCACCGGTAAAAAGAAGAATGATAACAGAGGAACAATAGACCCGCCTATTGCCGAAAATCCTACAATAACCGCACTTTTTACAGGATTATCACGAGATTCTGTCAGATGAAGTTCTTCATCCATCATGACATTTAGCCACATTTTCTTGTTTGATGTTATCTTTTTTACAATAGCATTGAGCAAGCCACCGCTGAAGCCTTTGCTCTTGTATATTACTCTTATCTCCTCTCTTTCTCGTTCTGGAACGTGCTTCATCTCCCACCTTTCCCGTTCAAATTCGCTCTTGTAGAAATCGCGGCTTGCTTTTGTTGATGTATAGGCAACAGCAGCCATTGACACTGATTCAGCAAATGTGGCTGCTAGGCCAGCTATAATCACAATTTTGACATCCACAACAGCCGTTGCAACTGCTAGAATTATACCAAGTACGTTAACAAGTCCGTCTTGACTGCCAAGAATTACGTCCCGCAGTAGAGCACCAGTACCAGTGCCTCTGTGCAGTTCCCTATGAACATATTTTCCAGCCATTATGATTACTTGGATAACTCGGTTTTTATAGATTCGTAGCAATTTACTTTTATGATAAATTTTGACCAGATGATTGACAACCACTTGCACCGGGAGAACAAGCCAAAGGAGATAGGGCGCTATTATCCAAGCGAGATAGGAACCTGCATGCGCAAGGTCTGGTATTCCTACAAATTCCCCATGGAAACCAACCCAGAACTAATGAAGATTTTCGAACTTGGCAACATCCTGCATGATTTCGTCGTAAAGGTCCTGAAGAGCGAGAAAAATCCGGAAGTTGAACTGCTCAAAACAGAACTACCTTTTCGCCAGGAGATAGAGGATTTTCTTGTTTCCGGCAGGATAGATAATATTATACTCATAAAGGCCAGCGGAAAAAATATCCTCATCGAGGTAAAGTCAACGGGCAACATTGATTTTGTCGAGGAGGCAATGCACCATAACAAAATCCAGTTACAGTTGTACATGCACGCGACAGGCATTCACAACGGGATCCTGTTATATGTGGATAAGCGCAATCTAAAAAGCAAAGTATTTTCCGTGGATTACAACGAAGAGGAAGCACTTAAGATAATAGACCGCTTCAAGGCTTTGAACAAACTTCTAAAAGCAGACGCTCTGCCCGATCCCGAAGCCCGTTCAGGTAAGGGATCCTTGTGGATGTGCCGCTACTGCGAATATCGCGACAAATGCTACAAAGAAGACCCTTCTTCTTCAAGATGGTTGTGAAAAATTAATTCCCGCTAGCAACGGTTTTGATAAATCTCGGATCCCATCAAGTTCTTTATAACGTGAATCACGATCTGCTCTGGAACACAATACCATGTACTCATAGCCTGGGGTACGCCTTGCATTCCAAGGACTAAGGAATGAGAAATCAACCTGTTCTCTTACTACTGTTTCTCTATCGAAAAAGACGTAAAAGCTTGTCATAAAATATCAATGAAGCAAGTCTTTTTAAGCACTTCTGAAATCATCTTCCTATGCGCTATTCTCGCCAGGAAATATTCATAGGCAGCAGGAAGCAAAAGCTGCTTCGCAAAGCTACCGTTACTATAGTGGGCTGTGGCGGCACCGGCTCTGTTGCCGCAGAATACTTAGCCCGTGCTGGTGTTAATCTACGCTTGATAGACAGAGACATTGTTGAGATGAGCAACCTTCCACGACAACTTTATCGTGAAGAAGATGTAGGGAAACCAAAAGTTCTTGCTCTTAAGGAACGCCTCGAAGACGTAAACAGTGAAATCAAAATAGAAACATATTCAGAGGACTTGAATTCCTCTAATGTAGAAAGACTTCTATCACACACGTCGTTCATACTTGATGGAACAGACAACATGCAGACGCGCTTTCTCCTGAACGATTTTTGCATGAAAAATAAGATATCATTTACCTACGCAGCTGCCATAAAGAGTGAAGCGCTATTTACTTTGATTGTACCTGGTGAAACGCCTTGCTTGCGTTGTTTCATTCCTAGCCTGGACGAAACTGATACATGTGAAACCGCTGGAGTCTTAGGTCCTGCTGTAGGTGCCATTGGCATTATTTCTGCAGCAGAAACGATAAAATATCTGATCAATAGCGGATTGAATATAAAGGGTCATATTCTTCATCTGAACCTTTACAAAAACATTTACGAGCTTATTGAACTGAAGAAAAGCAAAAACTGCTCGTCCTGTCGTGGCGACTATGAATTTCTTGATAAGCCAAGCAAAAGGATTACACAGCTTTGTGGCGGCACATACCAATTTTTATTTGGCAAAAGTATCAATATTTCTGATATAATCAATAATCTGGAAAAAAATCCGGACTTCAAAATAATAAACAAAGGTAAGGATTTTGCCCAGCTATCACATAAGAAACATATAATTTCTCTTTTCAGGTCCCGTATGATAGTACAAAACGCATCGTTGAAGGACGTACGAATTCTAACAGCAAAAATACTAGGAATTTAGAACTTGGCCTTTACTTCGCTCATCGTAAATCCGCAGCACATCGGCGGTCCAGGATTCTGGCCTTCTCGTGTGATGAGCAATTCCTTGGTGCATTTTCTACATTCAAATATCTTTCCTCTTTGGGTCATTGATTTTCGCCTCTTTCTTCTTTTTCCGCCAGCGCTTTTCTTAAAAGGGCTGTTTGCATGCCTTTAGAACACGTTCCTGTGCTATGCTAAGCGCAGCATCCCTTGGGGTAATGTGTTTGTCAGTTTTTTCAAGAATCATTTTTGTGTTTTTTGATACTTTTTCCTCTACCATCTGGAACATTTCTTTGCTGTTTCCCTTTACATATTCAACATAGCTACTTATCACTCCACCGGCATTTGCAACAAAATCCGGTACTACAACAACGCCTTTTTTGTGGAGCATTGTTTCGGTCTCAGCAGTCATAGGTATGTTTGAGCCTTCCACAATAAGCTTTGCCTTAATTTTATCAACGTCATTGGCTAGTATAAGATTTGGAATGGCTGCTGGTATGAGTATGTCAACATTCAGGTGTATTATGTCCTTATTCGGCAACACTGTACCTTCAGGATAATTTGTCACAGAACCAAGGTTCTTTTTTATTCCCATGAGTTTTTCATATTCTATGCCTTTATCCGAGTAAAGCGTCCCCTTTGAGTCTGAAACACCGACAAGTTTTGCTCCCTGCTCCGTAAGGAACTTTGCTGCAAATTCGCCAACATTTCCAAAGCCTTCTACTGCAAATGTGGCGCCGTCTAAATCAATTCCCATATGTTCTGCAGCAACACGCGTGGCATGATAAACACCAAAGCCCGTTGATCCAAGTTCATGAGGTATTCCACCCATGTCTGCAGGCTTGCCCGTAGCAGCCTTCATGGAACCATTTGTTTCAACAAAAATTCTCATTTCCTCTTCAGCCATGTACATATCAGGCGCAGAAACATAAAAGTCAGGACATAGTGGTCTCAAAGCTTCTGAGAACGCAACTATAATTTGTCTTTTTTCCTGGGCTGAGAGTTTTTTAGGGTCGGCCACGATACCAGATTTAGCACCACCGAATGGCAGTTCTGCTATAGCACACTTCCATGTCATGGCCCGAGCTAGTTTGGCAACTTCCTCCATATTCACAGAGGGCGTCATCCTTATGCCCCCCTTCCCCGGCCCGAGCGCAGTATTATCAATACATAGGTATCCTCTCATTCCTGATTTAGGGTGGTATACTTCTATAATTTTTTCCGGTCCAAATGCGTCGAATGTAATCATATTTATCACTATAAATTTTTGATGGAAGGTTTAATAAGCTGTAAAAACTTATGAGAATCATATTTTGAATTCAAGCTTAATCTATACAATAATTTCTTATTACAACTTAAATTACTTGAATTTTTGTATGGCCCATATAGTTTGAAATTAAATCCCAATTGCTGCGAAAGTTTTTTCAATAATTTTAGCAGATCTAAATTCGTATTATGAATATACAAAGTTACAGAACCTGATTTATTTCGATAAAGTTGGCCTTCAGATTCATAAAATCCTCTTAAAAATCCAGTTATGTTTTCTCGATTGGTTAATATCTTCTCAAGCTCTAAAAGTGAAATATTTTTATACCATTCACCAAAAACCTTAGAATTTGCAATAACAATATATTTTTTACGCTTGCCAATTCCATTGCTGGGCAGTCTCTCTTGAATAAACGGATTTAGCCTAATTTTTTTCAGTGCTTGAAAGAAGCTCATTGAAAAGTTTTGATCTGTAACATCAAGGCATATTCTATAAGATCTTGAACTTTTGTAAACACACCCATCACCAAATAGAACACCCAAAATATAAGTCAAGTTTTCGTTTGATTCTAATTTTGGTTTTATCAAAACCTTTTCTCTAAGATTCTCTAATCTCTTATTATTTATTTCACTTTCCCATCTATGGCCTTTTTCAAACCATCCCTTACCACCACTTAAATTTAAACCCTTGAGGTTTTTATTCCACGGTATTTGTCCTTTTTTAAATTCAGTGTTTATTGAGGTTCGTCTACCTTTCTTTGCCTCACTCATTTTTGCTATTACGTTTTTAGAATAGACACCTTTTTTGTCTTTATTCCAAGGCACTGAATTTTTTAAAAACCTTCCAGATGCGTCTTGCTTCATATAAATCCTCTTCTTATATTTTCAGGTCCAAAATCATCATAATCTACCATTATCAACACCTACGGCTAACCTTGTTTTTGGTTGTTTTTAAAGATTCCTGATAAAAGCAACTATTATATTTTTGCAATCCTACGCATCTTTTACCTGGAAGTCCTTTTCCTTTGCGTGCTTGCCTTGCTTGATCATGTAATCATGTATTGCAAGTTTTAGTGTCTTAAGCCCCAGCAAAGCGCATTTCATCCGCGCAGGGCTTATTTCTATGCCAAGAAGTTCTAGCGCATCCTGTTTGTCAAGTTTTTTTATTTCATCCAATGTTTTCCCTTTTATTTCATCTGTGAGAAGCGATGCAGCGGCCTTGCTTATGGCACAACCACTGCCGACAAAATGAACGTCTTCTACCATATTATTTTCTATAGTCAGATATACTGTTATCACATCACCACACAATGGGTTACTTTCTCTGCGCTCGGCATCTCTCTTATTAGGAACGCCATAATTATGCGGATTTTTGTAATGATCTAATATTATATCAGCGTACATGTCCATAAGTATCAACTTTTTCACACTAGCTAATTTTAAAGATTTTCCTGACCTTTTCTATACCATTAATCAGTTTGTCAACCTCTTCTTTTGTGTTGTATAAATAAAAACTAGCCCGGCTTACTGCTGGAACTTCGAGGCGTTCCATGAGCGGCTGTGCACAAAGATGCCCAGAACGTATTGCTATGCCTTCACTATCTAGTATGGTTGCCACGTCATGAGGATGGACTCCAGCTAGGCTAAAGGATATTGCTGAACTGCGCTCTCTTGCTGTTCCGTGTATAGTCAAACCCTTAACGGAATTTAGTTGTTTCAATGCATATTTTGTTAGCATCTTTTCATGATTCTCTATGTTATTCATACCAATTTCGTTAAGATAATCAAGCGCAGCGCCAAATCCTATAACATCTGCCACATTCGGTGTGCCGGCTTCAAATTTCCAAGGAATATCATTCCATGTTGCCTCTTGCTGATGAACTTCCTTTATCATATCCCCGCCGCGCAGGAAAGGTGTAATTGTCTTTAGCGCATCCTCACGTCCATAGAGAATTCCTACACCCATAGGCCCAAGCATTTTGTGGCCTGAAAAAGCAAGGAAATCACAACTGAGTTTTTTCACGTTCACGAGCATATGGGGAACGCTCTGCGCGCCGTCAACAATCATGAGAGCGCCAGCATCATGAGCAATCTTTGTTATTTCTTTTATGGGGTTTATTGTGCCAAGAACATTAGAGGTCTGTGTAATAGAAACTACCTTGGTTTTTTTCGTAACAAGATTTTCAAGATGATTTATTTTTAGGCTGCCGTCTTTGTTTATATCTACGAATTTTATTTTTACTCCTTTTTCAATGAGCATCTGCCAAGGCACTATATTGCTGTGGTGTTCCATGATACTCAGGACAATCTCGTCGCCCCTTTTTAGTGTTTTGAAAAATGAATAGGCAAGCAGATTTAATGATTCTGTTGCATTTTTTGTAAAAATTATTTCATTGTCACTCGAATTTACAAACTTTGCAGTTTTGCTTCTCACTGTCTCGTAACCTTCAGTAGCTTCCTCGCTTAGCTGATGAATGCCACGATGAATATTTGCATTATGATTAGAATAGTAATCTGTTATTTTTTCTATTACCTGAAATGGTTTCTGCGTAGTTGCGGCGTTGTCCAGATAAACAAGAGGTTTACCGTTTATTTTTCTTTTCAAAATTGGAAAATCTTTTCTTATGTTTTTCATAATATTATCACCGAAGTCCGGAATTTTTCCTGAAATATCTTATTGCTTATCTTATCAAGAATAGGTTCAAAAAAACCATCAACTATTATTTGCTCTGCATCTTCCCTAGAGAGACCTCTGCTCATGAGATAAAAGAGTTGTTCTTCATCTATTTGACCGACCGTAGCTCCATGACTTGCTTTGACATCATTCGCTTCTATCTGCAAGCTGGGTATACTGTCTGACTTTGCGGTCTCGCTTAAAATAAGCGTATGATCAGCAAGGTAAGAATCTGTTTGTTGAGCACCCTTTTCTATCCTTATGAGGCCACGAAAAACAGCACTTGCTTCATCCGTTACTACACCCTTTGATAATATGTTATTGTTCGTATGGGGCACGGGATGATAGGAATTGACTGTGAAATCCGTGTGCTGTTTTTTATTCCCCCTAAACATACACAAAGTTTCCGAGGTTGCACCTTCTCCAGCAAGAGTAGTATTGGCTTTTACACGATGAAAAGCGCTGCCAAAAGAACCAAAAGCGAAGTTGGCAGTGCTGTTTCTTTCCAGTATTGCTTCTTTGAAAGAAAAAACAATGGCATCGCTGTCGCAGTTTTGCACAGAAGCAAAGTTTATTTTGCTGTTTTCGCCGGCAAATATTTCAACAACATCGGTCATGAATCCGCTACCGGTGTATTCCTCCATATATTCAAGTCTGCTGTTCTTGCCTGTAATGATTATTGTATGTCCGCCGCCAGTTACCCTAGATGACAAGCAGGCCGTTTTATTGTCAGGGACAAAAACAAATATACCATTTGCAAGGTTAGCATAATGAAAAGCTGAAAATTTGTCATTTACCTTCAGGGCAGTTCCAATATGTTTTTTAACCATGTCCGTATGAGTTCTTGTTGCACTGATCAGATCTGTGAAGATTATACCTTTATCATCTCCATCCATCATGACTTCAGAATCACCGGATTCAAATTTTATTTTTGGTAGATTGGTGTATCTCCATTCTTCTTCACGTTCCTGTGGAAAAGGCAAGCGCAAAAACTCTTTCTGTGCCTTGTTTCTGATTTCTGTAAGCCAGTCTGGTTCTTTTATCATAGGAAACACCTCAGCCAACACTGCCCTCCATTTCCATCTCTATTAGTCTGTTGAATTCTACCGCATATTCAAGGGGTAGTTGTTTTGTGAAGCATTCGAAGAAGCCGCGAACAATAAGGCCAGTTGCTTCCTGTTCGCTTAGACCTCTGCTCATGAGATAAAAGAGTTGTTCTTCTCCTATCTTGCCTACACTTGCTTCATGACCAATAGAAACTTTCTTCTCGTTTATCTCCATATAAGGAACCGTATCCGATACTGAATTTTCATCCAGAAGAAGAGCATCGCAGCGAACATTTGACTTTACGTTAATGCAGCCCTTTTCAACACGTACAAGTCCTCTATATGTCGTATGTCCACCACCCTTACTGATAGACTTGCTGACTATGCTTGATGTTGTATTTGGAGCCATATGCACCGCCTTTGCACCTGTATCTTGTATCTGGCCATGACCTGCAAAGGCTATGGACATCATGTCAGCTTTTGCATTTTCTCCAATAAGATAAACGCTCGGAAATTTCATTGTTATCCTGCTGCCTATATTGGC
>JBBSYB010000080.1:0-3960 GCA_038045465.1 Candidatus Aenigmatarchaeota archaeon | reverse complement strand
CCCGAAGGCACAACTGTCGCAAAGAATTTTTTAAAGAGTTCCGGGTGTTCTTTTAGTGCCTGGTCTGTCGAGCAAAATATAACACCCAATTTTTCTAAATCTTCACGAAGTTTGCTATATACGACCTCAGAATCGAATTGTGCTTCTACGCCGGCAAGGAACTTCTTTTCTGACTCTGGAATACCAAGACGATCAAATGTATTTTTGATTTCCTGAGGTACTTGATCCCAGTTGGTTGCCTTATTCTTGGAAGCGCTGAGATAGTAAGTTATATTATCAAAATTGATGTTGCTTAGGTCAGGACCCCATTTTGGCAGCGGCTTTCTGAGAAAGGTTTCAAGGGCACGAAGCCTGAATTGTGTCATCCATTCAGGCTCGTTTTTTATTGAAGAAATCTCCTTGACCACTTCAGGTGAAAAACCTTTTTTGGTCTGATGAACCGTTTCTACATCTACATTGAAACCAAATTTTTCATCATAATCAGATCGTATATTAAGTAGTGAATCATTATCGATGTTAATCACCTAAGCTATTTCTTCATGAGCCCACGCATAGCCTTCTTCTTCCAGTTTCTCGACAAGTTCCTTGCCACCTGATTTCTTTATTTTCCCGTCGACTACAATATGAACAAAGTCAGGCTTTACAAAATCGAGTATTCTCTGATAATGAGTTATTATAAGGACTCCGAGAGGTGCTGTTTTCATTGCATGATTAACCCCATTTGCAACAACCTTGAGCGCATCTATGTCCAGTCCTGAATCCGCCTCATCCAGTATGGCTATTTTTGGCTTAAGAACGGCCATCTGGAGTATTTCACCTATCTTTTTTTCCCCGCCGGAAAAACCATCATTAAGGTATCTGTTCGAAAAAGAGTCATTTATTTTCAGCAGCTTCATATTTTCCTTGAGACGCTTGCTAAACTCAACCACAGACTCTTTGTTATCAGAAGCAAGCCTAAGGAAGTTTGCCATACGAACGCCCTGGACTTCAAGTGGATACTGGAAACAGAGGAATAAACCCAATTTTGCCCTTTCATTTGTCTTGAGATCAAGAATATTTTGGCCGTTAAAAAGTATCTCGCCTTTTGTAACCACATAGCGTGGGTGTCCCATTATTGCATAGGAAAGCGTGCTCTTTCCAGAGCCATTGGGCCCCATCAACGCATGTATTTCGCCTTCCTTTATTGTGAGGCTAAGACCCTTTATTATCTCCTTGTCATTCACACTTACATGTAAATTTTTAATCTCAAGAATATTCATCTAAATCACTTTCCTATGTTTATCAGTTTATCTTTCTTGGTAAGGCATTTCTCGCAGACAAAATTCTGAAAGATACCAAAAAAAGTTTTGGAAAAATCCATGCAACTCTCATTCATGACTTTAGTACCGTGTGCGGTTATGTTGTAAACAGATTTTCTGCCTTCTTCGTGCCGTTTTATCAATCCACGCTCTTCCAGCCTTTGCAACGTGGGATAAAGCGTACCCTGGGTTATTTTTGTCTTTTTTATAGCACTCAGAACTTTCATTATTTCATATCCGTGAGTCGGCTTCCTGCTAAGCAGCCATAATACCTGCATTTGAAGAATACCAAGCTCGATCTCACTAAATCCTCGCTTTCCAAATATCTCTTCAGAAGATGGAGGCTTGATTCTATGAGGTGTATGTCGCTCTACAGACATATCGATGTATATACATAGTTAGATATTTAAGCTAAAAAATAAGCTGCTCGGTCTATCTTTCATATTCTTTTACTGCTCTATCAAAAGAAGGATCTTCATCAGGTCCTAAATGTCTCCAACCTGTTTGCCTGCCCGGCATCGAGTGTCCGAGTAAATATGCGTGATATTTGTTTTCTATTAAATCATTGAAACAATGAATGCCCCTTTTTGAAAGTGGAACTCTGAGTTTGCCAATCTCCTCTAGATGTTTGAGATAATTCCATACATTGAATGCCATATAGACTCCGGGATCTCTGCGGACATGATATTCAAGGGGGTCTATTCCAATATCTTCGGCAAAAACTCTTGGAATTTTTTTATTTATCTCTCTGTAAGGTGCACCTAAATTTATGAAAATATTAACCATGTCATTTCTAGTAATTGTAGGTTCGCCTAGGGCGTTTGACATTGCAGCATAAAAAGATTTACGGTTTCCCATACAAACTACCAGCCAAACCTGATGTTGAAACTGCTCCTTGATGAGTAGGAGCCGCCGTAATAATTCGGAAACGTGGTGATTGTGCTAGGATTGTAGTAAGAATAGCGGGGATATGTATAATAACCGCCATAGGATCCATAGGAATTATAGGAACCATAATTGTTGGAAGACCCGATAAATATGCCACGGCTATAGTAAGCATGTGCTGTTCCTGTTAACAACAAAACAAGAATCGCAATAATGAACAATATTTTCATATCATTAACCGCCGATTCCTTTAGCATCTCTTATAGCATTTTTAACATACTGTGCAAAGCCAAGGGGCAATCTTATACCAATCGGCGATGCTCGGCCGTGACATTTAGGTCTCGTAAGAACGTAATCATTGGCATTACGAGGTCTTCTATCCCATTCACGCCCTATATAGAATGCTGGAATATTTTGTCTACCGCAATAAAGTTCAACAAAAGTAAGGTATTTACCAGCGTTCCTACACAAAACATACCTGTCAGAATTTTGAAGAAGATACCATTCACCTGGGATATCAGGATACGTAAATATCATGCCTTTAACAGGTTCAGTTATCTGATGACCCCGGGATCCAATTCTAACAGTAATAGGGTTTTTCTTCTTCATAGCAACCACTAATTTATCCTACACTCCAAATCCTTTTAAAAACAGGGCCTTTGGAGGTATGTAAATCAATTGTACCCTATTGAAACCTTTATTTCTGGTAAAAATTATAGTTTGGATATGGAACAAATTTTGCTTGCAATAGGCCTAATGCTACTTTTTGCAAAAGTGTTGGGAGAAATTACCGAGCGCTTTGGGGTCGCATCGCTTGTAGGAGAAATTATATCCGGTATAATCCTTGGCCCTATACTGGGATGGATTATTATGGGTGACTTCCTAAGCGGTTTTCTCATGTTTGGTATAATTTTCCTTCTTTTCAAGGCAGGCTTGGAGGTGAAGTTTGAAGAAATAAAGGTATTTGCGTATAAAGCTAGCTTTCTCGCTGCAACTGGTGGTATCATATCCTTCTTTCTGAGCTTTCTTGTAGGCATGTTATTCTTCAACAATTTCATGATAGCAATTGCTATCGGAACCGTAATGGTATCAACTAATAACGCTGCGTTATTCTTGCTTTTGATGAAAGCCGGTGAATTCGACTCAAAAACCGGCAAACTCATAGTTGCAATAACAATAGCCGATGACGTAGTAGGAATCTTAGCACTATCATTTTTTAACATGTACGTAAGTCGAAGCATAGCTGTATCAAATCTGTTCTTAATATTTCTGGTAAGTATTGGATTTTATGTTTTCATGCTAACAGCAGGCTCGCAATGGTTGAATAAAGTTTTGAGAAAAATAAACATCTTTCGTGATGAACATATACTATTCACAATACCACTAGCCGTAGCATTTGGTCTTGCCTATTTTACACATCAAATAGGTCTCAGTCTTGCAGCTGGCGCATTTCTTGCAGGTATGGCCATGGCAAACAGCCAGTTTGCAGAACCGGTCATCATGCCAAAAATCAATATTATTCTGCGCGGCTTTCTTTTACCGCTCTTCTACGCGTCCATAGGAACACTTCTAATATTCACAGGGCTTAACCCTTATCTCATAATTGCCATAGTTATAGCTGCATTGGCCGGAAAATTCATAGGTTGCGGTGTCATGTCGCGGCTCTTTGGAACCCATCGTGATGAGATAAAACTCATTGGAATCTCTATGATGCCGCGGGCCGATGACAATATAGTGGTTCTGCAAATAATTTTATTGCTAGGTGTAATAACCACTG
>JBBSYB010000079.1:0-6003 GCA_038045465.1 Candidatus Aenigmatarchaeota archaeon | reverse complement strand
CCGGCGGCACCTGTGGCAACACACCGTCAACCTCAGCCTGCCCTACACCATCCCAAACCTGCGCTGATGCAAACACACGACGCACATACTCTCCAACATGTTCTGCCGGAAGTTGTGGTTCAACGCCAACAGACACAGATTGCCCATATGGCTGCACTGGTACTGGCGTCTGTGGAGCAAATCCTTGTGTTCCAAACCCTTGTAACAGCGCATCAGAGAACACATGCAGCGGCAACACTCTCAATACTTATTCAAGTCCAGGAGCGTGCACGCCTTCACGTGCCGTACCTGTATGTTCATATGCACCAACTCCACAACCATGCCAGTATGGTTGCCTTTCTTTGCCTGGCCCTGACCAATGTGCTGCCAACAGTCCGCCGACACTGACTAGCGTTTCTGTTGCAGGCACTTTCGGGAGTTATGCGAAGAACGGACAATCTGTTACGATTAATTCTGTTGGCAGCGACCCTAACAGCGAGCAGGTCAAGCTAAAATGCGGCAGTGCTTCTGGCAATTATAATTTATGTACTGGCAGCCTTGCAGCATCCAATCCAACCTGTTCATTTACAAATAGCTGGACTGATTCTAGTGACCATACTATTTACTGTGCGCTTGAAGACATCGCGGGCGCCACTTCAACAGAACGCACAACCACGCTTTCCGCGGACAACACTGTGCCTTCTGTTACGCTTACAAGAAACCCTCCAACAGCACAGGTGGCTACTGGCACTTCCATGATCCTGACAGCTGACGCATCTGACGCCAGAAGCGGGGTGGCAACAATTACTATTACGGTTGACGGCTCTACAGCAAAAAGTTGCTCAAGCACTACATGCTCACACACTTTCACGCCTTCCTACGGCACTCATACTTATTCTGCCAATGCGATTGATAGAGTCGGCAATTCCGGTTCCTCATCTCAAATCAGCTTTATTGTTAACGACGCGCCTACTGTGCAACCCATAGATTCTTTGCCAAGAGGCAACTGCAAGCAGGGCGCGACCATAACATTGCAGTGCACTGCTTCTGATTCTAACCAAGCGGCGAGCTCGCTTACTGCGAGAGCATGGGCAGGCACCTGTACTGCAGGGAACTGTTTTGCAACACGTTCGTGGACTTATCTTAACAATCAACCGATGACAGCACCATCAAGCGGCGGCACATTCACAATACCTATTACAATAGGTGCGTCTGTGCCTGATGGGACAGGCATAGCAGCGACATGCCAGGCAACTGATGCCATGAGCGCTACATCAAACTGGGGCGATGGGTACCCGCTTTGCTATGTCAACACGTGCCCGAACACGCCCGTGATAACATTTGACTCGATAACACCTAACCCTTCCGGCGCTGGCTCAATGACCGTGAGCTTTTCAGCAGACCGTGCACTGCGTGGCGACCCTGTTGTCAAAATCAAGCCTGGCTCGCAGGCAGGTGGCATAGTCACGAGAACAGGAACTCTGACCCAGAAACAGGGAAACAGATACACATTTGACGTTCCTGTTAATGATAATGACATTAATGGAATAGCAGACGTCTGGGTTGACGCGGAGTATACTGCGCCAAACGGCGACTGTCCTGTTTCCAGCGGGATACAGCAGGTTACCATAGACACGGCAGCGCCAACGACAAACATATTATGCAATAATGCACCGTGTTCTTCCAGCACTGTTTACACCGCTCCGATGTCGCTGACATTTGGCTGTACTGATGCAACAGCTTGCGCATCTACTGTATTTGGCCTTGACTCAGCTCCCAATGAGAATTACGTTGGCGCCCGCCAGATTTCTGCCGGTGGTGCACATGTCATTAATTACAGGTCTACTGACAGTGCCGGCAATGCAGAAAACATGAAGAGCCAGAATATACGCATCTTCACACCACCATGCAAGGTACCATCACAAGCACCTTCTTGCAGTCCAAGCGGGTTTGCAAACGTGGAAATATTTGCCAAGCTTAACTTTGATAATCCCAATGTGCTCAGAGGTAATGATGCTAAGGCAAATTTATACTGCTTCATCCGCAGACAGGACACAAAAGAACTTATACGACCTTGTGATATGGACCCGACCAGACTGTCTATTATTGTTGACAAGGGAACAGCAAGCCAAAAGGATTATTTCAATCCTATACCAGTTGGTACTCCATTGCTAACGTCTAGTGGTTCGACTTTCACAACAAACTCAGGCTACACAGCGCCAATTAGGAATAACTTTGTATCATCAACTTACCAGAAAGAAGGCTCCACTTATAATGTACCTACAACAGACGGAACATATTCTGTGACAAAACGATGGGAATTCGGCCTTGACACAGACATATTCCGCTCGGCGGTTTGTATTACGGTTTGGGACCTCAACTCGGGCCTTAGCACTGAGGTTTGTGGCGATTATACTGTGACAGAGTCAGAATTCCTGTTTGGAGCAGACTTCCCTGATCTGGGCGTTACAGTCCCGCTTACAGTTGACCCTGGACATGTGCCGGTCGCCAACTTTACCAAGACCATGTTGATAAACTTCACAGCAGTGCCCAGCATAAGAACAGCTTCAGGCGTATCGGTGTGCGAGCCGCCCAGCTGCCGCGTTGATTTCAGCTTTGACGCAGCTACCTATGACAAGACAACAAAATGGGACGCTTTCCAAAAGGCATTTGTCGCGTCTAATGTCATTGATATCGCCAGTAATAATTTTGCCTGCGATGATTACAAGACTCTTTATCTTCAGGCAACACAGGCAGGCGGACCAACAGCCACCACGTCAAAGGAGTTCTTCGTGAACTGCGAGACAAAGATAATCGTAACGCCTGTAGAAAAGCGATTCACCCTGGGCGACCACTCTATGAATAATGCGTTTACTGTTACCGTGATTAATCCGAAAGAGGCGCCTGCTACAAAATCATTCGAAGTTACAGCGTCGACTACAAGTCCTGTATTTAACATGGGTTGGATAGATTTCAGATGCACCGAGGACGGATGCACAGATAGCGGCGATAAAATTACCCTGGATATACCTGCACAAGGACAGAAGCTATTTGTGGTTGATGTCATAACAATAGGCAGATCTGGATCGTTCCCGATAACCTTTGTCGCAAAGGACATGACAAACGGGTACACCTACTCGACAACAGCAAGCATACTTGTGTTTGCTGAGGGACTCAGCGAGTTTGCAGCATGGCAGCTCATAATATTAGTGATTATAGTCATTGCGCTTATTGTCTACTACGAACTTGATCTTGGACATAGGAAAAAAATAAAGGAAAAAGCGCCAAGAAAAAGGGCGAAAAGAAAATAAGCTACTTTTCTAGAGCAATATTTTGGTTTATAAGCATTTTCATTTATAATTACAATTAGTGAAAAGGGTGGAATTAAATGAAGGAATCAACTTGCATAGTATTAGACTTTCTGCCAAACGGATATTCGGACAGAAGGCACACAGAACCAGTAGCCCAGGCTATAGGCACTTCTTTCTTCTCCCTGCTTGAGCTGGTCACACGGGATAATGTTTCACTGACACAAGAAGAAGAGGTTTACATAGGCGAGGGAAAAAGAGACAAAATAAGATTTATACGTGGACAGCTGGAATACCGAGACCTAACGAGTATGGCAAAGAACCTGCTGCCGGAAATGGTTGAAAAGCTTGTCCGCAAAAACGAGCAGCGCTTTGTGGAATTCTTCAACAAGGGAACAATAGTTACGCCAAGAATGCACCAGTTCCAGTTGCTTCCGGGCGTAGGCAAAAAGCACATGATTGACATACTTGCCGAACGCAGCAAGAAACCGTTCACCAGCTTTACGGAGATTTCCGAAAGAGTAAAGCTCTTCCCAGATCCGGTAAAAACAATAGTACGTCGCGTCCTGCAAGAGTTAGAGGGCGAGGAGAAATACTACCTTTTTGCCATGAGGCAGAGACGGATGGAGACAGGGAGATACTAACGGCTAAACACATAATTTACACTTTTAAGCTTTTGCTATCAAAAGAAGTAAGATAAAGTCAAAATAATATTGAAGATTAGGTTTGTAAGAACCCGTGTTCTTTGGGGTTGATACAGACCTTTCTTACAAGAAAGGGATGTATAATGGTACAAAAATCATACGGGAAAATGCGGGGAAGCAGGAAAAAGATGAGAAATCCTGTGAAACCTACGCTTACAGAATTGCTTAGAAAGTTTACTGTCGGCGATAAGGTTCATATTATTATAAGGTCCAGTGGCACTTTTCAGAACCCAAAATTCCACGGCAAAACAGGAACAATAGTTGCAAAGACCGGACGATCTTACCTCATAGACGTGAAAGACGGCAATGCCACAAAGAAAATTTATCTGGAGCCTGAGCACCTGATGCTTTCCCAGAAGTGATAATAAACAGGAGATGATTTGATGGAGATAATTTCCGAAGAAGACGTAAGCATACACGATGCAAAGAAAATAATAGATGAGCGCAAGCAGGAAAGAGACCTTGTCTATGACCAAAAAATATGTTTAGAATACCTGGAAAAGGTCGCAACGCTCTCCTCGACGCAGCTCAAGAACCTGATGGACGAGCTCACAAAAATAACCATACTTAAGCCGCGCTATGTGGCTCTTATACTCGGCATGATGCCTGACACGGAAGAAGAAGTGGAAACGCTTTTCTCCAAAGAAAGGACAAATCTCAAGAAAGAAGAGATAAAGAAGATTGTTGAGATTGTCAAAAAGTACAAGAAGTAAGCCCTTTTCTTTGGGAAAGAAAAGCGCTTGCGGAAAAGAAACATATTATATTTTTGGTTCACTAGCGTTCGCAAAGAAGTCTGCAGTCAAAGAAACTTATATCTTAATTTTTGGTCTTAATTCAACTTCTTCGAAAGAGCCTTTCAGTAGAATTTCTTCAAGCTTGAGCAATGCCTTGACTTTTTCATTCTCGATGTTCAACGAATAGAGTTGGACTCTTCCTATAACTCTTGTCGGCTTTATGATTTTCTGCTTGACAAGCTTCGGAAATATCTTGTACAAAGTCGGTCTTGATATGCTGCAATTGTCAGCAATGTCTTTTTTGGTGTAATCAATGCCCACTCCTTCGATAAGGAAATCTAGTATTCTGTTCTCTATAGAATCTCCGATTACTTCCAGCAGCATTGATTTTTCCATGATTAATCACCTAAGATATATTTTGTACAGCTAGCTAAGTATTTAAAACTTTACATTCATGTAAATATATGGATAATGAGCTAATACGCGCAAAATTACTGTTTTCGCTGGCACGTCATAGAAAATGGGGTGAAAGTCATACGGCTTATGAAAATATGATGAGGCAATTTCGTTCCCAAAATTTAGGAAAAGAGGGAATGAAAATTGCTGTGAATATAGCTGGAGAACTTATGAGAGAAGGTTTGGTAATTAAAAAACCTACTCATTACGGACTTCAAGTCTCGCTTAATCCAAAAAAATCCCAGGAAATAAAAGAACTTATAAAAAATAAGATAGGATTTTATATTTGACTGAAGCGGAAAATATCATTCAAAAATTCTGACGCTATAAAGGTTTTTGCATCAGTATTCCTATCTGCGCGCTCCTGTGATGATTGAATCTTAATATATGAATGATGCTTTTAGTCTGGCTGCCTGTTAATTTGAAGCGGTTCTTGTAGAAATCATCAACTGACAAGTAATAGTTGAATTTTTTATACCGAACTATTTTGAATCCGGACTTTCTGCACAGCTTAAGCAGCTTGCTTGATATTGGATTTTCCGGCCGCACAATTTTTTTATAGCCGTAAATGATGCCCATTATTTTCATTCTTGTTGAATAGGATTTTTTATCGTCATTAACAAAATTTATAAGCAAAAAGTATCCTCCCGGCTTAAGATTATAATAGGCATTTTTCAGAAACTTTAGCTGTTTTTTCTCTGTTAAAAAGTGCATTAATAATTTCGATATTGCAAAATCGTACTTGTCTTTTTTCCTGTAAGAGATTACATTTGCTTTTATGTTGGCTATGTTTTGGAATTTCTTGAATCTTGACTTGTCTAT
>JBBSYB010000078.1:0-7987 GCA_038045465.1 Candidatus Aenigmatarchaeota archaeon | reverse complement strand
TGAATAGGTCTATGAAGAATGGTTTTGACATCTCCGATTTTGGAAAGTCGAAGCTTGTTATCGTTTATGAAAGCGTGTCCATTCTGTGGGTAAGTGATGCTTTTGTATCGTCTGAAGGACTTGAATCTGGGAAATCCAACCTTACCCTTCCTTTCTTTTACCCGCCTAAAGAAATTCTGATAAGCTTTGTCAACCCTATCAGAAACATTCTGAAGAACCTGACTGTGAACACCTTTGAGTTCAGGATGTTTGCGTTTCAATTTAACAATATGGTTATTCATGTCAAACTTGTGAAGGGACTTCTTGCCATTCTTGTAGGCTTTGATTCTGGCTTCAAGAAGCTTGTTGTAGAGGAAACACACAACAGAAAGGTTCTTCTCAAAAATAGTAACCTGTTTAGAAGTAGGATACAAACGGTATTTGAACATCCTCTGTGTCGAAAGCATAGTGATATTTATGTTACGAAAAGAATTTAAAAATAATAGCAAAGTCGCAATTCATCCACACAATAAATTAGGTAGTCTTCTTGCGGCTAATATTTATAAATAATATTTATTAATAGGAACTGTCTACAATAGCTATTTATTAAATGTTTGTAAATGGTTGAGTTCAAAATGAAAATACTGCTTAAGGATTCTGATATGTTCTTTGAGAAAAATAAAAATAATATCAATAGAGATGCTATACAGATAATATTACTTGCAGTTTTGTTCTCATTTTTGACAACGCTTACTATATACGAAGGCTGGACAACCACAAAACTCACAACCGGTTTTGTTCAAAGCTTTATTGGAATAACCATCGCTACGGTAAGCGGTATTCTGATTCTCATAGTGGCACTGATGCTAATGGCGTTCAGGAAAATAAACAGGACGTGTTTTGATAAGACTTTGTTCATAGTTGCTTACGCAGCCACCCCGGCTCTTATCATTGGCTGGGTTCCTCACGGATTTGTAAAGATAGTGGCCATTTTGTGGTCGCTAATATTTATCAAAGTCGGCCTCGAAGTCAGCTTAAAGAAAAGCCAGAAACAGGCAACGCTGGTTGTTATTGGTATAGCTATTATACTTGCGATAATGACACTCGCTACACAAACATATCTTATTTCTCCTTTGTAGAGACACAACAATTAAATATTACCTATGTTGTCTATTCCGAAGAAAAGAAGAACAAGCTTATCCCCAGCCATTGTAAGGTTTTTGTAGTCGGTTCCGCTGAGATAGATTGTGTTATTGACAAGATTCAATGATGTGTCTGTTGCGCCTGTAGACGGCCCAGAGAGCCACAAGACAGGTCCGTTGAAAATAGGCTTCTCTATTGTTTGGTTTGCGGATCTGTACCATGTGTCGCCTATAAAATAATAAGCGTTGAAAGAAATTAGCCTTCCCTCATAGGAATAAAAAAGAGGCAGTTTGGCATTTATGTTTGTCAACACAACGCGAAAGTATGCATTGTCCTGTTGGTTTGAGCCGTCGAAAACAACATTCATATCAGTAAACGTCGCACCGATCGCCTTTATTCCTTCAGGATTGTTAGTTTTGACAAGCAGTGATTCTCGTATATCATTTGAAAATGTGTAAATCTCGTTGCCATGTCCCTGCACAGAAATCTCAGTAATAGGCGTCTGTTGCTGAGTGCAGCCGGCAATCAAAGCTACCATAATTATTGCTGCTATAATAATTTTTTTCATAAATATCATTTTTACCTTAATTATTAAAGTACAATTACTGCCAAATTAATTGTTTTTTGTTATCTCATTCAGGAGGGTTGTGGCATAGGACCCTTTTGGCAGCGTAAATGTAAGAATGATGCTGTTGTCTTCTATCTTGTAGCTCATGTCTGTCACTTTTATGAATGCACTTCTAGACGAGCCCGTGCAGCGCAAGCTTAAGGAGCGAATAGAAAAGTTCTTGATATTTATTTTGTCTTTTTCCATAAGCTTCTTCAGTTGCTGAGATGCAAAGCCGTTTTTCAACTTGGTATCATAGCCAACCAGCGGGAACTCCTTAAAGCAGGGCTTAGAATACTTGGATACGTAGGTGTCAAGAACTTTGTTAAATAAGAAAGACTGATAGGCATGAATGAAGAACTTCAGTGTCTTCTTGCTAATCTCGTTAAGATTTTTCTTGTTGTTGCCTCTTTTGTTAATTAAATCCAATGCTTTCTGATAATCGCCGCTCAGAATAAGGCGCCCCACTTCGTGGTTATCACCATGACTGCCGAAACGCTGCCGACCGAAGTAATTTGGCATCGCCCGTTTTTTAATTTCCTCTATGGCAGCAGGTGCGTTCTCAGTGTTCTTGCAATTCCTGAGGGTTATGGTAAATCTGTTTCCAATTAGCTCTCCGACTTGCATCATCTTATCGGTGTGACCTATCTTGGTCAGTTCAACCCTGTCTGTCTTAATATCATCGATATCGCCCTTTATGGTAATATATTGTGTCGTTACTGCGAACTTATCCTTGAGTCCGGCATAGCCAATTTCATCTTTTTTCAGATTAAATTTTCTTTGAATAAATTTTATAGCGTCTTTTGTGGTTATGCCTTTTTTCTTAAGCAAAGCCAACGCATAAGGCCCTTTGACAACTTTAACTCCGCCGCCTGAGCGTGAATATTTCATGAAAAATTTCCTTAATGGTATCTCATCGACAACAAAATCCTCTTCTTTCAGAACAGCGCCGCCGGTGCCCTTTGATTTTGTCCAGTACATCATCTTTAGGTTGATTAGAAAAAATTAAATGCGTGTGAAAATGCCAGGATTATTCTATACCTTCTCTATTTTTTTACTCTTTGGTTTTTTCATAAAGAAGTAACCTGCAACGAGTATTATCAAGATGACTACTATCACTATAGTGTAATCTGAACCCGTTGGAGTGGGAGTAGGGGTTGGTGTAGGAGTGGTTGGTGTGGGCGTTGTAGGTGTAGGAGTGGTTGGTGTGGGCGTTGTAGGCGTGGGTGTTACAGTACCAACATTCAAGCTGGCTGTCTTTGAGTTGAATCCGCCTGAATAGACCCATATTGCTATGAGTTCGTAAGTTCCTGTCGTAGCAGGAGCTGTTGTTGTATAGGAAAGCGTAATCGGAGAAGAGAATGTCTTATTAAATTTCCAGTGAAGACCGTTCCGTGTAGCGCCCTGATAATCCATAATCTTGTTGTCATAGGTGACGTCTGATTTAGCGTAGCCTGATACAGACCAGTCATCCAAACCAGACCAACTATTCAAAGTCCACCCATTTGGCACGAAATCTGACATATCAAAGGCGTTTAGTGAGCCTTCAGGATTTATTGTAAATGAAACAGTAAATGTTGAAGAAGGGTCAACCTGCGCCGGCATGCTTCTGTCAACCGATACGGCAAATACCGAAGATGCCATTAACAGAAAAGCCAGTAGGATTATTTTTTTCATGCTACTACACCTTGTGCTTTATAGTATAAATCTATTACGCCTATGACGTCAAAGAAGGTTGCGGTGCCTTTGTAATATGCGTCAATCTTGCTTATAACATCAAAGAACGATGCGCCTTTCGAACCGGTTATAGCGAACGTGGAAAAGCCCGGCGATGTTGCTGTGAAATACACATACGTCGAATCCTCGCTTCTGATTGTAGTAGGAAGCTTAGACCAGGCACTGTCATATCGGTTGAGTGCAATCGTATTCTTGTCAATGTTATTCGCTGTGAGCCATGATTTAGGCACCTTGAAATTTATCGTGACCGAAGAAATATCAGAGTTCTGGATGTTTGTCTTTGTTATCTCCAGATACTTGTAAACTGCGCCCTGTGTAGACGTTATAGCGACAGAAACCCCTGCAGTTGCTATTGTTGTTTCTTTTATTGTTATCTGAACATTTGATGCACTAGTAGTCGTAGTGAAATCGATTTTTTCTATCCCCAAGCTGGCTGACTGGGATAGGGATACAGAATTTGTTGAACCAGCAGTAACAGATGATAATGTTTGTGTTTCCGATGCCGCTGCAACACCTGTGCCGCCACCGCCGCCACCTGTTGTGGTGGTTGTCGTAGCAGTTGAAGTACAAGTGCCAAGGGAGCCCGCAACGTTGCAATCATAGTTGGTATCAGTGCATGCTGTGTTGCAACAATAGCTGTCGGCACAGAAGCCGCTGCTGCATCCTGTCGCATATAAACATGAAACACCGTTGGCTGTTTTGTTAGCAGAGAGGTTGAAATTTTCCGTTACAAATCCACCGGCAACAAGAGTTTGCGCTGATGTATTTGTGCCATTTGCCGAATTAAGAGTCAAATTGTTGACGCGAAATACTACACTATCACCAGCATTTGCCTCAAAACCTATTGTATACCAGCCATCTCTGGTGCCGGCCAGCTGTCCTGCGCCAACTACAGCAGCTCCTGATGATGACGAGGCACTATTAACATAAACTTCTACGATAGTTCCGTTTGGTGCCAGAGAGCCGTTTACAAAAACATAACCCTTGAAAAAATATGGTGAGGCTGCAAATGCTGCTGATGTAAGAAGAACCAATACCACAGGCAATATATAAAATACTTTCACTAATTTACACCCCATTTTCCAATGAAAAATATATAGTGCAAGACATAACTTTTTAGACTGATATTATGATTATGTCTTCACATATAGTACGGACAATGCATATTATATCCAAATAGTATTGTCCGATACTATAATTGTTAAAAAATTATAAAAGCTCAACTTTACAAGACAAATCTAGCACCGCCTGGCGCTGTGATGTTTATCGAATAGTATTTGTCATTGGTGTTGTTCACATATTTCAGCGTTGAGCCGCCAGGGTCTGTTCTTGTCGCCAGCACCCAGCCTGCACTTGTCCCATTTATGTTGTAGTACATGTAATTCCAGTTTGTGCCGAGGCTACTTAGGATAGATGTGAAGTTAAAGCTGCCAGTATTGGATGCATTGTAACCCCTGCTCTCCATTATGGACTGGGACGGCAACACGAAATTAATGTTCCAGCCTGCCCCAAGCCATTGCGTTATGTTATCTGCAGTTGTGAAGTTGGATATGGTGGAGTTTACCCTGTTTCCGCTTGCATCCTTGGATACAACGTTGTAATAATAGAGCGTTCCTTTCTCGAGGTCATTCAGCGCAACGCTGTGAGCCGTGACTCTTGGAACTAAATCGTATTCTTTTGATGTTGTCATGCTGCTGGTGTTTTTTCCGTACTCAATTATTGACGATGATGACGTATCTGTCGTCCAAGTTATAATGGCTGAATATGCTGTAACAGTACTGTTGGTAACGCTGCTTATCACAGGTGCTGTAGTTGATTTTGTGAACGATATATATTCCGATGTTGTCATTGCATTTCCTATGGTGTCCTGGCATTTCACAGAGAATGTGTATGTGCCATCTGACAATGTCCATAGAGTATAGTTGTGAGTTGTTGATGTTCCCGTCATTGTGTAAGCCATTGATGAGTAGTCCTTAGTTGAATTATCAAACTTACACGTAGCAGACTCGCTTGTATTGACAAGTAGAGCTGGCGTAGTTGATGTTATAGTGCCGCTTGGTGCCATGCCGATTACCGATGGCGGAGTAACATCACTTGTAAATACCACCACTAAGGTTGAATTGAACGTGCCATATGCTGATGCGTTATCTGTTGAGTTCGCAAAGAACGTATAATTGCCGTCAGCCACGTTTGCGGCACTGTCGTCCTTGCCGTTCCATGTTGCATTGCAGTTCCATACGTTTGTGGCAACATTGCTGCAGGTAGCAGCAAAGTTTCTTACTGTTAAATTTGTCAGGTTTCTGACGCCTATAAAGGTCTTGCTGGCGTTGAAATTTCTTTCTGTTATGTTAACAGAGAATACTGTTGTAAGCGTGGTGTTTATCAGGCTAACAGTTACGTTGTCGCCCGAGAACGCAGGCACTGTGTTGTCAATTGTTACGTTTATCTCGCTTCTCGCTGCTGCATTGGTTGAATTGTCGCTTACATTAACTATCAGCTTGTAGACTCCATCATTGTACGAGCCGTTGCTTGTTGCCCAGCTGAATGTACACGTGAAGTTCAGCTGGTTTGAAGTGCAGGTTGCTGTTCTTGTTGTTCCGTTTACCTGGAACACAAGCGAGCTGCTGTTGATGCCTGACGCGGTGTCGTTCAAAGTGAAATTAACATCTTGCGTGCCCTTCAAAAACAAATTATTTGAAGGCGACACAATCTGTGATGTTGGCACAGTACTGTCAAGACCAAACAATCCTGAAGTGTTTGTTTCTGTAGGACTGTTAGCTGAAGCGGCAAATGTGTTGCTGTCGTTGTATAATAATGTTACGCTTACATTGACACGACCATTGAGTTGGGATGCTGTTGTCGCGTTTACCGTGAAGTTCAGTGTTGTGGTAACCCCGCCGGTAATTGATGTAACGGAATCAGCTCGTGTTATCGTGAAGTTGGTGGACGCATTTTCAGCTGTTACGGCATTATACATTGTAGCCACGACAGATGTCAAGTTTGCGGTTGCGTGACCGGCGTTTGTTACAGGCACTGTTATTGTCGTGCTGTTCGGGCCGGTTGTTCCATTCATTATCCAGGCTGCTGTAGATGTAATCGTGCCGAATGTGAGCCTTGCCTGGGATTGTATTGTTGCATTGGAAGACGCCAATGAGCTGCCTGTCACTGAAATAGCGAGGCCGGATGCGTTGCCAACAGCTGACACACTGCTGCTTGGTATTATTTGCGCGCTGACAGTCGAGCCATTAAGGGCTATTGCAGAAACGTTGTAAGTTACAAAGAATATTGTCGAGCCTATTGGTATTGAAACATTGTATACGTTTGGCGTCAGGTTCAATTGAACAGAATTACCATTGAATACACCTCTTGATAGGAACGTGTCTGATGAATCAAAGCGACCAGGCGCTGATTCATCCCTGTATATCCTTACATCTGACAGGTTCAGGGCCGTGCCATTGCCGGTTAATGTAATATTAATGCTTGTTATGTTCATGGTCTCGCCGGTTGCAGCAAAAGTCAGGTTAAGGAATCCTGTTGCGCTTTGACCGACGGAAATTGTTGAAGGTGCCAATGTGCCACCTGTGACAGCAAGCGCTGACAGTGTCGAGTTCCCTGATATCTGCGTTGCAAGCGTCTCGGTTATGGACTGACCAGATGCTGCGGCAGTCGTTGTAACGCTGGCAGCACTTGTAATGCCTGCGCCGAACACGCCGCCGCCGGTTGCGGTGCTTGAAACATTAATAACAACAAGCAGGACGTTTGTCGTTCCTGATGATACGTTAAAGCCTAGGCTGGAGAACGTGTATGCGCCGCTGCTTGGCGCTGAGGTGTTCCACCGTATCAGGTCATAAGCATCTGTGCCGTTGAATATGCCTGCTTCCGCACGCGTGCTGTTGTACAATGCGACAGAAACTACGTCAGCGTCTGATACTGTTCCTGTTCTTGTAATCGTTATCTGGGAGATGTTCATCTGCTCGCCTGTTGCGGTGAAGTTGAAGGATATAACTGTTACGTTGTTTGAGCCCAATCTTGTGTACGAGGCAACGCGGCTCGCACCTGTTATTGAAAGTGTACCGTAGATTGTTGAATTGCCTGATCTCTGGCTTGTGAAGGTCGGTGTTACAGACAAACCTGATACTCCACCTGATGCTACTACATCAGCCGCTCCCTCGATGCTGGCGTTGAACGTGTGGCCACCTGTCGCGGTGCTTGAAACATTAATTACAACAAGCAGGACGTTTGTTCCTACAGATACATTGAAGCCGATGTTGGAGAAGTTGTATCTTCCGGCGACAGGAGCTGAGGTGTTCCACTGTATTAAATTATAGTTGACACCGCTTCCGTCCAATACGCCTGCTTCTGCAGCGCTGCTGTTATACAAGCCTACGCGGACTATGTCCGCTGTTGTCTGCGTGCCGTTAAGCGTTATGTTCAGGCCTGTTATGTTCATGGCTTCGCCTGTGGCGGTGAAGTTGAAGGATATAATTGTAACATTACCAGTGCCTATTACTGTTGTCGACG
>JBBSYB010000077.1:0-7900 GCA_038045465.1 Candidatus Aenigmatarchaeota archaeon | reverse complement strand
TGTCACTTATAAGTAGTAAATCTTTATATACCGGTAAGTGGATATATAATGTAAGTGATTTCATGAAACATTTACATGCTCAATCATTCAGAGAAACTGTGGATTTGTTAGGGCTCGTGGAAGGAGACTACATACACGAAATAATTGATGTTGGTCCAGACGCACGTCCTATGTCAGATTACAAACCTGATAATCCTGTAGTAAGACCCCTTTATGAAAAAATTTTAGAACGCGCTCAAGAAAGAGGTTGGGCCGATGAAAATGGCAAAGCAAATGTAAGCTTGCGTAACGCATATACTTTTGAATTTGACGGGACAATTGGAACACATTTTTTAGGCTTTCTTCTCTATCGAGCCCCACCTACATTTTTGCAATAATACTTCGACCCCACTCATTTACACAGTAGCTGTTCGGGTGTGCTGCTTTAGAACCGTTGGGTTTAAATAAAAAACTGAAACACTTTTATTATGTCCTGCTACGATCCTGATGAAAATAGTAAATACCGGATTAGACCATACAAACCAGGCGGCTTTAGATATCGCGGCTTAGGTCAGTATCCAGGGCTTTTGCGGGAGAGCCTTGAGACATATCCGAACGACGATACGCTCCTGGAAATTAAGGAACTTCGAAAGAAGCGTTTTACAGTTTCATTCTCGTAAGAATCAGCGCTTCTTTATTTACAAAGGTGGCAGCATTGTTATGTTCTGCTCGATAGATGGCTTTGTGTTTGCCTTT
This sequence comes from Candidatus Aenigmatarchaeota archaeon, assembly GCA_038045465.1. Classification (GTDB taxonomy): domain Archaea; phylum Aenigmatarchaeota; class Aenigmatarchaeia; order GW2011-AR5; family GW2011-AR5; genus GW2011-AR5. Next base: position 7,165 of record JBBSYB010000077.1, on the reverse strand, counting down.
CTATGATACTCGAGCCGTTCATGGGCGCCGACCAAACGAACAAATGGCTCGCCATCTCTAACATGCATGTCATAGGCAGCCAAAAAATTATCGCCCAAAAGTCCTTTGCCCTTAAGAGCTGATTCAGCTCCATTGAACATAAGCCAGAGCAACGCAAAGTCGCCTATTTTGCTGTTCGTCCTAAGCTTTTCCGGGGCGTCTTTCATGAACGCTTCTATTATGGCCGTATACTGGGGGTTCTGGCGTGGCTCGACCTGATGCACGAAATTGGCCCGATCAAAAGGATAAACAAGTGCTACAGGATGTTTTGGTTCTTTTCCCAAAACTTGCAGTGTGTCGTCCAGAACCAATGCTTTGAACTGGGATGCCTGTCTATTATTATAACCAGTAAGATTCCTACCAAGAACATATGTCTCGCCATTTAGCCGTGTCAGAACGCCATAGTTTCTTTCAGCTACTATTTTTATGGCTTCTGGAACCTTTGTTTTCAATTCTTCAGGGCTTTCCACACCCACGGTCTGGCTTATTCCTTCTCTGCCTTCCAGGGTATCAACCAGATCGTCTTTAATTTTGTCAGAAAGCAACGACAAGCGCACATACGGTTCCTGTTCGCCAGTTTCCCTGTGTTCAAGGGTCCTGTAACCAGCGCGCAGTAGGTCAAAGCCATAGTGTTCTGCAAGAGCACAGATATGCGCATCGAACCTGGTTACGACATCCTTATAAGATGGCCTTTTCTTTGTTCTGGAAGTTTCTATCATAAATCTTATACCGTCAATATCAATGTACTCTTTTGCATCAGCTTCGCTAGCAACATCCGTAGGCGGCTTATCGTCACTATAGGCGCTTCTTGCCTTAAGGGATGGTTCAAAAGCATCCTTAACGTACCTGTCCAGCAGCTTTCTATCCCGACCCTCCCATCTAACTAGCCGGGAAAAGCCTTCTTCGCCAATAGTCACGTCTGGCATCCGAAGCACGTCAAACTGACTTAGAATTTCAACCTTTTGCCCCATAGGAAACTAAAATGCCTTAAAATTACTTAAAACCGGCTAAAAGTTCAAAATACTTGTAACTACCACTAAGTGATTCCCAAACAGAGCGTATTTAAGCTTATGTTCCGGTCGTAATGCTTAAATACTGGGCTAAAGTTAAGAGTTGTAGGTGTAAAAAATGAAAAGTACAAAAGCGGGAGAATGGGCATACCTGATATCCGTTGTCATCGCAGTTTTGGCCGGTATTGCGGCTGCTGCAGGCTTCGGAGCATCCAGCTGGATAGCTGTGTTGCTTGTGATATTAGGTGCTGTCGTCGGTCTCCTGAACATATCCGAGAAAGAGACTACAGCTTTCTTGGTTGCCACCGTAGCTTTGGTAGTTGCTAGCCTTGGTGCTAGTGTCAACGGCTTAACAGGCACTTTTAGTGTCCTTAACGTCGTACCAGGCCTCGGCACGCTGATCAACGCAATCGTTGCTAACATAGCAATATTTGCAGCTCCAGCAGCGGTCATTGTAGCTGTTAAGGCTATAATGAATTTGGCAGGCAAGAAATAGATTAAGGCGGAACAGCAGGTTAGGGTTTTGATACTCTAATCAACCGGTTCGTTTTAATCGTGTGGTCAGACCGACTACTAATTTGGGGTTTTTTCCTTTTTCTTTTCTATATATTTTATTGTTCTTTTTTAGGACTGTAGGTTAATAACTAGCTGTACTTGTTTTGGTAAAAATTAGGCAGTAGTCACTTGTCAGTTTCCAGATATTGGACAACCAGACATTTATCTCTTTTCTGCAATTTGTAGATCAGTTTCGCAGAAGATGCGGCGCAAACCGTCTTTTTAAGGGTTTTTGAAAAAATGAATTGTGTCGATATCAGTTATAAGGAAAAGTAGAGTCGATGTGTATGAATATATCAATACTTTGTTCTTAGACCGCACATTACAGTACGGGGATAGTGTTCTTGTCAAGCCAAATATAGTTTCACGAGAACCATATCCGACTACGACTGACCCCGAGGTCGTGGCATGGGTATTAGGCGCACTGCATGAAAACGGCAGTCATATAACGGTTGCTGACGGACCAGCTCCTGACAAAGTTTATGTAACACAGGATCAACAAAAAGATAGAGCACGACTGTCCATAGAGCAATTTTATAGGGAGTTCAAATCAAAGCTCGTAGCAGCAGACGACTTCCCTGACGATCTCAGGGTCAACATAGAAACGCTTGCCAGAAGTATTATAGTTGAATCTGAAATAGCGGATCACTGCAAGCGACTCGGCATCGGCGTTTCGAGCATTTACGATTCTCTAGGCTTTGTTAAAAAACAACACCAAGGTGTTGAAATACGGCTAGCAGATACGTGTGGTTTTGATGCTATAATAAATCTACCTGTGCTTAAACTTCATTCTCATTGCGGCTATTCTGGTTCACTAAAAAACCTTTATGGATTATTATATCATTTTGACAAGGCATTGCTCCATTACTACGCAGGCCAGGGAAAATTTAACTTCCTGCAATTCCTTGACCAGCTGCCTGCGCTTGTTGGCACACCCATAATTTCGCTCACCGATGCCTCGAGAGTGCCTAGTTCACAGGAAAGGGTTTGGGGAGCAAGCTGTACATATGAACTTTGTGATGAGATCTGGGCTGGCGATGCTCATGAAGTCAATAGAAAAGAATTTCAGAAACTTAAAGGCAAATCTTTATTAAGAAATCATTCTTATTCCCATATGAGGTAGTGGATTCCATGCACAAATCATCATGTCTTTTTACAGTAAGCAAAAACGCAAAAAAAGCTACCTTTGAGATAACAAGAAACTGCAATTATTCATGCGATCACTGTTGTACCAGCTCTAGCAACAGAATACCGGAAAAACTCGGGACAGACCAGACAAAGGCAGTATTTGACGAGCTAGGCATCAATGGCTTCTCCACAGTTTATAGTAGTGGCGGCGAACCCTTTACACGCAGTGATATAACAGGCGTGCTTGATCATGCCACTTTAAATCCGAATATTCGAACACTAAATATAGCAAGCAACGGAAGCCTGCTAGGAGAACATGAGACGGAATGGATAAGTGGCAATGAAAAAATCGGTAGTGTTTTAATAAGTGTGGACGGACATAACCCCGCAATTCACAACGGTTTGAGGTGTGCAGAAAAAAGCTTTGAAGATGCAACAGACGCGATCAAAAGACTTGTAAAAAGAAATGCCCGGATTAGAATGGGAACCGTTATATGGAAAGACAGTGTTGCGTACCTGCGACCTATTGCAGATTTAGCACACTCTTTAGGTGTAAATACCCTGTTCTATAACTGGCTTATACCTATAGGCAGAGCCGCGTTAAATCCGAAAATCGTACCAGATCCTGCACTATATCTCCCTGTTGCGCGGGATTTGCATCAAATTCAAAGAGAATATAGAGACAGAGTTAACATAGATTTTCATAGATTTTACCCGATAGACAATGATTTTGATGATTGTCCTGCAGGTGATACATATATACACGTGCTGGACGATGGCAGAGTAGCTCCTTGTTCATGGATAGCGAAGCTCGCACCGCAATTTATTACACATGACCACATCGGTGACAAACCGTTGAAAGAACTTATACAATATCCAGAGATAGCTTCATTTAGGGAAATGGTGAGATTGCACAGAGAAACTTACGGCCCTGGTTGCATGGCAATGACCTTGTCAGAGACCGGAACTTTTGATGCGCATGACCCGCTTAAATATCCCGAGGGCCTTTATTTTCAATTAGAAAGAGGTGAAAGAAATGTACGCCAAAATACGCCAAACTTTTTACGGATTTACAGATAACGTGCCAGATCTAACCATAATTACAGTCATACCAACTGTTTACAGACAGCTCGAAGAGCAAGTAGAACGACCAATTACAAGCAGAGGGTGGTGGAGATGCTGCAGAGGACTATACAACAACACCGATATATTGCTTGCAGAAGCTCCACAATGTTCAGGTGCGGCTGATGCTGCCAAAGCATTACATGCCAAATATGCTGTTTTTGTAGGTTATTGTGGATCGCTTAATGCATCCTATCCTGTCGGGTCGGTTGTATTTGCGAAAAGAGCAATTAGAAATGACTGTGTGAGGGAATCAGCTCTCGAGATAGATCTTCCTCAGGTATCCACTGGCGAAGTTGGTTCGCTTCTCGGAGAAAACTACAACAACATGACATGTGATGTTGTAGACATGGAAACATTCCGTTTTTACGATGCTGCAAGGAAGACTTCAAAGTTTGGTTCGTTCATGCTTGTAACAGACATGCCTCTCGTACCAGGAAGGAGATTTTTCGAGATAGATACTGATGAAACAAGAAGAAACACTGTTAGATTAACAACTGAATTATATCGTTACCTGAAGCTCGCAAGCATGTCTCCGTAAAGCTTACTAAAATTATCTACACCTTTCTCATGTTCTTCTAGCATATCATAAAGAACCTTGGTTACAATACCTATTGTAATCCTGCATTCTCTTTCGTCAGCTGGCGACTCCAAAGCAAGCATAGCAGCGTCAAAATAGCATCCGCCGCCGCAACTGCCTTCACCGATGCATTTTGTGTGACAATATGGTGAATTTACAGGCAGATTTTTCTGTATATCTTCAACAGTAAGAAATGCTGTCTTTGGATGCGCGTCAATCTTTGTGCAAACAGTTTCGCTGCCATCAACTTTGAATGTTCTCTGCTCACCTGCAGATTTGCAGCCTATTAACCGGTATTTTCTATCAACAATGGGTTGTAGACGCTTTGCAATCTGGTCCACAAAAACACCGTGCTCTTTTGCATAATTGAAAACATTCTGCATGCTGGATACATATGCTCCAATATCTAGTGGTATATCGGCAAATTCTGTGAAATGCGGGTGTGTGAGACCCATGGTCTTGCACCCCAGATCTTCCACAAAATAAGCAACATGATCTCTGAGATCGGAAACAGTCTCATCGGTTACAACCATGTTTATTGCAGTTTTTACTCCACGTTCTCTCAGTATATCATAACTCTTCAATGAATACGGAAGCATCTGCTGCCCGTTCTTAAGCACCCGAAAACGATTTGCCTGCGCGCCAGCTCCGTCAAGAGAAACATAAACACGCCCATCATGCTTTGCAACTTCATCAGCCATTTTTTCTGTAAATCCTACACCATTTGTATAAATATTAACATGGCCCAAAGCATTCTCTAAAAACACTGCTACAGCAGGCCAGTTGATCAGCGGCTCGCCACCCATTATCATGATAGAACCGTTGCTGCCTACTTCCTCATTAAACATATGTACAATACGATGTGCAGTTTCAGCAGGCATATCCCTGTAACACATGCCGTCTTCTCGCTGTTTCAGGACTCGGTTTTTATAAACCAGACAATATGAACACCCCCCAGTACAATTTTCAGTTATTTCCACTCTGTATTTTCTAACAGCAGGATAAACCGGTTTAACAGGTTCTTTAATCGTCTTAGTAGAAGCCGCCATGTCAGTTGAACTGTCTGTAAATAGATACAGCTGGCTAATTGGATTATACAGAATTCCCGATCCTCCGTTGCTAAGATGAAATGACCCATCCAGGAACTGAACACCATCAAGCAACTTTAAATTTATTGTATTAATTTTTTTCACATCCTATCCAACGAACTTATGTTTCTTGTCATTATATCTCTGACGTTCATTTACCTCATCGCACGGATCGTAGTGATCAGTACATCTGGCGCATAATAAGCTTCCATATTCATTTGTCAAGTGTGCTTGTCTCAACTGCTGCATCTTTTCAGAATTCCAGATGTCAAGAAGTGATTGCTCTGTTAAATTACCTAAAACAATTTCGCCTTTCATGTCAGTGCAGCAAGGTACGACATCAGCATTTACTAGCACGACAACCGCCCGCCAAGGCCAGAAACACGGAACACCCAAATTTGCATACTCCAAAGCTATTGCGCTATTAACAACATTGTTTGCACGTGTTGAAAAACGTTTCAAACTTATGGAATCGGCACCGCTGTCTTTCCAATACTGTATAAATGCGTCTGCCTGACCTTCTGTAAGCGTACTTTCAACCATCTGAATCTGTATCTCAGGTCGCGTTGTATACTTCCGGCTAAGATCAATAAATCTTTTCGTATTTCTAACAACATCTTCATATTTCGCGCCAGGTCGCGCGGTTTCGTATATTTCTTGTGTAGCGCCGTCTATGGAAAATACGACTTCACAAACCCCGCCATCCAAGATAACGTGCGATTTATAATCATCAAGCACGGTCGCATTCGTTGAAATACGCGGATTAACATCGTAGATTCTGAAAAGTGAAAGCGCTTCTTCCAAATTCGGATAAAGTAATGTTTCACCATTAAAGTGGATCCATACTTTCTGACCTTTCAATACCTGTGAGTTTTCATCCAAAATATTTCTTAGTTTGTCAATCGGCATGTGCTCTTCCTTGCGCGCAGAACGCGGAAGACAACCCGGACATTTCAAATTACAATAGCTTGTCAGCTCAATATTTTCTACACGAGGCCATGATTCCACCACCAACTTCCGTTGTTTATATTCAGCCAAGTAACTTTGCATCATAAGTAACACCTATTTTTTCTTCACATCAACTATATGCATGCTATATTCTTCAGGGTGTTCGCAATACGGCCGACGGGCTTTGCAACCCGCATGCACAGGACCGATATTAAACCTGCACCGTTCTTGCACACCATGTGCACTGTACCACATTTTATAGAACGGACATAATTCAAAATCTATACCGCCTTGTTGTAGAAGAAAAATAAGATAGCGAGAGGTTCCTGGAAAGGATAAATCGGTTTCTCTTAAGTCGCTTTTTGTAATATTCAAATCTTTGCTAAGCATATCGTTCAAAATTCTTTCATTTTCGCGGGGGCTTTCTGTAAATCTACTATAATATCCGGATTTTTTTATCGCGTCGTGCACTTCGTTAGCGAATGTTTTTACCATATGCAACATATCGGGAAAAAGATTATAAATTCAATCAACAGCTTATCAGAAGATAAAATTCTAGAGATATCTTGTAAATGTTATTTATAAAATCTTTCGATTATGGCTTTCAGTGTGTTTGAACTTTCTAGATTTGGGGTTTTTTCCTTTTTCTTTCCATTTACTTTTTTAACTATTATTTTTTTAGGACTGTAGGTTAA
>JBBSYB010000076.1:0-10758 GCA_038045465.1 Candidatus Aenigmatarchaeota archaeon | reverse complement strand
TATGCATGGAAAGAATGAAAAAAGGGCGCCATCATGTCGAGCTTTTCGAAGAGGAGCACAAGCTTGTACAGATAAGACAGAATCTCATCTCGCTGAAAAAATACTTCCCGGACACGTACTTTGTTGACGGAAACAGAAAACCGGAAGAGGTTTTCGAAGACGTCAAGAGATTGGTGGGGAAAATATAAAAATAAATTACCAGCTGCAATCCCAACGACTTGCATTCCATTGCTCCTGTGTGGAGACATCTGTTGGGCAATAACTTCTCCAACAATCGTTTAGTTGGCCATTTGGATTAACTGCTGTACTATTTATTTCTACTCTCGCTCTCTCAAGTTCCATTACCAACATTTTAACAAATCTTTCTGCTGCACTTTTTGGTATTGCACCAAATTCCTCTGACGACTCATCTAAGACTAGGTTGCTTTTCTCATCTATGTAGCAATTTCCGCCGCCGCCGACACGGTGCATTCTATAAACACGGGCTACGCCATTGTCCGACATATTTGCTAAATAGAAAGTTGCCGTTGCAGGTGTTATGAGATTACGCCCTTTTACAAAATCTTCTACACCTTGTCTCATATCATAATCTACAACAAAACATCGGCGTTCTCCTCGCTGCAGAGGGGCAGCATTGGTTCTACCTATTCTGTAATTTATCTTACTTATATCTGTCATTCTAACCACCAAACTCTTCCTGAACTCCGATCTCTACGAGGCCCTTTGCGTAGCTTTCTAATTCCTCAAGATACGTCTCTGATTTTCTTCTGGCCAATTCGCGTATCGCAAACCCGCATTTAGTTGTTTCAAGAAAAGTAGGGATAATACCATACTTTCTTTCAACAGATTCTTGCAATCTGGGTATTGTAGAAAACATTGTCCAGTCTAACGTTTTTTCCATTGTTGGCGCAAGTAGATATGCAGAAAGAATTTTTGAGATTTCGAAGTATAGCGATCTTCCAAATTCTCTTTTATTGTCGTCTAGATCCATCTGAACATGTGATTTTACATATTCTACGAGTTCTACGTCTGTCATATCTTGTTGTTCTGACATATTTTACCACACCTAAATTTACACGAATATCTTATACTATTTCGTAGCGACCCGGCTCAAGGATCATGTTTGCAACAGGATCTCTTATTATAGGTCCTAGTTGTGCTTCCCAATCCAGTCCTGAATAAAGCTGATCCAGGATTTCTCTACCAGCATTTTCAACAGCTTGGTATCCACGCTTGCCAACCCGCATTAGTGATATACCTATCACTAATCTTTGCCTTTGGGTTAGTCCCGTTGTGTCATAGCGATCCATTTGCATGTCTCCCATTTTTATCACCCCTAATTTACGTTACTACTATATGGTTATCTGTATTGATTAAACTTATTTAGAAAATTTATGTCAAAAAGGTAGATTTAAATAGAAAAACGGTATAATGACTAATATATGGTTTACAAGCTTGATTTGATAGACAGGAAAATATTGGTAGAGCTAGATACGGATGCACGAACCAGCTTTGCTAAGATTGGAAAACGAATAGGTGTGGGCAAGAATAATGTACAGTATCGCGTAGCTAGACTTGTTGAAGATGGTGTGATAAAAAAATTTGTTCTTCAACCATCCTTATCTAAACTTGGTTTGTTTCTAGGAAAAATATATCTTCAAATGTCGGGCTATACAGAACAGACAGAGGAAATCATTTACAAATTTTTATTAAACGACAAAAGAATAAGCTGGGTTGCAAAATGTGAAGGCAACTGGGATATAATGCTGGGCGCCTATGTAGAGAATGTACAACAATTCAATAAACTGCGCAATGATTTTTTCGAAAGGTTTGGACAGTACGTTAATAATTATGATGTAGTTTTTCTAACAGAAGGCAGAACATCCCAAAGAACTTACTTGCTTAATAAAAAATCTTTTTACTCGAAAAAAGTTGAAGATTTTATGGGAAAAGGAAAAATAAAACTGAAAAAGAATGACGTCGAGATTTTGAGATTTATTTCGAACAACGCAAGATTTAGCTATACAGAAGTTGCAAAGAAGTTCAGAATGAATGTGAAAACGGTTCAGAGCAGAATAAAGAAAATGGAACAGATGGAAATTATTCAGGGATATGTAACTTTTCTTGATATAAGAAAAATTGGATATAATTTTTTCAAGTTATGTTTGCACACAAAAGGCAAAACTGTTAATGATATAGTTAAGTATTGTTTGGAAATGCCAAATGTGGTGCATGTAATAGAATCCGTCGGTCCCTGGGAAGTTGAATTGGAAGTAGAGACGGAAAACTTGCAAGATTTTTATGACCTAATGCATAACATAAGAAACAAATTCTCTGATAGTATAAAGAAAACAGATTTTGTTGTAATAGTTGATGAAGTGAAACTTGATTTCTTCCCGACTTGGTACTAGGTATTTTATGCTTCTGGTTCTTTATTCTCTTTGCCTTCTTCTTTCATTTCTTCCTTGACTTCATCCAAGTTCTTTTTGAGCTCATTCTTCTTCGTCTCAAAGTATTCCTCGAACTTGTCCGTCGTAGTAAGTATGCGCGTGCGTGATTTCTTCTCGACATTTATCAGACCTTTTTCAGAGAGCTCTTTTACATAATCATATGTTCGGTTGCCGATTACCTTTACAATATCTGATTGTTTGATAGGCTCATGGTAAGCGATCACAGAGAGCACCCGTAGCAGGCCGCGCGACATGTCAGCATGGGGTGTTAGGTCGGCTACGTTCTGCAGGTATTCATTTTTTACTATCAGCTTGTAGCCTCCCATGTCTGATATTTTTATCCCACTGTTTTCGTTAGAATAGCGCTGGTTTAGCTCGGCGAGCAGTTTCTCCATCTCGTCTTTTCTGCTTTTAGTCAGTTTTTGCAGCTGCTCAAATGTGAGCGGATCTGTTGTAGTGAACAATATTGCCTCGAGTAAAGCTAATTTCTGCGGATTTATTTGACTTGGCATTGTCTATACCTCCACTATTGCGGTAAGCCCGGATTTTCCGGCTTCTCCTCTTCCTGCAGCTTAATCTTTATGAATATCTCCTTGAACATCTCTTCCTGTTCGCATATTATCATATCCCTTGTGGCCAGGTGCAACAGAGGCAGGAATGTCTGGACTATTTCCATCTTCTTCCATGTAGGCACCAGTTGGGAAAATTTTATGGTCTTGGCCTGGGTTATCTCCTCATATATTTCCTTTATCCTGATTTCTATATCTTCTTCAGGCTCTATCAACCTTTCTATGGCACGCCGCATTCTGATTTTCTTACCTTCTTTTCTCTCTTGAAATTCAAAGGCCTTGTTCAGTGCAGTGACAAGCTCAGTCAAGGTTACCTTGCGCGTCGTCTTCCTGTTCATGGGCGCCAGCAGCATCGGAACATCTATGTTGAGCGGAGTCGACTCCATTTTCTTTATTTCCTTTTCCTCCTCCTCATCCAGCAGCAACTCGGCTTTCATACGGAGCAGAATAGCAGCGACAAGTATGAACCGCGCAGGTATACGGAAGTCAAACTTTTTCAAGTGCTCGAGATAGCTGCGAAAAACATCAGCCAGTTTCACAAGATCAACGAACAGCGGATCCATGCCTTCCTCAACCACAAGCGTAGTGAGTACTTCCTGCCAGTCGCTGCCAAGGATAATCGTTTGGATAACTTTATTCTCATCTACTATGACGGATTGAACAACGCTTTCAGCGTTAGTTTGTTTTTCATTTGGCTCGCCTTCGTCGAACCCTACGTTTTCCTCCTCGACTACGCCGCCAAGATCTTTCTTTTCTTTGTTTGTTTTTTTCATACTAACGCCTTATTACTTTGTAGTGCAGCTGGATTTCATTCTTGGATAATTTTTTAGTGCCAATTAATTTTAGCTTCGCTTCGAAGCCTTCGTCAGAAAATAATTTTATACCCTTTCCGAATACAAAAGGTTCGACATCGAGATAAATTTCATCTACCAACCCGGCCTTCATGAAGCTTGCATTTATCATCGATCCGCCACCTAAAAGAACTTTGCGGAACTTTCTCTTTTTCATGATTTCAAAAGCATCTTTCGGGGATTTTGCAAAAACAAAGGATTTGTTGCTTTCTATTTTTTGACTTGTCACAACTACCGTAAATGGATTTCCTATTTTCTTGAGATCATCGCCTTTTTTCATTATTTCGTAAGTCCTTCTGCCAACTATCAGAGCGCCGCATTCTTTTACTTTCTTGGCATAATTTTTCCATTCAACATTTGACCAAGGCGTGTCGTCATTCTCTCTTGCTATCATCCCGTTCACAGTCATGGCCATGTATAAAATTACTTTCATTTTTTCACCTTGTAATGTAATTGAAGGATCCCAGGTTTTATTTTCCTGATACTCTTCAATTTTAATTGACATTCTATTTTATTTTCATCAAAAACTGGAAAACCTTTACCTAAAATGAATGGTTCTACATTCAAGATAATCTCATTGACAAGTCCAGTTTTGAGGAACGACGCATTTGTCTTGCTGCCACCTGAAACTACAAGAGATTTGAAGCCCAAGAATTTCGCTTTTTTTATGGCTTCTCTTGGAGATCTTGCAACATCAAATTCGATGTTTTTGCCTCTTCTTGAAAGTATGATAGGCTTAGCCTTTAGCGTGCTAAAATTGTAACCGCTAGTATACTTTTCTTTTACCACTTTGTATGCTCTCCTTCCAACGACAAAACAGCCTGAGTTTTCCGCCAGCTTCTGGAAAGAAAACCAGTTCTCATCAGACAGGAAATCTTCTTCATCGTTTTCTCGTGCTATGAAGCCGTTGACACTCATTGACGCATACAAGATTACTTTCATTTTGACGCCTTCTTGATATCCAGTTTTCTTTTTATAATTTCAACAATTTCTGGAAATTCTGTTTTATTTACATCAGCACCCATATGTCCCTGATTTTTGAATTCGTAGTATTCCGAACCTATCTTGTTTTTAATAAATCTCGCTTCTTCTATTGGAATGTAAGGATCATCAGTAGATGCGAACTGGATAACCCATTGTGAGTTTTTCTTAATTTTATCCCACTGCCACTTGTCGTTGAAGTATCCACTTAGCTTTTCGTGTTCATCATTGAGGTCTGTATAGCATGCACCAACTATTACTGCTCCTAGAGCTTTGTGATTTTCCAGATATCTCAAAATAGCAACGGCACCTGATGAATGTCCTATGAGTATTGCATTTTCATCCCCTTTTAGTTGTTTTTCCATGAACGGGATCCAAAATTCTTTGCGTGCAATATCCGGGTCGGGCATATTTTTCGCTATTACTCCCATTCCAAGTTCTTCTAATTTTTTCTTTACATAAGGGAACCAGTTTTCAGAAATATCTGTATTTCCATTACCCGGTATTATCATTACTTTCATATTTATCCTCTCTGACTCGGCATTTCTATCCCGAAAACTTTGGATATGCCACCTTCCATGGAAACGCCGAAGACCTTCTCGGCTTCTGCTATGGTAAGGTCGTTGTGAGTTACGATTATGAACTGTACCGTACCTGAATATTTTCTTATCAGGTTGTCAATTTTTCTTGTGTTGGCTTTGTCCAAAGCAGCATCAATCTCGTCCAGTACGTAGAACGGTGCTGAATAATGCTGCATTACAGCAAACAAGAATGCTAGCGACGTTAGGGTTTTTTCACCGCCTGACATGCTGTCGAGATTAATTATCTTTTTCCCGCTTGGATTTGCTTCTATAATTAATCCGGAATCTATGTTGTTCTCCACTTCCAGCCTTAGAAGACCGTCGCCGTTTGTCATGTCCTTATAAATTTTCAGGAAATTCTGGCTTATCTCCGTAAAAGTCTCCATGAATTTTTCATAGCGCCTTTTTTCCACTTCCGTGACTATATTCATTACAGCTTCCTTTTCTTCCAGAAGACCATCAAGTTTCTTCTTGAGCTCCTCGAATTCCACATTTATTGTTTGGTATTCATCTATGGCTTTCATGTTGACAGGACCTATCTGATTTATTTCTATCAGACAGCGGCGTACACGCTCCTGCAGTTCTTCCTGCGACTGATCAAAGAATTTTTCCACATCCTTGTAATCCTCAAACTCCGTCTTCAGGTTGTCCATCGATGCCTCAAGCTTTGCCTTTTCTATCTTTGCCCGGCCTATTACGCTCTGGAGCACCATTCTCTCCTCATACAATTCTTTTCGTCTTTTCCTGAACGTTTCCAAGTCCTTCTCTTCCTGAGTCTTTGCTGTTTGAAGTTTCACTACTTCTACAGTTTCGTGTTGTTCCTGGGCCTTTAGATCAATAAGCTCGTTTTCGAGGTCTTCTATTTCCTTTTCTAGCTTCTCGTTTTCACCCATCAGGTCCTGGCCACCTGATGCCTGCCGTGTTTTTTTATAGAAACCCCCTATCATCACACCGGATGTTTCTATTAGGTCTCCGTCAAGAGTTACTATGCGGAAATTTCTTATTTTTCTGGCTGTGTCTATATCTTCGACTACCAGAGTGCTGTTTAGTACATATTCAAATGCCGGCAGAAACTGCCTACTGAACTTTATGAGATCTATGGCATAACCCAGCATCTTGCCGTCATATTTCTTTCGCGGCCTGTTTATTATTTTGTTAAGTGGTATGAACCGTGCACGCCCAAGTCGCTTCTCTTTTAGATATCTTATACAATGAGCAGCGGTGTCGTCGGTATCTACAACGATGTCATCTTTGTGACGGCCTATGGCAACCTCTAGAGCTATGGAATATTTTTTTGGAACATCCACTAGACTTGCTACAGTTCCATAGACGCCAGGATGTTTCAAATCAAGTATTTCTCTTACTATCCTATTGTCAACAACACCCCTTACGCGTTCCAGTTCTCTTTCATTGAAACTTATGCGATCTCTTTTTCTCAGAATTTCATTATTTATACGGTCTATGTTTCTTAGGATGTCATAATTTCTGGATTTTTGTATCAGCTCGTCGCCTTTCTTCAGAACACCTTTCTCTTTCTTTTCCAGTTCATCATCGACTTTTGTCATTTCCTTTGACATCAAGTCGAATTTTGATGTGTTCTCCTCAACCTCTTTGTCAAAGGCGTTATGTTTTTGCACGACATCTTTCAGTTTTTTCTTCAACAGAGATGCTTTTGATTTTCTCAGCTCTATTTCTATAGCACGATATTTTTCTGCGTTTTCTTTTTCCTGCTTCAGGCGGCTCACAAGCTTTTGTTTTTCAGCCACGACTATCATGTTTTCGCGTACACGGGTTTCAACCTTTTCCATCTCCCTGGTAGCCTTTTCCTTTTTCTCATCAAATTCGCTTATTCCTGATACCTCATCTATTATACCTTTTCTTTCATTTGGCGACATTTCGATTATTTTTGTTACGTCGCCTTGCATTATTATGTTGTAGCCTTCGGCTGCCAGGTTTGCGTAGGAAAGAATGTCTAATATCTTTGTACGCGTTACCGTGCGGCCGTTCAACTTGTAGATGGATATACCACTTCTTGTGACACGGCGCGTTATCTTAACTTCTTTTTCATCGCCAGGTATCTTGTTGTCGGTGTTGTCGAGGTAAATGGAGACTTCACAGAAATCAGCGGGTTTTTTATCTCTGGCACCATTGAAAAGCAGATTTTGCAGCTTAAGTGCACGAATGCTTCTCGCTGATGTTGTTCCCAGTACAAACAGCAATGCGTCTATGATATTGGATTTTCCGGATCCGTTGGGTCCGCAGATGCAGTTGTAACCGCCAGGGAAAGGTATGGTTATTCTATTTGCGAATGACTTGAATCCCTGCATTGTTATTCTATCTAGACGCACCATTATTTTTCACCATTTTTTTCAGTACTTTGAATATTATATCGTCATAAGTATCTCCAAAGGAGCCTATTTCTTTTCCCACTTCATCAAGAAGTTGCTTTGTTTTTTTAGAAATCCTTACAGGTATCATAGTAGCTACATTTTCTGTCCACACCTCGAAAAAGTTTTTCGACAAATCTTCTTCACTAGCTATTTTTCCCAGCACTTCGTCTATCCTCTTTTTTCTATCTACAGGAACTATGAATACCATTTTTGTTAAGTTTTGGTTATAGTCTCTGAACTTTTGCCTAATTATTTTGTAAGAAATTGTTAATTGACATTCAATACCGACTTTCTCTTGACCTTTAATTGCTAGTAAATCTATTCTATCTCTCCCGGACATTTTAGCTTCTTTGAAAACCGTGTAGCCATTTTCTGAATAATATTTTGATGCCTTGTCTAGTATACATTTGTGTATCTTTCTGCCTCGTTTGCTTAAAGACAATCTAAGTCACCTTATACTTTAAAGTATCTATATACCTATTATTTACTTTAGGGTATTTAAATACTTTTGATGATTTTAGGTTTGGAAAGCCTATTCAGGATAGGCACAAGTATATCTGCGAAAAATAGAGAACCAACAAGCATCGCAGGCAGCCAGAACACGTAAGACAGGGCTCCCAGAACACCTACGAGCAAACCGAAGATTGTTCTGCCTTTTGCGTTAACAGGCGATGTTACCGGCTCTATGAGCATATAGAAGGCGAAGAACAGCACCAAACCAGATATCATATGCCCGACCGTTTGCTCGACACCTCCGTTCATTGAGAAGTAAATAGCAATCAAAACAGCGTGAAGAACTAAAAATGCAAACGCCTGGCGCATCTTTCTTAGCTTGTGAATGATTATTATGCCCAGAACACCGACCAGAATTATGTTGCTGGTTCCCCACCAGCTTTCTGAAACCGGCAAAAATAACCCTACTAACAGACCGAAATTTGCAGGATTGAATAGGTGACGCCCGTGTATCTTAATTACATGCTTTGAAAGAATTGCTATCACGGGTACGAATACGACCAAGAATAAATCGCCCTGCACAATTAAGCTAAGAATCAAACCCGTGATTATGGCACTTTTAGGCAATACGAGACGCTTATCTTTGATGCGTATTATTGCAGCGTCAAGCACAGCAGAAATAAGTATAATTGCAAACATCTGCGGCAGATTGCCAAGGCCGAAAGTGTACAGGCTATAGGCTGCAATTACAACAAGTGCTGCTATCATCACAATGTAAACGTTTGTCGCACGCCACCTTTTCATGAAGTCCATTATAATCTAATACAGACTGCATATTAAGTTCTTTTGGCTGCATTTCAAATCCTTTTTAAATGTTATTGCCAAAAGGAGGCTATGTATGATGTCATTGTTATAGGAAGTGGGCCTGCAGGCGCCACGGCAGCTATGTATCTTGGAAAGGCTGGCAAAAGAGTTCTTTTGATAGACAAAGTTGGCTTTCCTCGTGACAAAATCTGCGGCGATGCGCAGGGACGGAAAGCTGCTGCAATTATGCGCGAACTTGACATAGAGGAAGGCTATAGAAAACTGCCTGGCCATGTTGTTTATGGTATTACGCTAAGCAGTCCTAATGGTACTTTGGTTGACGTAGATATAACAACCAGAGACAAGCCAGCCCCTGGTTTTTGTCATAGAAGAATTGTGTTCGATGAGTACCTTCATAATTGCGTGAAAGAGTTTGTTGACTTCAAGATCTTTACAGTCACGGACGTTATAGTTGAAGACTGCTTTGTAAAGGGCGTCAAGGGGACAGAGGATGGCGAGGAAAAGGAATATCGTGCGCCAATAGTTCTGGCAGCTGACGGCGCCAATAGCATGGTTGCACAAAAATTCGGCCTTAATAAGAACCCGCCAGACCATTTCATAGTCGGTACACGCCAATATTATAGCGGCGTTACAGGAATGACTGACAGGATAGAGATGCACCTTGTAAAAAGCCTCCTGCCTGGCTACTTCTGGATTTTCCCACTTGAAGATGGAAAGGCAAATGTCGGGCTTGGCATGATTGTAAAGGATATGAATGACAAAAAGATTAACCTCAAGGCAGCACAGCTGAAGGAAATACAGGAAAACCCCCTTTTCAAAGAACGCTTCAAAAACGCTGTTGCACTGGAGGACATCAAAGGCTGGAATCTTCCTTTAGCGAGCTACCACAGGAAATGCTACGGAAACGGCTTTTTGCTTTTGGGCGACGCGGCCTCACTTATTGACCCGCTAAGCGGCGAGGGCGTTGGCACTGCCATGATATCCGGCAAGCACGCAGCAAAGGTTACATTGGAAGCGTTGGCTGCAGGGGATTTTTCAGAGAAGTTTCTAAAGAAGTATGATGAACAACTGTGGGCAGAAATCGAACCGGAAATAAAGGCCAACTATAGATTGCAGAAACTTGGAAAGAGATTTCCATTTCTTATTGACAAGATGGTTGTAAGAGCAAAGAAGGATGAGAAATTCAGAAAGCGTATAGAAGGAATGCTGCCTTATGCCGGCGGCAGAGAGGAAATGGGCTCTGATGGTTTTGTTGAGGAACTCCAGCAGATGGAATAACTGATTCTTATATGTTAATAGCAAAAGGCGCTGAGGCCGAACTGAGCAGAGAAGATGGCGTAGTGATAAAGGAGAGAATAAAAAAATCTTATCGTATACAGGAACTGGACGACAAGCTACGCAAAAGACGCACGGCTCTGGAAGCGCGGCTGCTCAGGGAAGCGAGGCGCGCTGGGGTCCTGACACCGCAAGTTCTTGAGGAAGAAAAGACTTCATTGAAGATGGAATTTATCGATGGTCAGAAGGTAAAGGATGTCCTTGATGAAAATTGCACGGATATTTGCAAGGAAATAGGAAGAAACGTAGCACTTCTTCACAATTATGACATAATTCATGGCGACCTCACGACGAGTAACATGTTGTTAAAAGATAACAAGCTT
>JBBSYB010000075.1:2353-9067 GCA_038045465.1 Candidatus Aenigmatarchaeota archaeon | reverse complement strand
GCTGCCTCAATGGCTGCAAGCGTTTCGCGACCCAGGCCAGCTGAGGCGTCGAGAAGTATTAGCTCTGCGCTGCCCAGCAGGTCAAGGAGCGCGTTTGGCAGGTCTTTTGAATCGACTCCACGCATGTCTCGCAGCGAAATTCCAGCAGGCACTATGCGGACTCCTGACTCATGACTGTAAACAGCGTCCTTTATGTTTGCCCGGCCCTTCAGGACATCATGAAGCGTTACCGGATAGAGAGGGACTCCAAGGTGCATGCCCAGGCTCGGGGTGGTAAGATTAGCGTCGAGAATTATAACGTTTTTGCCCATCTTGGCAAGGGCTATACCGAGGTTTGCTACCATGGTAGTTTTTCCAACACCGCCTTTTCCAGAAACAACAGCTATGATCCTAGTCATTTGACCACTATGTAATAACTTATCATCAATACATTTAAATTGTAAAAATGAGCGTGGTGGGATTCGGACCCACGACCCTTAGCTTAGAAGGCCTACACTCAACATTTGCTGATTAATGCTCTATCCAAGCTGAGCTACACGCCCTTTCTATTCTCAAATACTACTTCAAGAGTATTATAATATTTAACTGTCTTGCCGTATACACCAACCATAAAATGCAGATGCGGGCCCAGTTGCGCTATCCAGCCCGTGGCGCCACTGTATCCTATTATCTGGCCTTTCTTTACCTTGTCGCCGACCTTAACACACAACCCCCTTTTCAGGTGCTCGTACTCTGAATATTCGTTGTTCGCATGTTCTATTTCAACGAAGTTACCGTGTTTTTCCATCTTTTTTTCTGGGCCGCCTATATTGGAGCCGTCTTTGAGGTCTACGACTATCCCTATAGCTGCTGCTTTTACAGGCGTACCTTCTGGCACTATGAAATCCAGAGAGTTTTTCAACTTCCCGACGTGCGCAGGCGATTCACGGCGAGAGATTCTGATAATGCTACTTTTGCACACAGGCATTGCATATATATTCCTAGTTTTCAAGCGTACCACATTATGAATATGAAACTATACCTTAAAAATATAGACAACAAATAAAAGCTGATACTATGGACTTCAAATCACTGGATAAAAAGTGGCAGGCAAAGTGGGAAAAGGCAAGACTTTTTGAGGCTAATCCTGACAGGAGAAAAAAGTTCTTTACGTCTAATGTAATACCCTACGTGAACGGCAATGCTCACATAGGTCATAGCTATACGTTTACGAGAACAGATGCCTATGCACGCTTCAAAAGAATGCAGGGCTACAATGTCCTGATGGCTCAGGGCTTTCATGCCACAGGAGAGCCAATAGTCGGCATAATAGAACGTCTCAAAAAGGGTGATCAAACTCAAGTGGACACTTTCATGACTTTCGGTGCAACAAAAAAGGATATTGCTGATTTCAAGAAAAAAGGTCCTGAATACGTCGCGAAGTTCTGGACAAAACGAATGACGGAAAGCTTCCAGAAAATCGGGTTTTCCATAGATTGGAGAAGGAAATTCACGTTATCTATTGACCCTGGATTTAGTCGTTTCGTAGAATGGCAATACAACACATTGAAAAAGAAGGGTTATGTTGTTCAGGGAACGCATCCCGTAGTCTGGTGCCCAAAAGACCTTAGTCCAACAGGGGATCACGATCGTCTTGAGGGTGAAGGAGAAAGCCCGATAGAATATACAGTGATTAAATTTGCTTATTTAGGATATGTATTACCGTGTGCTACACTCAGACCAGAAACACTTTACGGTGTTACAAATATCTGGCTTAACCCAGACGCAGAATATGTTGAAATGACTGTAGACGGAGAGCGGTGGATAGTAAGCAAGGACGCTGCCAAGAAACTGAAAGATCAGATGAATGTCCAGATAGTCGGCAATTTTGATGTCAGAACACTGTTGGGCAAAAGGTGTATAGAACCACTGGGCAACAGAGAAATCCCAATACTTCCTTCTAAATTTGTTGATCCTGAAAATGCTACAGGTGTTGTGATGAGCGTGCCTGCTCATGCACCATATGACTGGATAGCTATCAAGGAGCTAATAGACAAGGACGAACTGCAGATATTTGGGTTTGAAAAGAATGATTTGGAACCTATAAGCGTCATACAAGCGGAAGGCTTCGGTGAACTGCCTGCTGTTGAGCTAGCAGAGAAGATGAATATCACGAATTTGTCGCAGAAGGATAAACTGGAAGAGGCTACAGCACTTCTCTACAAAAAAGAGTTTCATCTAGGCACACTGAAAAACTGTGGTGTGTATTCAGGGATGAAAGTAAGTGAATCAAAGGAAAAGCTTACATTGGATTTCATTGACAAGGGCCTTGCGGATGTCATGTGGGAGGTCAATAACGTTGTCTGCAGGTGCACAACAAAGTGTCATGTGAAGATATTAGAAAACCAGTGGTTCCTTAAATTCTCTGACGAGGGTTGGAAAAAAAAGGTAAAGTATTGCCTTTCTAAAATGAATATATATCCGGAAGAGGCCAGAAATAATTTTGAAAATACCATAGACTGGTTGAAGGACAAGGCGTGCACAAGAAAATCCGGACTTGGCACATTCCTTCCATGGGATAAGGAATGGATAGTTGAGACGTTAAGTGATTCTACTATTTACATGGCCTACTACACCATAGCTGGTGTTATAAACAAATACAAAATACCTCCCAAAAAACTGACCGATGAAATGTTTGACTATGTGCTCCTTGGAAAAGGCGATCCGAAAAAGGTGGCAAAAAACTCTGTTTCCAAAAAGCTGTTGAAAGTGATGAGGGAAGAGTTTGAATATTTCTATCCCATGGATATGAGAAACAGCGGCAAGGACCTTGTGCAAAATCATCTAACATTTTACCTATTTCATCATACGGCTATCTGGCCTGAAAACAAGTGGCCAAAGGCAATAAGCGTAAATGGCTTCGTGAATGTTGAGGGTGAAAAGATGAGCAAGTCCAAGGGTAACATAATACCGCTCAAGGATATCGTGGAGCAACATGGGGCTGATATGGTACGAATAAACATTGCTGGATCCAGCCAGGGAATAGAAGATGCTGACTGGCGACAGGAAGGCATCAAAGGCTACAGGAACAGGTATGAACTTATCTTCTCAACAGTAAAGGCCATAAGAAAAGCTGGGAGGACGAAGATGGAAAATGTCGATATCTATATGCAGAGCCGAATACAGCACCACATAGAAAACGCCACAAAAAACTTTGAAAAACTCATGTTTCGTGATGCTGTGCAGACTGCCTTGTTTGAAGCGACAAACGATCTCAGATGGTACCTAAGGCGTGTTGACGGCATCAAGAATGCCAACAAGAAAATAATGAAAAATTACATGGAAAATTTGGTGAAGCTTGTTGCGCCATTCACACCACATAGTTGTGAGGAACTGTGGCATCTGTTGGGTCATAAAGATTTTGTTTCTGTCAGCAAATGGCCTGTGCCAGATCAAACAAAAATAAACTCAGAAGCCGAGATAGGCGAAGAGCTTGTAAAAAGGACCTTAAGTGACATAGAAGAAGTCCAGCGCATTGCAAAGATAACACCAAAAAAAATAACACTTTTTGTCGCGGAAGACTGGAAATTCAGGGTTCATCAGAAGGTTCTCAGGAACAAAACAGGCAACGTGAACGATATAACAAAGGAGATCATGTCCTCAGGCACATATGGAAAGGCGACTGTCATGTTTATCCAGTCGCTTTACAAAAAGATAAATGAACTGCAACCTGTAATAGCAAGAAGCAGGCAATTTGCACTGCTGGAAGACGTAAGGGACTTCATCGAAAAAGAGACAAGATGCAAAGTATTGATACAGGACGCGGACGACACGGACAACCTAAAAGCCAAGTCATCTACACCAAGCAAGTTCGGGCTATTTTTAGAATAGAATTAATCTGTTGTTTCTGATTTTTGCGATGTTACATGGCTAATGCCACAGTTATTACACAAATGTATATCAGAACTTTTCTAAACCTTCGAGAACTTCTCTTTCAAGCATGTCTTCTTTTCTTATTCTTTCAGCCATGCCTTCAAAAATGTATTCAAGTCGTCTAAGTCTTCGGTAAAGAACCGCGTTTTCTTTTCGTGCTTCAAGAAATGCGCACCATAGCTGTGCTATCTTAATGTCCTTAGATGCTCTATAGGCATTTCTGTGTTTTGCCACAGCTTTCAGTAAGTTGTTTAGTCTAGTCTCATCTTCCGGAGGCAGGAACTGTTTCCAATCGTCTACAACTCGAAATAACATGACTATTCACTCGTTAATTTTTCTAATCTAACTACTGTTGCGTATGTCTGCATATCTGCTAAAACATCTTCTGGTACGACCCCATCATATAAGCTTAGCGTATTGGTATTGGGGTCGTAAGTTCCCACCCATTGCCTTGCCCTTCTATCTGTTATGTTATCGCCAGTTAATGGACCAGCTACAGCAAACCCATATCCAAAAAAATTAAGATTCGCTTCGATTACTCTTTTTCTGTCAATTGCCATGATAATCAATTACTTAATAGTAACAAAAATCTTTATAAAGGTTCGCTTTTATAGCAATACAAGGAAAAATAGACGATACAACTTCCTTGTTTGCTATATGTGAAACCTGGAATAATTATGTACACGATTTCACATTATAGAGTTGTAAAGGATTTGTAATTGGTGAAACTATGAAGAAGGGAGAGTTCGTAAAAATAAGTTATGTTGGAACGCTGGAAACCGGTGAGGTTTTTGACCTTACGGATGCCGAGACTGCCAAGAAGGAAGGCATCTATAGTTCTAAGATTATCTATGGGGACCTGCCTATCATTGTTGGCGCTAATTTCATGATAAAAGGCCTTGATAACGCTCTTTTAGATCTTAATGTTGGTGACAAGAAGGATATTGAAATAAAGCCAGAAGATGGTTTTGGTGAAAGAGATGCCAGGCTTGTCAGGACTGTGCCTAGAAAATTTTTCCGAGATCAGAAGGTTGAGCCTAGGGCTGGTATGATAGTTGATTTCGGCGGCGCCAAAGGACGCATTCAAAGTGTAGATGGGGGTCGCATAAGAGTTGATTTTAACAATCCTCTTGCCGGACACCTGTTGAAATATACTCTGGACGTCAAGGAAAAAATAGATACTCCTGTTGACCAAATAAAATCCGTTTTTGAGTTCTTCGGCGCAAGGGATGCAGATCCAAAAATAGAGGGTGGTTCGGTTAGCATAAACATAAAACTGCCTGCACAACTCAAAGAACGGATAAGCTCGCTTATTATAGAATACGTAAAAGGGATCGAGAAAGTAAACTTTACAGAAAGCTTTGAAAAATCCAAGACAGAAGCCAGCAAGGCTTAGATTTCTATTTTCTTATACAAAGCTCTTTGGATAATCAAATCTCTTTTTGCATCTAGGACATGAGATTGGGTTAGACTTACGGGGATTCCAACCGTATCCACAAAATTTACACTTCATTTTCAGCATGTTAATCTCTCTACTATTACTATTATTACTATTTAAACTTCTTTTTCATGTAAAAAATATTGTATAGAATAGCATTATTATTACTACTATTACTATTATTTATGTGTTGTAATGCATTTCAAACACGAAAAAAATCTCTCTAAACTTTAAATATAACTTAAAGGAAATATCAAATATTAAATTTACTTGGGACAGGTGATGAAATGGGAATATTAGGGCAGAAAGATATTGGAACGGCACCAGCTGACGAAGAATTGAGGAAAATACTTGAATCTAAGAAGGCGGAGATAAAAATATTGGGCGCCGGAGGCGCAGGTGGCAATACAATTTCCAGGCTTATGCAAGTAGGTGTTGTTGGGGCTGAGACAATAGCCATAAACACAGATGCACAAGACCTTCTTTACACTGATGCTGACATCAAAATACTTATTGGAAAGGAGATAACAGGCGGCCTTGGGGCCGGGGCGGACCCGAAGGTAGGTGAGGAGGCGGCAAAGGAGAGTAGAAATGAAATTAAGAAAGTTCTTGAAGGTTGTGACATGGCATTTGTCACTTGTGGCCTTGGCGGAGGAACTGGAACAGGTTCGCTTCCTATCGCGGCCGATATCGCGAAAAAATCCGGTGCTCTCACCGTAGGTATTGTCACTTTGCCGTTTACAATGGAAGGTCGCCAAAGGATGAAGAATGCACGGGATGGGCTGGACAAACTACAGAAAGCTGTCGATACACTAATTGTTATACCAAATGACAAGCTGCTCGAAATTGTACCGGATGTTTCACTACCTACGGCGTTCAAAGTCGCTGACGAAATACTTGTAAATGCTGTGAAAGGTATATCTGAGCTGGTCACAAGACCTGGCCTTGTAAATCTAGACTTTGCAGACATCAGGGCTGTTATGACAAACGGTGGTCTGGCTATGATAGGTATGGGTGACAGCGACGGTGAGAACAGAGCAATAGAAGCAGTGGAACGTGCACTCAACAACCCTCTTTTGGACATAGACATAGATGGCGCAACAGGGGCGCTGATAAATGTTTCTGGTGGTGTTGATATTACCATAAGAGACTGTCAGAAGATAGTGGAGACAGTAGCAACACGCCTTAACCCAGACGCAAAAATAATATGGGGTGCACAGATACTGAAAGAACTTGGCGACTCCATAAGAACCATGCTAGTAATAACGGGTGTTAATTCTCCCACGCTTTTCAGCCCGCAAAAGGTCTACACCAAGGAGAAGAAGAAAGATGTTGAAAAGCTCTTTGGGATAGACTTCATCGAA
>JBBSYB010000075.1:0-2253 GCA_038045465.1 Candidatus Aenigmatarchaeota archaeon | reverse complement strand
GTTTTTAAATCTTTTGTTATAATAAAGACCTATGGGACTGAGATCGCTTATTGAGCGCATGAGACGGATTCTGCTTGTTTCCTCAAAACCTGATAAAAACGAATACAGGCAAACCGTAAAAATTACCGGGCTTGGTTTTGTGGTAATAGGCATAATAGGCTTTCTCATATTCATGGTTGTCCAGCTTATAGGTGGACTGTAATAAACTTTCTTAGAAAGAAAGTTTAATCAAAGAACATAAAGTGGTATATATGATAGCGACAATAAGAACAACGACTGGAAGAGAAAATGTGGTCATAGATTCACTTACAACAAAGATACAAAACGATAAACTGCAAATAAAATCGCTTTTCCATCCTGAAGAGCTGCGTGGCTATGTCTTCATAGAGGGCGATCCTGAGGAAATAGAGCTCACGGTAAAAAGCGTGCCTCATGTACGCGGCTTCATAAATAAGGATGTTCCTATGACTCAGCTTGAGAGGTTTCTCATAGCCGAAAAAAGTGAGGTAAAATTTAACGTTGGTGACGTGGTTGAAATAATAGGCTCGCCATTCAAGGGTGAGAAGGCAAAAATATCGCGTGTCGACGAAACAAAGGGTGAAATAACCGTAGAATTTATCGAAGCTGCTATACCTATACCTGTAACTATTTCTGTTAATTCTGTGAGAATGTATGAAAAGAAGAGAGAATAAATATGTCAAAGGAAACTGTTGATGTTTTAGTAAGCGGCGGCAAAGCAACACCTGCTCCGCCAATAGGACCAGCGCTCTCACCGCTCGGTGTTAATGTAGTAAATGTTGTGAAAGAAATCAATGATAAAACTTCTATATTTGCTGGTATGGAAGTTCCTGTTAAGATAGTCGTTGATACGGACACTAAGAAATTCACCATAAGTGTAGGCACGCCACCTGTCACGTCAATGATCAAGAAGGAAATGAAACTGGAAGTGCTTTCAAAGGTCAAGGAAGACAAAACAAGAACTGTTGCAGGGAGCATAAGCCTCGATGCTGTAATCAGAATAGCAAAAAGCAAGGACTCAATACGCGGTGGCTTAGTGGCAAAGGTAAAGCAAGTTATAGGAACCTGTCAGAGCTCTGGTGTGTTGGTTGATAACAAAAACCCAAAAGACATCATACAGGAAATCAACGAAGGTAAAATAAAGATAGAATAATGAGTAAATTTCGTATTAGTTCTCTCTGATAATTTAGTGTAATCACATACCTGACTCACTCCCACAGCTAAAGCTCGTGGGGTTCTTGTCTGGTCGGTTCTAAGGTATATGCCAGACTTTCGGGCTTTGTCAGAGAAAGCCCCTGAGATAGAGCTTGCCCTATCCCTCGTTTTGCTATGTTTATTGCACCATTCCTGTCCGCATTGTCCTGAAGCCCGCATTCGCATTTGAACAAACCCTGCCTTCTGATTCCTTTTGTTCCACATCTATAACAAGTCTGGCTCGTGTATGCTTCTGATACTTCTACGACTTCTATGCCTTCTGCTTCTGCCTTATACTTGACATAGGCTGATAGTTTGTAGAACGGGAAAGAGTTCAGTTTTCGCCTGAATTTCCTGCCTTTATCTTTTCCATCTTTTCTTATGTGTTTCAGGTCGCCAATCACGATGAAACTGTTCGTGTCTTTTGCCTGCTCTACAATCTGCTTGGCATATTTGTGAAGCCAGTAGTTTGTCTGTCTTTGCTCTCTGGATTTGCGAAGCCACCTGTTCAGATGCTTTATTTTCTTGCTCTGGACTTTCTTTCTCAGATAGAAATGATGTCCTCTTAGTTGTCGAAGTTCCTTGCCATAAAACACAGGCTTTCTTGTGGAGAACTGAATCACGGATGCAATTCGCCTTATGCCCATGTCGATGGCAAGAACATCATTATAAACTTTCCTCATCTGGATTTCCTTCTTGATGACGATATGCACAAAGAAATCTTTGCCTCTCTTGACAAGCTCTGAGTCGCATACCTTTCCTTCGTATATCAGTTTTTCCTGCTTCTTGGAGAAAACAATAGGAACATAAATCCCGCCCCGCACATTGTAGACAGGAATCTTAATCCACCACCTTGTCAGCTTTGTTTCCTTGCACACAAGCCTTATGCAATCGTTTCTAAGAATCATGGGCTGTTCATTCTTCGGCTTCTTGTTTTTCAGGACTTTGTCTGCCTGCTGTTTTGTAGCAGAATACAGGTTGTCGAGCCAGTCCACGCCATTTAGATAAAGCTGGAAGTTGTCGTATTCCTTCAGAAGAAGT
>JBBSYB010000074.1:0-3091 GCA_038045465.1 Candidatus Aenigmatarchaeota archaeon | reverse complement strand
ACGTCGCCGTTCTTTAACACATAGGCTGCGGAGACGTTTCTTCCTGTTCTTGCGTCTATGGCTGCCACGAACCTCTTTCCAATGTCTTCATGTACCTTGAAAGCTAGATCAAGGGCTGTTGCTCCACGCTTCATTAATATGGCATGGGGCAGCACATTGTTTTTGCTGTCAGAGAATTTGTGCTCGTTCTCAACAGGATAAACAACGATCATGTCGAGGATTTTGAAAACTATGTTGTCTATTATTTCCTGGACTCCTGTGGATCCATGTTTCTTCATCAGGTTGCGAATGAAATTAAGCGCGGCAAGATGACGGTCATCTATTTTCTCCAGAAGTTCAAAGTCTGCTGCGCCTGGCGTGTAACGAATTATGCCCTTCTCAGCTGCACGTCTGAGAGCAAGCTCGAACTCAGCAGAACATGGGAATAGCTTAAAGCCCAGATCTGACAAGCGCTCAAGATTCTTCTCTGAGGTGGATATATCCATCTTGTTTGCAGCCAAAATAATGGGTTTGCTTTTTTGGCGCAGCAGGCGGACAAATTTCAGCAATTCGTAGTCGTCGGAGCCAGCGCTAATTCCGGTTTCATGTAGTGCTTCCTCAACTTCCTGTAATTTTATTCCCAGACCGGATAGCTGCTTGTAAACAACATCAGACAGCTTTTCCTTTGTTGCCTCAATGCGCTTTGACATCGTCTGAAAGTTTTTCTTTAGTATGCCAAGAATCCAGTAGTCTATTTCCTCTTCCAGAAATTTTATATCTTCCTTCGGGTCGCGGCTGCCTGCGGCTACCGGATTTCCGGACTCATCAGTGGAGCCTGATATATCAAGAACGTGAATAAGTGCATTGGCTTCCATAATATCTGAGAGAAATTGGTTACCTAAACCCTTTCCCTTATGGGCATCGGGCACAAGACCTGCTATGTCGATCATCTTCACATGCACGAAGCGCACGCCATCTATGCACTTTGAGTTTTGGGCGTTGCACTTTACACTTAGCTGTTTGCAAGGACACGGCACACGCACATAGGTAACGCCCTTGTTAGGTCCGATTGTGGTGAAGATACGATTGCTTATCTCCGCGTCCACAAGAGTAGCAGCGCTGAAGAAGGTAGTTTTTCCGACGTTTGTTTTTCCGCATACAGCTACAAGCATGTAGAAGATAAGATTACATAATTTTAAGACATAATTGGGTGTTTAGAAAAGGTTTAATAAAGTCCTGTATAATTTTACTTTTAACTATGAAGATTTGCAAAGTCTGCCTGCAGAGCAACATGCTTTGCTCGGCTTGCAGCAAAAAACTTGACAACGGCGAGATAAAAGAGATAGACGTGAAGCTCTCGCGGGAACTGCACAGAATAAACAAGGAACGGGATACTAACCTAGACTTTTTGAGCACGGTGGAGGATGGCAGCAAATTGTTTGTCGTTGTAGATAGCAAGCACGCGGCAAGGTTCATAGGGCCTGGCGGACGGAACATCAAGAAACTCTCCCAGGACCTCGGCAAACAAATAAAGCTTCTGGAAAAGACAGAAGGCAGCGACAAGCATGTAATAGAAAAACTCATAGGAGCGCCGATTGTAGGAATAAACAAGGTCTACCCAGAGGAGTCGCTAAAGGTGCGTGTAGAAAGAAGGTACAGAAAGAATGTACAGCCGCTAGCTGCTGTGGTTGGCAAAGTGATTAACAAGAAGGTTAGTTTTGTTTTTGAATGATTAGTTTCCTTTTTCTTTACCAAAATCTAATATTTTTGAAACGGCTTCTCCGCAATAATCTCTACAACCCAGCCGTTCTGATAAAAAGTCTACTGCATCCATTGCTTCTGGGAAACCTCCTATTGAAGTTCCATCTATTCTTCTTGTTCCATAACCTATGGTAAACCCCAACACCAAAAAATCACGAAATAAAGTCTCCACCTGAGGTTGTTCGTAGTCTGGTATATCAAGAGGCCTCATGAATATACCTCTTGGGCGGTTTAGCGCTCCGGATCTTATTCCAGAGCAAAAGACATCAAGGCAGTAATGAGCAACTTTTAGATAGAGATCTGCTCTTATTCCTCTGAACTTGTCAAGTATATCTGGCAGTTCCTGTTCGATAATGGCTTTGTACATACAAGTGAGAATTATTGAAAAGTATTAAAAACACAATTAATCGACCGCAATAGAATCTTTACTTAATATCGTCTTCCGGTGAGACGCACTTCCAGATTCTTAAGGCGCTCGTTTATTGTTTCCGTTTGACTTCTTATAGCAGCAAGCTGGCTTTCTATCAGATTCAGGCGATCAATGATTTCATAGCGGTCACTGCCTCTTTCGCTTGCTGCTGGCTGTTGGTCTGGGAATCTTGTGTCCACTGTGCTAAAGCCAGGCGGCTCTTCAAATCGCCCAAGGGGTTCCTCGAACTTTGGGACTTCTATGGCCCTTTCAATGCGTCTTTGAGGAAAATCAGGCTCAGGCGGCGCAAGAAGGTCTTTGCCGACTACGTTTGACCTTATGTCCTCGTAATCATCGTAATTTTTATGCATCTTGTTTTTTAGCCAACCCATCATAATTAATCCCTATTCATAATTCAGCTTTTCCAGTATAAAAAGGATATTACTAAGGTGGAAGCAAGTCCTTATTCATGCCTTTATTTTTACTCTTCGGCTTTGTTTATCTTGAACTTGTTCAAAATAAAGTCACGCATTTCGTAGATGTTGTCCTTTCCCATTTCAAGATAATTGCGACGCTGCTTATAGTAGAAAGCGAGATTGTAGGTCCACCAGAAACCCCGCTGGATGAAATTACTGAATTCATATTTTGTTTCCAGCGTGCCTTTTATTTCAATAACAAACCAGCCTGTCTTCTCTTTGGAATGCTGGAAACCCTGTACTATAGCACGCAAAAATACTGTTGACCAGTTATCCTCCTTGCGTTTTCCCATCCAAACACCGTAGAATTCGTTCGGATCAGAAGAAACATCCCATCTTATGTCTGTTTCCAGCAGGTCTTTACCAGGTATTTTCATGATGGTTTTTATCATGTCTGGTGCCATGCCCATTATGGCAACCGGCTCAGTACCAGTGTACTTTATTTTTATGCGGTCTGCTGGCGCTA
>JBBSYB010000073.1:0-9671 GCA_038045465.1 Candidatus Aenigmatarchaeota archaeon | reverse complement strand
ACGCCCTGGTTCCTGATTAAATCAGCGAGTTCTTTTGGTTTGCCCTTTGAGAAGTGTTTTCTTACCGGCTCGAGAAGATTATTTATGTAGCTGGCTGTGGCATTCTTCAGGTCAGCCGGATGAAGCTTGCCAGACACAAAATCTTTCTTTAGCTCATCAAAACTGTAGTAGGTAGCGTCGCCGCCGAACTTGCTGGATCTTTCTATGGTAACGCTGTCAAAGCTCTGAAATATTATGTACTTCATGTATTCCATCATTGGATTGTCTTCTGCTGTAGACGGGCAGTACGCCTTTGTTATCTTACGTTTTACCTCTTCTTCGTTGTCTGTCATGAAAACAGCACTGTCTGGTATCGATTTGCTCATCTTCATTGCTATGGCTCTCTCCACTTGATCTGTAATTCCTTCTGGAGGCTTGTTAAGTCCCATCAGCATGTGAATACTTACCATGACAGGTTTCCAGAAACCAAGCTTGGGACCTATTTCCCGTGCCAGGACATTAACCTTTCTCTGGTCCATTCCAAGATTGGTGATGTCAGCTTTCAGATGAAATATGTCAGAAGCTTGCATGCAGGGATAAAATATCTGTGCTGCTGTGAGTGTATCCTTTTCCGTGCGCCCCATTATCTGGGAGCAACGGACTATTCGCTGGACCGTATTATTGCGTGCAATGTTAACAGTGCGCTTCCAATATTCACGGTCGGCCATGGCATCGCTCGCCCAGAGAAATTCAACATTCTTGACATCCATACCACATGATTTCCAGACCTCTATCTGGTACTCGCCAACCTGCTTTATTTTCTCAAGGTCGCCGCCCATTTTATTGTTCATCCAGCCAAACCAATCAGCAATCCAGAACTTGAAATGGACTCCAGCTTCAAGCATCTTGTTGGTGTTGATGGCGCGCATGATTCCCTGCGCAATATGAAGCTGCCCGCTCGGCTCAAATCCATCATAGGCCACAGGTCTTGATTTTGTCTCCAGCAGCGCGCGGAGCTCTTCGTGTGTTACAACTTCTTCGCCTGTGCTTTCTATGAGTTCTATTCGCTTTTCAATGTCCATAAAATCACTTTGATTTACCCGCTTAAATTTCTATTTTTTGTATCTTTATTGTCTTGTTTTGCCATCTCTATAACTCGGTACAAAATCTCCGGATTATTTTCACTAAGCTTGAATATAGTTCTCAGGTAGTTGTCCATTTCTATATCCTTTGCAGATCTCTGAAGACTGTGGTATTCCATCTAATCACCTACTATCCGGCTTATGTTTTGCCCCAAGGCAGTAAGTCTGTTATCTTGAGAAATTATTTCCAGCTCCTTGAGTATTTTGAAATTAAGTTTCAATGTAGAAAGTGGTACATTACTATTATGGGATAGTTCTATGAGAAGTTGGTTTCTACTAAATGCCCTGGTGTGTTTCAATTTAATTATAAGAAGAATCTGATTTTTGTTCAGTGCCCTAAGCAAAATAGGCCTTAGCTTCTCGCTTTCGACTGATAACTGTAGTCCATGTAATCGCCTTTACCATAGTAGAAAATGTATACTTATAAACGTTCTGGGCAGGTTTATCTGACCGCAAAAAAGACTCTTATATCTTTAACAACAAACTTTTTGTTATGTTAATAGGCTCGATGAACAACCCAAACAATAATATTCTGAAAGAAGTTAAGCGAATCGTGAGAAACTTTGATTTCCTTGACCTTACCCTTGAAATGCCAAAAGCCATGCCGGAAAAGTTAAACATCAAGGCTCTGAAGGTAGCCATAGGAAAAACTCCCGTCGTAGGCCACACAGCCTGGTATTTGCCCATGGGCTCGCCGTTCAAAGAGCTCAGGTACTACGCGCTGGGTGAACTTGAAAAGAGTGCCGAGGCCTTCGAAAAGCTTGGTGTAAAAATCTTCAATGTACACTTCGACACGTCACTTGGAATCATAGATCATGAACATATGATAGAATTCAATTTGTGGTCATTAAAAAGGCTTGTGACCATAGCAAGAAAACATGACCTTGACCTAATGGCAGAAAATACACCAGGATTATTCAGTAATCCATTTGTGTTGGAAAGAGTTTTCAAAAAGTTACCAAGATTATATTTGCATCTTGACGTTGCTCATGCCAATGTTGGACAAAAAAACACAACGCCACAGCTCGTAAAAGGGTTTTCAAAAAGGATTGAGCACATACATATAAGTGACAATCGTGGAAAAGAGGATGAACATTTGCCGTTAGGTAAGGGATTCATAAACTGGAACGTAATGCTTGGCGCAATTAAAAAATCCGGTTATGACAAGACCATAACCCTTGAAGTTTTCACAAGCACCAAGGATTGCCTTGCAGACAAGTCAAAACTAAGAAAAATGTGGGATAAACTATGACAGAAATAGAAATTCTTGGAAGTGGAAGAGAAGTAGGCAGGAGTGCTATCCTTGTTAGCGGCAAGAAACGTATAATGATGGACTTTGGTGTCAAGATTGAGCCCGAGCCACCCAAATACCCTCCTACAGAAAAGGTTGACGCTGCCATAATTTCCCATGCACACCTGGACCATGTAGGGGCCGCTCCTTTACTGTTCAAGAAGGGTAAGCAGCCCATCTACATGAATGATGTTACGCTGGAACTCGGTACTATGCTTATCAAGGATTCAATGAAGGTAGCCAGGATGGAAGGCTTCGGAACACCTTTTGACAAAACCGATGTAAAGAGAATGGTAAAGAACACAAAAATTGTGCGCTATAACGAAAGGTTCAATGTAGGTGAATTTTCCTGCACTTTATGGGATTCTGGTCATATACCAGGCAGCTCCTCTGTTCTTCTCAATGGCCGGAAGAAAATATTTTACACAGCTGATATTCAGACAAGGCCAAGCAATCTTCTTGGAGCATGCAAACTTCCGGACAAGGTAGATGTCCTTATAACAGAGAGCACCTATGGCACCAAAAATCAGACTCCAAGAAAAAGCGAAGAGAAGCGTCTCTTGGAAGCTGTAGAAGAGACGGTAAAAAATAACGGCGTTGCTCTTATGCCCGTTTTCGCGGTAGGTCGTGCTCAGGAAGTAATGCTTATTTTGAAAGACTACGCTGACAAGATTGCGCTGGACGGCATGGCAAAAATAGCAAGTGAAATTATAGGTGAATATGGAGGTTATATAAAAAATCCGAACGGTTTTCGGGCGCTTCTTAAAAAAGTAAAATTCATAAGAACAAACGAAGAACGTGCTGCTGCTCTAAAGAAATATCCGATTATCATAGCATCAGCCGGCATGCTTGGCGGCGGACCAGCTGTGAGATACCTGAAGGAAATACAATCACTGAAGGATTCCAAAGTACTTTTCACCGGATTCCTCGTTGAAGACTCGCCTGGAAGAAACCTCATAGAAACGCGGATATTCGAGAACGGTGAAGAACGATTCAGCGTGCATGCAGACCTGCAGCAAATAGGGCTAAGTGCGCACGCCGACAGAACTGGTTTGATGGATATAATCCGCCGCACGAGACCGGAGACCGTTATCTGTGTCCATGGAGACAAATGCGATGAGTTCGCAAAAGATATAGAAAAAGAGTTCAATATCCAGGCCTTTGCGCCCAAGAACGGCGAAAAAATCAAAGTTTAGCTAATTTGCACCTGCATTGCGTCTTCGAAATATCGTCTTGCTGATATTTTACGTTCCGAAAATCCCCGATCATTGCAGCCTCTGCTATCCATAAATATTATGAAACGTTCTTGATCATCAATAGCACGCAATACATATGCTTCTGGGCAATCATCCTGGAAACCTTGAAATGCAGAAACCTCTTCGGAAGGCAAGTTAAAATCTCTGAAAATTGCTTCTGCTTCTCCTCTTTGTTGTGTTGGTAGGACTTTTACAGGCATTACTGTATTTGGATAGAAAAATCTGTAACCATTGTCCGCTTGAACAGGAACGTAAATTCCTTTTGGTGGCATCCAAAGATGAGATGTC
This sequence comes from Candidatus Aenigmatarchaeota archaeon, assembly GCA_038045465.1. GTDB lineage: Archaea > Aenigmatarchaeota > Aenigmatarchaeia > GW2011-AR5 > GW2011-AR5 > GW2011-AR5. The sequence continues at coordinate 5,715 of JBBSYB010000073.1, read as the reverse complement.
ATTTGTCTAGGATGCCCAAAATCTGATATATATGCAACAGGTGTATAGCCTTCGCCCGGCGGTTCTTCATAAGGTTGTGCTTGACGTTTTCTAACAACATCGCGAAATACTTCAGCATGCCAGCCAATTTCCCTGAATCTCTGTATATCGGCATCGTGAAAGCTATTTACAAAATTGTCAGAACTGTAACTTGCAAAGACCTCATGCCCGCTAGGTGCCATTTCAAAAAGCTCCCGTATTGTGTAACGACCATCCTGTTCTGTTAATCCATGAGCTATACGCCTTTGACTGCCATCAGGATACTCTATTACTGCGCATTTCATACGGGTTTTATAATCCCAAGTTTCTTAAGTCTATCAAGTAGCAGATTATTATGATCGATATTGACGGTTCATATGGCGAATCAGGTGGCCAGATACTTCGCACAGCAATAGCACTGTCTGCCATTACCGGTAAAGCGTGCAAAATAGACAAAATCCGTGCCAACAGATCAAAGCCAGGTCTTCAGCCACAACATCTTGCAGCTGTTAACGCAGTAGCACAACTATGCAGCGCTAAGGTTGACGCAAAGATTGGCAGCACTACATTGGTTTTTGAGCCACGTGAAATAAAAGGCGGGCACTACGATATTGACATAGGAACCGCCGGCGCAATTTCCCTTGTTCTCCAGTCATTGATCCTGCCATCGATTCACGCAGAGCACCCAACAACTTTGACGATTAAAGGTGGCACCCACGTAAACTGGAGCCCTAGCATGGATTACATGCAACGTGTTTTTTGCTATTACATGAAAAAAATCGGAATCAACCTTAACATGAAGATAGAGAAACATAGTTTTTATCCAAAGGGTGGCGGGCTAGTTACCGTAAAGATAGATCATGGTATACCAAACTCACTGTCCATAGTTAAACGAGGAGAGCTGCGTAGCTACGAAGCGATTAGTATAGCTTCCGAGAATTTGAAGAAAGCCCAGGTAGCAGAGCGGCAGTTAAACGCTGCGGAAAAGTCCTTTCCTTTCGGAGAGAAAAATATTTCATACGTTAATAGTCTTAGCCCTGGCTCTTCTATACACCTGTCAGCTGTTTATGAAAACTGCATACTGGGCGCTTCGGCTCTTGGTGAACGGAACAAAAAAGCAGAAGATGTTGGAAAAGACGCTGCTACCATTTTGAAAAAACAGTTGGAAAGCAACGCTTGCTTTGATGAATATATGGCTGACCAGATATTGCCTTTCCTGGCGTTTGCAAAAGAAGATAGCAAAATCAGTGTGGCAGAAATAACAAGTCACACACTTACAAATATATGGGTTATCGAGAAATTCCTGCCTGTGAAGTTTGAGGTAAATCAAAAAGACAAGACCATAGAAGTTAGGGTAAAGTAAAAATATGTGGTAAAGTTATCCGAAAGTGTAATTTTTATCTTCTTTCCATGAATTAATATTATGAAGGGTCATGTAGCATCTTTGTGGAAGCGAACTAAGCCTGGAATCCAAACGGATTTCTTAGTCAGAGAACATATTCCAAAATGGCTTGGCAAAGTTAAAGGTAAACATATTCTAGAAGCTGGGTGCGGGGAAGGTTACATAGTAAGAAAACTGACAAAATTAGGAGCAGATGTTGATGCTTTTGATAATGACCCAAAAATGATAAGATTAGCAAAGAGGTCTGAAAGAGGTTGTAAGAAAAAGGCAAATTACAAAATCGGAAAACTCAAAGATGTAAATAAGATGTATCCAGAAAGTGCGTTTGATGTTACTATACTTTCTGGGGTTATATGTTTTCTTAATGAGCATGAACTTTCTGATGTTTTGAGAAAAATCTATTCTGTTACCAAACTTGGTGGGAAGTTATTGATAGCAACTAACCACACCACTTCTTATTTCAAAAAGGCAAAATCAAAATGGATTGAATATTTAACCGAACCAAACACAAAATTAGGTACACAGAAATCAGTAATTTACTTCAATAATTCAAAAGGTGAACACATTTATTCTGGTGAAATATATTTTCATACCCTAAAAAATATAACAGAATTATTGGAAGCTGCCGGTTTCTTAAAAATAAAATTTTACGAGCCACTAGCAACAAAAGAAGATATGAAACATTACAGTAAAATGTGGGTAGATGAAGGCAAAATACCCTTCCATCTAGCCGTTATTGCTCAAAAATAGTAGGGGTTTTACTAAAAATGCTTGTCCAAATACTGAGCCTTACTTCAGCAGTTTCATCATCTTATCCAGTTCGTATGTATTGATAACATCCTTCTTTGTTGCCCAACCCCTTCTCGCTGTTCCAACACCTATGTTCATGAATCGAAGTTGGTCAACGTTGTGCGCATCTGTGTCTATGGCGATTTTACAACCATGTTCTATAGTTGCTCTCACATTGACGTCATTCATGTCTAGCCTGTTTGGCTGGGCGTCTACCTCCAATATAGTATTTGTTTCCTTTGCCTTGTCTATTATCTTCTCCATATTCAGCAAAGAGCCTTCTCGTTGGTCAATAAGCCTGCCAGAAGGATGTGCTATTATATCAACGTGAGGATTCTCCATAGCTCCGATTATGCGTTTTGTGTTGCGCTCCTCGCCTGCCTTTAGCGAGGAGTGAAGAGAAGCTAGAACAATATCGAGTTTTTCCAGTGTCTGATCATCCATATCTAACCTGCCGTCAGCCCGTATATCAACCTCCCCACCCTGGAGTATAGTTATTCCATGAAGTTCTTTGTTAAGGAGGCCTATTTCCTTTCTTTGTTTCTCTAGTCTTTTTTTGTCAAGTGCATTCGCAATAGTCAGATGACCTATGTGATCTGCTATGCAAATATATTCATAGCCAAGTTTTTTTGCAGCGAGTGCCATTTCCTCTATGGTATTCTTGCCATCACTCCAAGTAGAATGCATATGGAGATCGCCAATTACATCATCATGCCTGACAATCTTTGGCAATTTTCCTTTTTTAGCAAGTTCTATCTCTCCCCGGCTCTCTCTCATTTCCGGCTCTATGTACTGCAAGCCAAGTTTCCTGTATACTTCCTCCTCGCTGCGACCAGCTACAAACTTATTTGAAAATAATCCATATTCGCTCAGTTTCATTTTCTTTGCAATGGCCATCCTTCTCAGTTCTATGTTGTGCTCCTTTGACCCGGTGAAGTACATCAAAGCAGATCCATACTCTCTTTCCGGCAGGACCCTAAGATCAGCTTGAATGCCGTTTTTGAGGCGGACAGAAGCTTTTGTGGAGCCCTGGGCTATAACACTGGAAACGTTTTTCATTTTTGTGAAATATTCAATAACAGCACCCGGATTAGCAGAAGTAACAAGTACGTCTATATCGCCTATGGTCTCCTTCATCCTGCGAAGCGAGCCTGCAGAACTTATCATGACAACATTCTTGTTTTTCTTAAGTTCATCCATGATTTCATCTGCCAAAAGCAGCGCGTGGCCAAGAAGCATCCTACCGCCGCGTTTCTTCGCTGACTCAATGCTATGAAGTATGTTTTTCTCTGTTTTTTCACCAAGCGTGGGAATATTTCTTAGCTTGCCCGCCTTTGCAGCTGCCTCAAGCTCCTTAAGGTTTTTTATCTTTTTTTCAAGAAAAAGCTTTACCTTTTTAGGTCCTACGCCCTCCAGCGCAAGAAGCTCGCCAAAACCAGGTGGCAGACCTTTTTTCAAATCATTAAGGTATTTCGACCTGCCAGTTTCCAGATACTCCACAACTTTCTTAGCAATGCCCGGTCCAACGCCATTTACATCATCAAGCTTGCCGTCTCTATAGACGTCTTCTATATCCCTGGAAAGCGATTCTATAGCTTGCGCTGCACGACGGTAAGCAACAAACTTGAAAACCAGCTCACCCTTTATCTCCAGCAGGTCAGCTATATCGTAAAGGATCTTGGCTACTTCTTGATTTTTCATAATTATCATATTACAGATAAACCTATATATTACCGGCGGCTAATTATCCTTTTGATGAGAATAATAAAAAAATTTCCAAAGGACGAGAAAGGGGAGTTTGTTTCGAGGGTTTTTGATAGTATAATAACTAAAGGCGATTATCACCTTCCATTCGAGCAGCTGGAGTTCCACTTAAGGGATTCCAATACATCTCAAGTGGATGACGAAAAAGCCCTTATATGCATAGATTATAACAATCCGTTGATACAAGAGAGAGACCAGCGTGGTGTTAATACATTGATCCGTCATGAACTTTTTCGTTTAATGTTTAAAATGAACCTGCCACGGGCCGTAGAAGACGTGATAATAGGAAGAGAAATGATAAAGCGTGGTTTTGGGGATGATATTTTTTACATGTATTACAACCGTATATTGAAAATGAATGTAAGTAACGTTGAGGAATACATAAAAATCAATTTGCCCTGGATAATATTTCATGAGCAGGACAAGTACAACTCAGAATTGCTGAAAAAAATCGTAGGAAAGGTATGCAAAAAAAAGTACCCGGAAACAAAAAAACTTTTCGACATTCTTTGTGGCATTTCTCCAAAAAACGTTCATGAAGCAGCTAGCATATATGGAAAGATTTCAAGGTAATTTCTATGCAATTGATAAAGTACAAATGGGATACCAATGGCGTAGCCGGCGAGCCTTTTCTTTTTGCCCGTGACAAAGGAAAAGTAACAAAGATGAAGCTTTTTGATGAGAATTTGAACATAAAAATAGGAAAAAGGCGCTGTACTGGCTTCACAAGAAACGGCCGGCATTTTGAATGTCCAAAGATGCGTATAGTAGAAAGTGAGAAGATGTGCAGGGAGTGCGCGCTAAATGACGACTTCTTCCTGTGTATGAAATGCACCGGCGAAGAGTGCATAAACGAATCCCAGAGAAAATCTTGCCAAAAGAATAATTATTATATTTACCTGGCAGCCTTCAGCACAATGTTGAAAGTCGGTATATCCTATGAGCATCGCATACTGGAGCGTCTTATCGAACAGGGCGCTGATATGGGCGCGAAGATAGGTATGACGCAGGACGGCAAGATTGCCCGATCTATTGAGCAAAAGATACGAAGCGAATTAAACATATGCGACCGTGTGACCGGAGCCGAAAAGCATAACATGTTGTTTGGCAACCCGAATATCGCCGCTGTCAACATATCCAACGCTTTTTCCAAGCTAAAATCAAATGGGCTTTCCCAGCACCTGATAAATCCGGAAATATACAATCTGCAGAGCATATACCGCTTGTCCGCTGTGAAGTTCATGCCCCAGGTCTTTACAGCAGAAGAAGGTTCCTGTCTGGACGGTAATGTAGTGGCTGCCAAAGGAAACATAATGGTCGTTAAAGGCGGCTCCGGGCTTTTATCCGTAAATGCCCACAGGCTGGTTGGCTGTGAAATAGAATTATCTAACTAACTAGATTTTTTTGTTTGTGGAAAGCGTATTAAGCATCTGTTTTATCAGAAAACCAATGCCTTCTTTCTTAGGAGATCCATGACCTGGCAAAAGATATTGTATAGAAAGAGCGGAAAGTCTCTTCAAAGAACTGATGAGTTGGTCCTGATTGCCGCCATACATATCTGTCCTGCCTATACTAGTTTCAAACAATGTGTCGCCTGATATGAGTATCTTTTTTTCTGCATCATAGAGACAAATAGAACCTGGCGTGTGCCCAGGAGTTGGTATGACCCCAAAGGAAAAGTTAGCCGTGTTTATAATAGAGCCAACGCGAAGTGTCTTGTCAACGGTCATCACCCTTGCTGT
>JBBSYB010000072.1:0-2997 GCA_038045465.1 Candidatus Aenigmatarchaeota archaeon | reverse complement strand
TTACAAAGCTTTCGAGCCAGAAAGCCCACATCCTTTAGGAGTGGGATGAATGGCGTGTGCGAAGCACCGAAAGCCAATAGTATTAAACCGACAAACTTTAAATAGTTTAAAAGTAAACAAATATACTATGAAATTGATAAAGGTCGATGATAAAGTATGGGAAAAACTGATGATGATGAAAATTAAAAATAAAAAACAAAGCTTGAATGAGGTAATAAAAGAGTTGATTAAATGCAAAAAACAATCCAAGCAAAAATTATAAATCCAACAAACAGGAAGCTGAAACTTCTGAACAAGGAATATGACAACTTCCAGCTTTATCTAAATGGCGTGGACTGGCTTGACAATCTGTATTCTGCAACCAAGCAACAGGCTGACAAAGTACTGAAAAACAAGAACCCCAAAAATGAACAGCCTATGATTCTCAGAAACGATTGCATAAGGCTTGTATGCAAGGAAACAAAACTGACAAGATGGTGGATTAAGATTCCTGTCTACAATGTGCGTGGCGGGATTTATGTACCAATAGCCTTTTCAAAAAAACAGGAAAAGCTAATCTACGAAGGTAAACTATCGGATTCGGAACTTGTCAAGAGAGGCAAGGATTTCTATGTCCATATTGTTATCAAGAAAGAAATCCAGATGAGGAAAGATTATAATGATGTTATTGCTATTGACATGGGCATAAGGAGGATTGCATCCGTGATTCAATTCTCCACAAGAAAGCCTGTGTTTTATGGCAATGAACTTCGACAACTAAGAGGACATCATTTCTATCTGAGAAAGAAAGTCCAAACAAAAAAGATAAAGCATCTGAACAGGTGGCTTCGTAAATCCAGAGAGCAAAGACAAACGAATTATTGGCTTCACAAATACGCCAAGCAGATTGTAGAGCATGCAAATGACACGAATAGCTTTATCGTGCTTGGCGACCTGAAATACATAAGGGGAGCTGGAAAGGAAAAAGGCAGGAAATTCAGGCGAAAGCTGAACAGTTTTCCCTTCTACAAGCTTTCTGCCTATGTGAAATATAAGGCAGAAGCCGAAGGCATAGAGGTTATAGAAGTAAATGAAGCCTACACGAGCCAGACTTGCCACGAGTGTGGAACAAAAGGAATCAGAAGGCAGGGCTTGTTCAAATGCGAATGTGGACTTGAGGACAATGCGGACAGAAATGGTGCGATAAACATTGCAAAACGAGGGATAGGGCAAGCTCTATCTCAGGGGCTTTCTCTGACAAAGCCCGAAAGTCTGGCAGAGAACATAGAGAATAGGGTGTTTGATGCGACCAGACAAGAACCCCATAGCCTTCAGGCGTGGGAGTGAGTCAGAGAATATTCAGATCAGAACTGCTAAAGAATCAGGAGCGGCCGCTATGATATCTTATAAATTCCTTAACGCCTTTGCGAAATTCGGGATCTTCCATAGCCTTTGCAATCTGCTTTGTAATTCTGTACTTATATTTAGTTTTCATAACACTCATAGTATATTATTGACAAATAGAATATTTAAGATAACAGGGAGGTTATTTAGTGGTTAATTTAATGAATCGCCTTGCGGCGCGTATGAATTCGGGGTCTTTCTGGTGCTTCTTTATGTCAGACCATACGTCATATTTGCGTTTCGTTGGCATAAAAGATATAGGTGCGGCCAAATACTTAAAACTATCCTTGATTATGCTTGCAGCTTTAGTTTTGATTGCTCCAGCCTACGCAGCGAGCAGCAACAACATCTCGATTCTTTACGGCTGGAACGGAACAACTTTTGTTCCTGCCACTATAACAAATACAGGCGCGTTGCTGACAACAATAAACATGTCAAAATCCCTTGGATTGTCGCCGGAGGCAAATAATACTTATGACCTTGGCTCGGCTGCGAAATTATGGGCAAACCTTTACGTCAGGTCACTCAGAGGAAGCGGGCCTATTTCTATCATAGGCGATGCTAATGTAACAGGAACGCTTTACGCAGGCGGACTTGCAGGCGACGGCTCGAACATCACAAACATCGGCTCGAACCTTTCTCTTAATTATGGATACAACGGCACGAACTGGCTGCCACTTGCAACGACAGCAGACGGCACGCTCAGGCTAAACGTGCGCGACGCCCAGTCTACGAACGCCTCAACGCTGGTGACTGGCGCTACAGGAAGTGATTTGACGCTGACAGGCACACTCACAGTGGGCGGCGTCAACGTAACAGGACGACAAGCAAGCGACAACACGACAATAGCAAATACATATGCTACCTTAACGAGAGTAAATGCCGACAACACAACACAAAACAACTGGATTAACGGCGTTGACACAAGACAGACAGCGGATAACAGCACCCTTCTTGCGCTGCTCGGACAAAAACTCAACCTCACAGGCGGAACTCTGTCAGGCTCATTGACAGGAACAACAGGAACATTCGCAAACGGCCTGAACGTTACCGCGGGGGGACTGATAGTAGCAGCAGGCAACGTCGGCATCGGGACGACGGGACCGGGATATGGCTTAGATGTTTACAAGGATGGACTTCGTATTAATAGTCCAGCATCTAATCCCGTTTTATATTTTTCAAATAATGGAACATTAGCAGGTCTAATAACTGGTTCTGCCACAGTTCTTTCATTAGAAACTCAAAGTACCCGTCCTATTATTTTTCAAACGAATGGCAGTGAAAGAGTGAGAATAGATGGAAGCGGCAACGTCGGCATCGGGACGACGGGGCCGGGATATAAACTTGATGTAAACACTGCTAGTGAAGATGGCATTAGAACGATTAGTGCCAGCCAGACTGTTCTTAGGCTTGATACAACTAATGTTAACTCAGCCGCAAGAAATTATGGCATATCTATAAGTAACACTGTGCATGGAGATTTCAATATCCAACAAAGTAACGCTTTAGGCGGTAATCCTATATCAGCTGGGACGAGTAGGTTCTATATCAATCCAAGCGGCAACGTCGGCATCGGGACGACGGGTCCGGGGGCGAGGCTGGAAGTATCGCAAG
>JBBSYB010000071.1:0-1207 GCA_038045465.1 Candidatus Aenigmatarchaeota archaeon | reverse complement strand
TTTTATGATGCTTTTCTTTAGTGTGCTATCTGTCAGGACAAGCTCTATCTTTTCCGCCATTTCCTTCACGTCACGAACCAGAAACCCTGTCTTTCCATTTTCTATGTGATCAGACGGACCTTCTGTTGCTGTTGATACTACTGGTACGCCGGAGAACATGGCTTCAAGTATTGTTATTCCGAAGCTTTCTCGCTTTGACGGCAGTACAAAAAGCGACGCTGCTTTTAGCTCCTTTAAAACTGCTTCATGTTGTTCTACTTTTCCCATGAAGTTAACGTCTACACTAAGACTTTTAGAGAGTGCTTCAAGTTTTGGGCGTTCACTGCCTTCGCCTATTATCTTTAGAGAATGTTTTTTGCGTACCTCTATTGGCAGCAAGGCATACGCTTTTATCAGAGTATCAACACTTTTTTGAGGAACTAGACGTCCTATGTAGATTATAGACTCGTCTTTTTTATCACTCTTTACAGAATCTATATATTTTGTATCTATACCACTGTGAAGTATTTCTATCTTTTCAGAATTAATTTTTAGTATTTCTTCCATCTTTGCTTTCAGAGATGAGTTAACTGTCAGGACACGATCAAAAGGCATTTTACATGAGACAACTTCAAAAGGTATGCCACCGAAAGACGCAATACTTTTGTACATCTGCCTCCAGTCAGCCAGATAGAGATCATGTATTGTTGCTATTGACGGCTTTTTTCTCATAACAGCTGCCAGTGAACATGGTATTAATGAAAGGTGGCCTTCGGCATGAATTATGTCGTAGTCACTCTTCATTAGCTGGCGGAAAAGATTGAACATGTAACCAATGCAAAAAGCGTAGTTTCTTTTTGGCGGATTTGTTATTGTGCAATGACTGACTTGATTTATGTTAAGGTGCTTGAAACGGTTTCTGTTTGTAGATGTGAAAACCTCTGCTTCTATGCCGTATTTTGGCAGCCTTTTCGCCATTTCGTAAACGCGGCGCTCTACGCCGTAAAGCGGATACAAAATTTCTGTACAAAGTGCGACTTTCATTCTCTACCATTTTTTATTCTGCAGAACAAGCTTAATAAAGTTCATGATGTTCGGTGTTATTTCCATGTTTGTACCAAATCTACTTTAAAATAGAAATTTTTGGTGACATATTTAAAAACAATGTTTAATAAGTCTTCTACTGTGTTTTTATGAAAATAGTTTTTGTAGATCCAAAAGGTGTCTG
>JBBSYB010000070.1:8228-14402 GCA_038045465.1 Candidatus Aenigmatarchaeota archaeon | reverse complement strand
CCGTGTCCATGTTCTTACGAACATTTATGAGAGTGCAACTAACTGGGATAGCTCAAGTTACTTTATTCCTGATATTAGTTTACCAACTATTAGAAAAGGTATTTACAGCATGAATGGATATAATCCTCAAAACCCGAATCGTCTTGTTGTTGCAGTCCACCCGTATTGTTTTGGTTACGATCCTAGTGAAGTTTCGTTTCGAGATGATCATCAAGACTATTTGACTTACCTTCCAAGACTTGAACGCCTTGTCCAGCAGCATAAAGGGCCTTTGGTTACACTCGAATCTGGTGGAAGAATAGAAAGAACTGCCGATAAATACAGAGCACTTGGCAGGATGGATGATTCTTATTTTATCATGTCGTGGCCGGCCGGCCCGAGCCCGATAGAATTTGGTGATAGATGGGAAGAAGTTGCAAGATTTTTAAAAGAATTTGATACCTCACAAACTATTTGTCTGGTTGGCGGCGAATTGATGGATCCGGATGTCTGGGGTTTTCAGAACCCGGGTTGCCTTGGTTCTACATTTCGCAACCTTAGAAAAGAAGGACTTCCTGTTGAAATTTTAAGGAAGGTTACGTTTTCTTAGTTTAACTGTAATTTTCTCGTACGCTTTGTTTTGCTTTAAACATTTTTCCGTGTTATTAGGCAAATGCTCAACGAACTCATCAAAAAACTCTCTTCTGAATCGGGTCTTAGCGAAAGTGAAATAGTCAGCAAAATAGAGGAAAAACGGGCAGAACTCTCGGATCTTATTTCAGAAGAGGGGGCTGCCTATATTGTCGCGAAGGAGCTTGGCGTTGCAATAATAAAGCAGGAGAGACTTGACATAGCCAACATAATACCTGGCATGCAGAATGTTGATATTATAGGCAAGATAACACGCATATCACCAGTGCGCGAATTTGCGACAGAAAAAGCAAAGGGCCGCGTCGCAAACGTAACAATAGCCGACGTAACTGGCTCGGTCCGTATATCGCTTTGGAATGATGAAATAAATGTCATGGAAGGCATGGAGGTTGGTGAAGTTATCCGCGTGCGTGGCTATGTCAAAGAGGATAATCTTGGTAATCCTGAGCTAAGGCTGGGGCGTTATGGTTCTATTGCAAAAAGTGATGAAGAAATCACCAGCGTAAAGGAGATGCGACGCAAGACTGAAAGGTGTAACATAAACCAACTCGTCGAGGGCGGTTACAAGGAAATCAGAGCGCCCATGCTTCAGGTATTCGAAAGCAATGTTTTTTATGAAGTATGTCCCGAATGCAGGGCGCGTATAAAACCAAATGAGAGTGATGAATTTGTCTGCGCCGATCACGGTACAGTAGAACCAGACTATGGCATGATATTGTCAGGAATCGCCGATGATGGCACAGAAAGCATACGTGTTGTTTTCTTCAATGAGAACGCAGAAAAGCTGCTTGACATGACTGCGAAAGAAGCAAAGAAACTATTTGACAGAAAAAAGAAGCTGGAAGCCATAATTTCTCTTGTGCCTCTTGGAAAAGAGTTCATTTTCGAGGGCCGGGCAAGACGCAACCAGCTTTTTGATCGCCTTGAATTCATAGTTAGCGACGTGAAAGAAGTTGATGTTAAGCAAGAGATTGAAATGATATTAAATAATTTGAGTGAGTAATAAACGTGATAAAAATGGGAGATGTTATAACAATGTATCATCTTTTTGCTGATGTAAAAAATGGTATACTAGCATGTCCTACACATCTTTATACCGATGCTTTATTAGGCGGATTAACTAGAGCTGGTTATTTAGAAGATTCTATACCGAATCTAAGATTAACAGAAAAAGGCAACACTACACTTAAAATGTTAACCGAATTGCTTGAAGTCCAAGAAGATGTGTATAGAGTAGAACATAACTTACCAAGACTGCATCGTGGCAACGATTCGTTAACTCCTACATCGAAGTGATAATTATGGCACGTTTCAAGAAGAAAATAACCCCTGAAGAGGAAATGGCTAAACTGCAGGGTGAAGCCGAGGAAAAAGAGGTTGTGGAGAAAAAAGATCCGTCTGAGCTAACACTCGAGGATTTGCCAGGCATCGGTCCAAAAGGTGCGCAAAAACTAAAGGAAGCCGGCTATACAGAACTCATTTCTGTTGCTGCTGCTTCTGCTGGTGAGATATCAGCTGCATGTGAGATTAGCGCACCGACGGCAGAGAAAATTATTCAGGCCGCGCGCTCGCAACTGGATATGGGTTTCAAGACTGCTTCTGAGTTGCAGGAGCGCAGGAAAGAAGTAGGCATGATAACGACCAGCTCAAAATCTCTTGATGCTTTACTTGGTGGCGGTGTTGAGACACAAGCAATAACAGAGGCTTTTGGTGCCTTTGGCTCTGGAAAATCGCAGATAGGATTCCAGCTGGCTGTTAACGTGCAACTGCCAAAAGGCGAAGGCGGACTGAACGGAAGATGTATTTTCATTGATACGGAAAGCACATTCAGGCCTGAGCGCATCGCACAACTTGCTGAAGCGAAAGGACTTGACTCAAAAAAGGTTTTGAAAAATATTTTTATCGCAAAAGCATACAACAGCGACCATCAGGTTGTGCTCGCGGAGAAGGCAAAGGAACTTGTCAAAGAGCAAAACGTGAAGCTTATTATTGTTGACTCCTTAATGAGTCATTTCCGCTCTGACTACAGCGGTAGAGGTGAGCTCGCTCCAAGACAGCAAAAACTAAACAGACATATGCACGCGCTGCAAAAGCTTGCAGACACATATAATGTTGCAATTTATCTCACAAACCAAGTCATGTCTAGGCCAGACGTTATGTTTGGCGATCCGACAACGCACATAGGTGGCCATATCGTGGGACACGCCTGCTTGACTGGCGATACGCTTGTTCAGCTCGCAGACGGGTCGATAAAACAGATCAAAGATGTCCAGCCTGAAGAATTCACTTCTTTGAACTTTGACGTGCTGAAATTTGAAAATAAAGCATCGGATGCTAAATTCGTTAACCGCGAAATAAAAGAGATATACGAAATAGATACCGGCAGCAGAATAAGGGCGTCGCCGCTTCATAGGTTCTTCAGATTGAATAATCTGAAAATAGAGGAAGTTCAAGCGCAAGACCTGAAAGAAGGTGATAACATATTGCACGCAGGACTGATACCTGCAAATAGCTCTGTGCAGCAGCTGCCTGAAATAGAAATGGAGGAATTTGTGACTATTTCACCTGAAGGTGCAGAACTAGTCAGGAATACTTTGCGGGGAAATAAAATAAGAATGAAAGATGTATGCGGTCAGATAGGAATAGCTTACAGGCAATTCAGACGTGTATTAAATCAGGGTTACGCTACAAATGCCGCTACAATCGGCAAATTAATTGAGTCCGGCGTTTCAGAAGATCTGCTGGATTTTACAGAACCATATGAATCATATAAACACAGACATATCAGCATGCCAACTCAATTTAATAAAGGTGTTTCTCAGGCCTTTGGGTATTTCATCGGCGACGGAAACTTAGAAAAAAGATCACTGAGGTTTACGGACGAGAGAAAAGAAGTTCTTGAACATTACGCTGACATGATGGAAGGTCTTTTCGGAATACGAGGTAAAATAACTCCTGTGAAGAGCAAAAAGTGCTTCAGATTAAGCATTAATTCTATCCATGCCAGACGACTTTTCGAAAAAATAAAGGAAAACTACATAGAATTTGTATCTAAATCGTCAAATATGATTGTTGCTTCGTTCATACGTGGCTTCGCCGATGCAGAAGGTTATGTGAGCAAAGAAAGGCCAAGAATAACGATATCTCAGAAAGACGAGCAGACAATAAAATTAGTTCAAATGCTCCTACTGAGGTTTGGCATAAGGTCGTCTATATGGAATTGCCAAAGAGTTTACAATTTAATAATAGATGGAAGAGATGTAATAAAATTCCACAATGAAATAGGACTGACCGCAAAAGACAAGGCACTTCTTTTAGAGAAATGGGCGGAACACTGTGAACAAACTCATACAAGAGAGCTTTATCCTATAGACAGGAGGCTTATCTGGAATATGTTAAAAGAAACGGGCTTAGAGCCTTCAAAATTCATGAAGTCCAGACCAGTCTCTTATAAATCTATTCATAAAAAAGAACTCAGAAAAGTCGCAGAAGCTCTACTGAATACGAGGCACAAAGAAAAAGCACAATTCATGCTGAACCTGATAAATGGTGACATGCGAATAGAAAAAATAAAGAAAATCACAAAAATGCCGAATAGCGAGCCTCTATACGACATAAGTGTTCCTGAAAATAAGAATTACATTGCAAATGGGTTTATTGTCCATAATAGCACATATCGTCTTTATTTGAGACGTAGCAAGGCAAATACACGTATTGCCCGCTTGATAGACAGCCCTAACCTGCCTGAAGGTGAAGCAGTTTTCACGCTAACAGAAAAGGGAATTAGTGACTAAAATGAACCACATAGAAGGTCTTGCAGGCGAGTTTGGCGGCCATATTCCAGCGCCTTTTATTGCTGCTTCTCTAAACACCACTGATCCTGAAGAACTAAAATCTCTTCTGAGATATGCTGAAATTGAATTGGCCAGAGATTCGGACGATTCAGGCATCAATTACTGCCTAGCGCACCTCTATGCTGTTATGCCTGACATTCCGCTGGAATTTCGCGAAGAAATCGAACGGGAGAAATTAGTTGTCAAGGGGAGAGAATACCTAATGACAATGACTTATGATGACATGTGTAGGAAATCCTTGCAGGGGAAAAATTTTGAAGCTGCCGATGATTATATACGCCGGGCCAATATGCAAACCTACCTTCATTCAAACAATCCATCCCGAGCTACGGAACATTTTAGCGAAGCCCTCAGAAAAAGCAGAGACAGGCCAGAATATCAGGATGTAAGAAATGGTCTCGTTGCGATTTTTGTTCTTGATGAAAGACTCTGGGGAGGACTTCAATTTATAGCTGGATTATACAAGGATCAGTTCCCTAAACCGTCCAGCAGATAATTTCCTAAACTGCTAACAGAGAAAGGTATCAGTGATTGAGTAAAGCTATTTTCTCACGTGAAATCTCTTGTTCAGTTCTGCAAGCGTATCGTGCATAGCCGTGTAGGAAAGTTCTTCGGTTGTTGCCATGGCTGCGCCGAACCACCCTTGTTCGCGCATAAATATAGATTTCTTCTGAGCTTTTTTTCTTATTGGGTCCCACATAGGGTCTGCGAACAAATCTATCGGACCAGTAAGTTTTCCATTTTTCACATTGAACCCAGCTGCGCATACAATCGGATTGCACATATCGCTTGATGCAGAGCTGTTCAAAGTGACGGGCATAAATGCCATTACATGACTGCCACGAGCATCACCTGTTACAAACGGCGCAATCCTAAATGGTGCACATAGTTCTTCGGTAGCTGGAAAATTCTTCTGTGCCCTTACAAGTGCTATAGGATCGTCTTTGCCAACATATTTTCCAGCTATATTGTGCAGCCGACTCGTGCTATTTTTTAGCACAGGCTCGTTGTCTTTTGAGTTTACAGACTCTACAACAAATCTGTTTTCATCTCGCAATAATGTTGCCAGGTCAAGTCTTTCCTCTGGCACCGCAAGCTCAACAACCTTGTCACCTTCTGTATAGTTTACGTCCATTACCGTGAATCTGAAGCCTTTTTTTATTGCCGGGCTGAGAATGAGACCTGGGGTGAATGATTCGTCACAAAACATTTTGTAAAACATAAGATTGTAAGCACCTGGTCCGGTCTTGTCAGCGGCAAACACTATAAACGGCTCTGATTCACGTTCCTCGAATGTCATCTCTGCGTAGCCTGGTCCCATGCCATGTATATTTCCTGTAAATGCATCTTTTAGCAAGTCCTGACCTGCGCCATAAAGCCCTTCTGCTTTTGCTACTTTTGTTCCTTCCTGGAATGCATTCCAGGCAAGACCATGTATCTGCTCGCTGTTTTCGCCATGGGTGTGTGTCATCAAAATATGAATGTCATCGCCGCAGTGACCAACGTAGGCATCTATAATTTTGTTACCCTTCTCCCGGAAAATAAAGTCTCTTACTGCTTTCAATACGGCTGCGCTTGGCTGTGTATGACCTCCTATGCTTCCTATGTCAGCTTTTATTGCGGATAATGTTATTTTCACTAAATCACCAATTAGAATTGCAACGATAGTTTTTATTCCTAAGAAGTATGA
>JBBSYB010000070.1:4973-8128 GCA_038045465.1 Candidatus Aenigmatarchaeota archaeon | reverse complement strand
TGTGAGATATAGGTACGTCTAATTTATTTTGAAAAAAGAATCATGCTATCTCTTTTTCGCTTATGATGACGAAGTCGCCAACACTCTTCACGGACGAAAACGGTATAAGGAGACGGTTGTTTTCATCTTTTTCAAGCGCCAGGTCACCTGTGTGTTTCGTAGGCTCAACAAGAACCAGATTCAATAATTCGCCACTTTCTGATACAAAATTAATATCACCAATGAC
Organism: Candidatus Aenigmatarchaeota archaeon; assembly: GCA_038045465.1. Lineage (GTDB taxonomy): Archaea > Aenigmatarchaeota > Aenigmatarchaeia > GW2011-AR5 > GW2011-AR5 > GW2011-AR5. The sequence continues at coordinate 7,902 of JBBSYB010000070.1, read as the reverse complement.
TCCAAATTTTCTTCCGGTCTCTTCCGAGACAATTACTTTTCCCAATAGGTCTCTTCCACGGCTTTGCATTTAATCACCTCAATACATATTAGCTAATCTTATACTTATGGGAGCATGTATAAATAATTTTTCCGACGGAAAGCTCAATTACGATGAAATTACAGTGTTTGTATGGTTTTCTTTTGTGAGCTATAAATTACGCTTTCACAACTATATTTCTGATTGATGGCGCGAGCTGGTACACAAAAGCTCTTTCCTCACGGACGCGTTCCACAAGGCCTTCTTCCATCAGCCGCTTTAGAATATTATTCATTGAGCGAACGGCGTGCTGACGAGATTTGTATTTTTCCAGATTTAGATTATTTGCTATCTGACCTGGCGTCATGGGCTTTATGAGCATTTCCACAATTTCACGCTGTGTAGGACTCAATTCATCTAGGAAGCGCAGTGATACTTTCAGGTCTTCTTTTGGAATTTCTTTAACGAGAAGTTCTTTTGTGAGAGGTCTTCCTGTTTTCATTGACTCGTTAATTGCATCGCTGCAGAATTTTATTATCTCTCGAGGGAATCCGCCAGAACGGTCATAAATTACATCGATTAGATTATTGAATTCGTCACCAGTTCCGCCAACATTTTTTATACGCTTTCTAATCATCTGCTCTGTTTCTTCTTTTGTGAGGGATACAAGCTCTATTTTTGCCATGATTCTTTTGCGAAGTGTCTCGAGCTTTGAAAGGTGATCTTCAAAAATGGGGAGTCCTGCTATAACTATGGACATGTTTTCAACCTGATCACTTAGCACACGAAGCCACTCAAGAACATCAATGTTGGACTCATGGGCCTCATCATAGAGCACAACAAGGTGCTTTGAACGTAGCTTTTTATTCAGGAAATTCGGTATTTGATAGATGTTTTTTATGTGAGGCTTAAAGAGGAAAAATCTCGGGTATTTTTCATTGAAAATATCGACGAACTCTTCTGGCCTTTTAGGCGGTTTTCCAATGAAAAGAAAATCATAACCATGATCTGCGCTTTCTGACAGCCATTCTAGTAGTGTTGTCTTTCCAGAACCGGTTGGCCCCACTAAAAGCACAACTTTATGCTTCTCTTGAATAAGCCGTATAAGATCTGTTGATTGGTATTTGTAACCCACAAACAATTCTGGTAATATATTGAGTATGAAGGGGTTTTTCGACCACTTCATAGCTTTAAACCACTCATTTGGATCATTACTTGGTTTAAATTGTATTTCCTCAACGATTTGTGGCTCTTCCTTAACTGGTTCTTGTTCGACTGCAGGCTGCTCGTTGACCTGATTGGGCTGGCCAGCAGACAAACTCACGTCTATTTCATCATTCATGTGTATTCTTAGTCATATAAGTATAAATGTTTATGTGTGCCGAACTTCACAGGTCTTCACGTAAAAATCTCTCTTGTTCACAAAAAAATATCACACATTCACCAACTTCATCAATATCTTCACAAAAATTATCTTTTTTTATGTTATTTCACGGTGAATTCACGTGAAATTTCACCATTTTTGCGTGAACATCGTGAAGGGTTTGTGAAGGGTTTGTGAAGGGTTTGTGAAGGGTTTTCCATGTTTTTGTCATAGTAGACCCCAAAATGTGAGTTTTGTTATTATTGCTTCTATGGCATATCTGTATTTTGTGAGACATTAAAATACCCTTCACGTGTATTCACGTAGATATTCACGGATTTTTGATGAAGTTCACATGAACTTCACGAGACCTTCACGCGCTACTTGTTTTTTGGTGAGGCGTTCATATAAATTCGTGAGCTGGGGTTAGAGTTGGATATATGAAATTACCTGGTTTTAAATTTCTTCTTATTGGCTAAAAGTCAATAAATCGTCTTACTAGACCAAATAAGTCAAGAATTAGTCTTAAAAAATTAATATGCTACTCTATTTTTCCCATTAGCCGCAAAATCTTCATGATCTGGCGCAAGTCTCGACCCTCATGAAGTTTCTCAAGAACAAAGGGCTTGAGCCGGACTACACGCAACAATGGCTTGCCGGTTCCGATGCTAACGTCTTCTATAAGGTTTGTCAGTACAGTCTCTAGGTAATGAGCAACAGTAGCCGGTGAATAACCGGTCTCTTTTGCTATGCGACGCAGCCATATACCGTCCGGATTAGCTGCCAGAAACATCACTATTTTTCCAATTTTCTTCTCGTCGAAGCCTTTCTTACGCCCCATTACTCTCACTTCATAATATTTCGAACAGTTGTCCATATAAAGCTTTTTTAGAACTATAGCCGCCTAAGATTCAAAATTCTGAATGTATATGGCGTACTCACATATTTGTATATAAATTGCACAGTAGGTATAATTAAATATGAACTTATCGGATGATTACAAATATGGGTTTTTAATCGGTGTAATAGAGGGTGAAGGATGCGTTCACATACAACACATAGGAAAAAATAAAGATAATCTAACTGGCAATGTAAGCATAGTTAATACTGATAAAAATTTAATAGAGTTTTTAGATCAAATATTGAAGTTGTTTAACTTCAAATATACTGTAAGAAAACATAATACAGAAGAATACCTTAAAAAAACCGGCTATAAAGAAGCCTGGAGGATTACTATCACAAATCGTATAGATTTTCAGAAATTATTTGAAAATTACCATATTGAAGGTTCTCGAAAAAAAGAAAATTTACGAATTCTTCTTGAAAAACGTAAAAGAAAAATATACGCTAGGAGATTATAATGCGCTGCTTTGTCGCTGTAGATCTTGATCCTCAACTGAGACGTACTGTAGATAAGCTCCAAGCTGAACTTAGTGGTCTTGACACTAAGCTTATCAAGCCGGAAAATCTGCACTTTACAATGAAATTTCTCGGTGAAGTTGATGAAGGTACTGTGAACAAGGTGAAGATCATACTTAATGATGTCGC
>JBBSYB010000070.1:0-4873 GCA_038045465.1 Candidatus Aenigmatarchaeota archaeon | reverse complement strand
GCACAAGGGCAAGCTAAATTAAATAACGGTGATATTGTTTTGGTTGAGGGTCAGGTAAACGTTTATAAAAGTGAACTCGAAGTAATAGCTAAATCAATCTCTAAAGAGAAGTAAACTTCTCATCATAGTGATAATATATATGGAAATCATAATTCTCGCAGGCGGCCAGGCAAAACGTCTTAGGCCGATCACTGATGGCATGCCAAAATGCATGGTGCCCATAAATGGCAAGCCTACACTCCAGTATCATTTAGACTTTCTCAGCAAATACAAAGTAATAGACAAAATAGTGCTTGCCTGTGGGTACAAATGGGAGAACATAAAGGAACACTACGGCAACAGATTTATTTATTCTGTAGAAGACGAGCCTCTCGGGACTGGTGGGGCTGTGAGACGTGCACTTGACCATATAGATGGTGAAGATTTCCTTGTTCTCAACGCTGACGATATCAATAATGTTGATATAAATGAACTGATTAAAACCGGTAGTAGTGCAACCGTTATATGTCGGTTCAAGTCACAGTTTGGTATTGTAGATGTGGAAAATGGTATGATAAAACAGTTCAGGGAAAAACCGTTGCTTCCTTACTGGGCTAACATGGGCATGCATATTTTAAATAAAAAAATAAAGTTTCCTGAGATAGGCAGTCTGGAACAGGATGTGCTCCCTAAGCTTGCGGCTAGCGGACAACTGAAGGCTTTCAATCATACAGGCTACTGGGTCACAATAAATACAATGAAGGAGCTGGAAGAAGCTGGTGACATGCTCGGAAAGCTGAATTTGTAAAAAGCGTGTATGTCGTATGTACGTAAATGTTATTACTTACATTTCTTAATTTCTTCTTGCAGCACCAAAGAGAAGTTTTTCTTCAATATTTTCAGTGTTTTTTCGTCTTCGGCTTCTATTGACAAGCGTATAAGCGGCGTTGTGTTTGACGCACGAATAAGCACCCAGCCATTTGGGAAATCAACTCTTACACCATCCATGGTAGTAACATTTTTATATTCTTTCCTAAATTTTTGCTTGAGGTTGTTAATGATAATGAACTTCTTCTCGTCGTCACATTCGAGGTTCACGCGTTCGAACGGATATGTTTTTATCGTGTCGATAATTTCTGACAGCTTTTTGTTCTGCTTGGATAAAACTGCCGCTGCGTATATGCTTACCATAAGAGAATCGTCAATAGGTGCCATGTAGGGGAGTGCATAATGACCACTTACCTCCATACCAAAACATGCTTTATTTTCTGAAACTGCTTGCATGAGAAAAGTATGGCCTACTGGTACACGTATGATTTTTTTACCTATTTTTTTGGCTATGTCATCTATTAGACGGGTGCATTCCACGTTGGCAACTATCGGACCTTTTTCATTTACAGCACCCAGCAACACAAGATAGGATGCCTGTTCAGGCGTAAGCTTTCTTCCCAAGTTATCTACAAGCAACATCCTGTCGCCATCGCCGTCATAGGCTATTCCTATATCTGCACTCTTGGACTTTTTTCTTAGCTCTTTCAATTCATCTTCGGATGGTTCTGGACCCCTGTTTGGGAATGTTCCATCAAGTTTTTCATAGATTGTCTCAACATCAAATCCGGAATCAGAAAAAAGTTGTTTTGCAACTACACCTGCCATTCCATTACCACAATCTAGCACTACACATATTTTTCTACCTATCTTTATCTTTTCGCGGATGTATTTTCTGTAGTTATCAAGCAGCTTCGTAACATTTTCCTGTACTATTTCAGGATGTCCCTTTGCCCTAATAGTGGAAAACAATTGACTTATTTTCTTGTTCTCACTTTCGGCAAAACCTATTCCGTTCTTATGAAAGAATTTGACCCCATTCCACTCCTTTGGCATGTGGGAAGCGGTTATGTAGGCGTAATCATGCTTTCCCAAAGCATGAATCATACCAACACCAAGCGGCACGCAACCGCAGTCAATAATTTTTTTGTTGCACCCTTCGATAAAAGCCTTTTTTAGCGAGGGGCTTGAAATGCGCATGTCGCTTGCCACGGCTATTGTTTCTGTAGATATGGAAGAAAACGTCGCGCCTATACGTTTCATTATGTTCTCGTCCAGGTCTTTTCCGTAAATTCCTCTGATATCATAGCTTCTGAATATGCTCATAATTATCATTAGACAATTGCAATGAAATAAATGCTTATTGGTTCTCTTCTCAAAACATAGCTTTAATAATATGGACAACAAAAAGTCAAAAGCGTCTGTGATCTGGTGATTTTATGCATGATATTGCTGAGAAAGTTGTTTCTATGGCTTCTGGTTGTGACTATGCAGATGTACGCATAGAAAACGTTACAGGAGACAGCATCATATTAAAGAACGGTGATCCGATAACTGTCGGCGTCACTCGTAATACCGGTATGTGCATACGTATCCTAGTAAAAGGTTCTCTTGGCATTTCCTTTACAAATGATTTTTCTAATAAGGCTATGAAGGAAGCGGTTGATCGTGCTGTTAAACTTGCTAAGTCTTCCGCGGAAATTGTAAAAAATCCACTACGTATGTCAAAGGAAACCCCAATAAAAGACAAGTTTTTAGTAAAGGAGGAGAAAAAACTTTCCGATGTGACTATAGAGGAAAAAATGGAAGAGCTTATTTCCCTTGACAAAACATTAGTTTCGACAAATCTTAATTTTTCAACAAGATTCTTTGATTTATCAACAGAATGCCGTGAAAAATACTACTGCAACTCCGAAGGTTCTAGAATATATTCCTATGTACCAAGAGTTGGGCTTTTCTGCCTAGTAGCTGTAAAGTCTACCGAAGTCGAGCAGCGAATGGAACATTTTGGAAATACTGGTGGATGGGAATTTTTTAGAAAATGGGATCTTGAGAACAAACTTGTCGAGGAGTCAAAGATACTCGCAAAGATACCTGGTATGCCTTCGATGAAAAAGGAGCGCATGAGTGTTGTTTTGTCGCCAGAACTGGTAGGTATAGCATCGCATGAAAGCTGTGGTCATCCTTATGAAGCTGACAGGATTCTAGGACGTGAGGCAGCGAATGCCGGCGGCTCGTTTGTCACGAAGAAAAGTATTGGTACTCGCATAGGAAGCAATGTCGTAAACCTCGTAGACGACCCAACTGTCAAGAACTCTTTTGGTTTTTATCTTTATGACGATGAGGGTGTGAAAGCACGCAAACGCTATCTGATTAAAAAGGGTATGATAAACGAGCTTTTGCAAAATAGGGAAACGGCAGCGGAATTCAGAATAAAGAGCAATGCCTCTTCACGTGCCAACAGCTGGGCTGCCGAACCGATAGTAAGAATGGCAAATACGTTTGTCGAACCAGGCAACTGCACATTTGATGAAATCATTGATGTCAAAAAGGGTGTTTATATTAAATCTTATATGGAATGGAATATCGATGACAAGCGATTCAACCAAAGGTATGTTGGTTTAGAAGCGTATGAAATAAAAAACGGTTCACTGGAAGGCCTCGTAAAGAGGCCAGCTCTGGAAATAACGACTCCAGCGTTCTGGTCTGCAGTCGATGCGGTTGGAAAAGATTTTGAACTTACCGTAGGTAATTGCGGCAAGGGTGAACCGATGCAGGGCATTCCTGTTGGTTTTGGCGGACCACACATACGTCTTCAAAATGTAATGTTGGGATAAACTATGAATCTAATTTCCTTTGCAACGAAAAATGGCGCTGATGATGTAGCAATAGAAACTATCAAACAAAAGTCATCACAAATAAAATTTTCCAATGGTTCTGTGGGTGTTGGGCAGAACTGGCTTGTAACACGTCATAATGTTTTTGTTTCTGTCAAAAATGCGACTGCTTCTTCGACGTTCTCTGGTCTGACGGAAGAACAACTAGCCGGTGCGGTTAAGTCGTTGGTGCTTGCTGCCAAAAAATCCAAACCGAGCAATGAATATTCCGGACTTGCTAAAGGCCCATTCAAGTACAAAAATGTAAATGCTATTTATGATAAAAATGTTGCTGATTATGATTCTGTGGAAGCAGTAAAAACGTCGCTGGATGCCGCGTCTGAAAACAGCAAAACTGCAGCAGGGTTTTTCTACAAAGAGCTTTCAGAAAGGCACGTCGAGACATCTTATGGTGTCGACGCAGAAGAAAAAACAACCAGGGTGCAACTCTCAATACGTGCATTCAATGAACAGAATGAATCTGGTCATTCGGTCTCGTGCAGCTGCATGATAAAAGGGTTTGATCCGGAAAGCGCCGGGCGTAGCGCCGGTGAAACTGCAAAACTTGCAAAAAACCCTGTCAATGGAACGCCTGGAAAATATAATATTATATTTGCGCCAATGGCAATAGGAAATCTTTTATCAAGAGTTGGAGAATTCTCAACAACATTTAACATAGACTCCGGCTTTTCATGTTTTGGTGGCAAGATTAGAAAACAGGTTGCTAGTAAGATTGTAAACATAACCGATAACGGCCGCCTCCAAAACGGCTTCAACTCTTCACATTTCGATGATGAAGGTGTACCGACGAAAATAACCAATATCATCAAAAATGGCGTACTAAAAACGTACCTCCACAACACCTCTTCTGCTAAAAAATACAGAACTAAGACAACAGCCAATGCCGGCATAATAGCACAGCGGTATAATAACCTTATACTTGAACCTGGCAAAACCTCAAAAGAAAAACTCTTCGCTGGCGTTGATAAAGGTCTTTACGTTACCAATGTATGGTACACCAGATTTCAAAGTTACTACACAGGCGTCTTTTCTACAATACCAAGAGATGGAATTTTTGTAATTAAAAATGGCTCCATTGTCGGATCTGTAAATAACGTAAGAATAACAGAAAATCTTATGGCTATGCTTCTTAATATTTCTAATATTTCAAATAGAACAGAGTGTGTTCA
>JBBSYB010000069.1:0-2298 GCA_038045465.1 Candidatus Aenigmatarchaeota archaeon | reverse complement strand
CAAAAGCAAAGTTAAATATTGCACAAGGACAATAATGGTTTATGGTATTTGACATAATAGTCGCTGCTGTACTTTTGGCGTTTGGAATTCTTAGTATATGGTTATCTTTTGAAAGTGATTTGAATGACAAAAATCTTATTCTTGTATTGCTAGTCGCCATCGCGGCTATTATCGCCGGCGGGTGGATAATAATTACAAAGCTTACTCTCGCGCTGGTACTTACAAAACTTGCCGGGCTTGTTCTTGCAGGGATAGGACTGTTCCTCATAATCGGCTTCCCTGACGTCAATCCAGACTACCAGAGAGTGGGCATGTCAAAGGCAGGCATATTTATCGGACTTATTCTGATAATCATAGGTGCATATCTCCTGTTTTTCTAAATCCTAAGACATATCTAAGATGAACATTTATTGTAAAATGTTCATCTGGATCCCGTCTCCTCATAAATCCATGTATTTAGCCATATGGGTATACAAAGAAGATGTGATAAGTTTTAACCTGCTGAACTAGCCGAGTAAAGAAAACTTTATAGCCGCCAAAAGGAATAACAGATATTATACCTATGGTGACCGTAGGCTACTACGTAATTAGAGAAAGGAATGAGAAATATGGGAAAATCGGAAACAAAAAAACCAAAGTGGATTCTTGGTAATTTGGAGCGTAATCCCCAGAGGGGTGATATTCTTAATTCAGATTTGGCTAAGAGAATGTCCATGGCTGGGGCGAAATGGTTAGGACATGCCATAGCTGCAGGGCCTTTTGAGGCACATATTTCGCTGGATTTTACAGGGTCGCCTGGTTCAGTTTCAGGCATTTACTATAGTTTGTGTTTCTGGCTCAAAAAGTGGGAATATCAGTTGCAAAAGTCTGACGAGTGGATAGAAGTTTCGCCTGTCCATGCACAATATTACCAGCTTACCCAGAAGCAAAAGGAGGAGCTGGAGGGAAAGATAAAACAGGGACTTGTTTCTGTTTCTCAATCAGTAGCAGACATGGAACTGCTCATGCATGACAGACGGCGCTATCACGAATTTCTTCACTATCTGGGCTACAAGACGCCTAAGGAATGGATGAAAACTGACGATAAGACTGAAAAGGAACACAATCATCCGGAAGAGGAAATGGACGACATTTGTCTTGTTGGTGGTGACAAAAGGGACAAGCTGATAAAGAAGAACACGGACAATCACTCACTCAAGGCTGTGTTCATTGACCAGGTAGATATGCATACTGGTGAGGGCATATCCATGAGAAGCATAATCAGCAGATGGCCTACACTTATAACGGATTTCATCAAAATGGGAGACAGCGACATGGATCCGGACAAGGTAAAGAACTTGCTGGATGTTTCAAAGGCAGAAGCCGTTATCCTTATCACAAAGAACAAACTCTATCAGGAATGGAAAAACATATTCGGGCCAGAGATAAAAAACCGCTATATCCGGATACACGAGCTTGTAAAAGCCAGACAAGCGTCTGTTGAGCAGTACAAGGAGTGGCTCAAGCCCTATATTGCCAGGCACAAGCTGATAAAAGAGGGCCTGGCCAGGGAAGGTAACCGAAGAAATGCCGCAACATTCTTCATAACAAGCGGCGGGACAGCTACTTCCTCAGCGGAGATAGTTCTCTATGTCTGGAAGGACTTCATAGTGCCAGAACTCTACAAGGGCGGCAGCGAGGACATGGCGAAAATGACATCAGGCAAAAACCTGGAAAAATGGGAATTAAAAGTGGATGACAAGTGGACCAAGCAGAACCTCATATTTGGCAAAGAATTTGGTCTGATAAACGCATACCCCTGGATAACTGAAGAATGGGTTCAGAAGCAGAAAGAAGAAATGTACAACGATGGGTGGCTTACGATCCACAAACCTTACTATTCATTTTTTCAGATAACGATAAAGAAAACAGGGATTCGCATGCCGACCGGCGAGGAGCTTGAGGACGGCATATTTGATGTCAACATGTTTTTCATGACGCAGAACGTGGTTTTCTGCAAGCTGCTCGAGCTTAAGGCAAAGCAGCAGGAAATGGAACATCACATAGACAAGCTTCTTGGTGTCTATAAGTCGCCTCAAGGCAAGGTGCCCACTTATGCGGTGAAAAATGAAAGCGCAATTTCCAAGATGCTTGACAAATTTTCCATGACATTTGAAATGGCGAAGCGCGGGCCCTATGAACGCGACTTTGATGAGCGCCTGACAAAGGTATGTTTTGCACGCTGTGCAGGCGAGCGTTATGGTCCTATTGTTGGCTACATAAAAAAGAAGATGGGAATGCCTGGCAGCTAAAGTAAAA
>JBBSYB010000068.1:0-20930 GCA_038045465.1 Candidatus Aenigmatarchaeota archaeon | reverse complement strand
GAAATGGATTGGAATCGGTATAGTAGTTCTGATTATTTTGATACTTGTTGGAACAATCTGGGGCTCCTACAATACTCTAGTCAGATTGAACCAGGGCGTTGACAACTCATGGGCCAATGTCGAGACGCAGTATCAGCGTCGGGTTGATTTGATACCAAATCTTGTTAATACTCTAGAGGCTTCTGGAAAATTCGAAAAATCCACGCTAGTGGAATTATCTACCCTAAGAACACAGTGGCAGGCAGCGCCTGATGTGAATCAACAAGTTCAGACATCAAACCAGATAGAAAGCGCCATATCAAAATTACTTCTGGTGGCTGAAAACTATCCGGTCCTACAGACCAGCGCGCAGTTTCAAAGCTTGAGTGATAGTCTTACAGAGACGGAAAATATGGTTTCGGTTTCAAGAACAAGGTATAATGATGCTATTAGGGAATACAACACAGCTACAAAGGTGTTCCCTTCAAATATAATTGCTGGATGGTTTGGCTTTGGTGAGAGAGACTACTTCAAGGCTACTACACCGGGTGCAGAAAACGTGCCTGTTGTGAACATAACCATTTAATAGTGAATCTATTTTTCAAGATGTCTTAGTGCATCGCTATAACTTGCTGCGAAAAAGTTTCTTGGGCGGCCGCGGTGATGCTGAATTTCATAAGACGGTGTGTTTGAAGTTGCAATCTGTACCACACGAAATCCTAGAAATTCTGGCACGACCAGATCGAGCTCGTATATGTCGCCCATAACTGCTGTTTCCTTCGGATTAAATCCGTCTAGGATTTCCTTATAGTGTCTTCTTGCTAATACAACCGGTCTTGGAAATCCTTCTAAATGGACATATTTAGGCAAGAAAACTGATGCAGGGTCTGGAACATATTTTTTGGCGTTGCCTATTACAGGAATAGGATAGTTTCCCAGCTTCATGAGCTTTCCCTCAACTGGCTCTGTACTTGAGTTCGTTACTATGACAACTGAAAGTTTTTGGAGAAGAGCATCAAGAAAATTCGCTGCACCTTCACGAAATACAGTAGCTGAGAAAGGGTAGGAATCATGGAAAATCCCTGTAAGAATATTTTCATCTATTCTTCCTGCTGTTGAGGAAATTAGCGTCTGATATGCTGTTGTATGCAACACATACGGATCAGCTGTTGCCGGAGCCATGACATAACCGTTGACGGTCCATCCGGCTTTTGGGTCAGATACTATTTTAGATTTTATTCTTTCAATTTTCTTTTTGACTTCATTCAGAGGCATTCCTGTACGTTCAGAAAATAATTCATCCCATTTTTCCAGTGCTGGCGAAGCCTCTTTTTCAGTGTCCGTAAGAGTGCCGTCGAAGTCCAGCAATAGTATATCAGGCATCTTATCTGATTGGAAATCACCTATAAAAAAACGATACTTGTCTTGTGATGTTCTTGATATCTTTTTGATATCCTTTTGTAATTGCAAATATGGTCGGTTTCTAAAAACTTGCTTTCATAGTTTTCAAATGTCCGATGCTCGTATATACTTCTATGGTGGAGCTAACCAGCGTGGGGGTAACCAGTTTCTGCTCGAGGATAGGAGTGTGAGAGGATTTCTTGATTTTGGAATGAATTTTGATTTATTTGGGAAATATTATTCTTTTCCTGCATCTCCCCAGAAGTTCAGATCCCTTCAGGAACTCACTAAAATCGGTATTTATCCTGATTTCGATAAATACCCAGGATTCGACGGAGCATACAGATCAGACTATTTGCAATACATGGGACGGGTTCCTATTGAAGAAAAAACTGTTGATTTTGTTCTTCTAACTCATGCACATCTTGATCATGCTTCTGGCATACATTTTCTGGATCCAAGCATTCCTGTTTACATGGATCGCTACACAAAAATGCTTCTCCATTCAATTCAGGAAACAGGCAACGCGTCTTTCAGCGAATTTATTGATTTCAAGGACGCATTTGAACAAACACCTAGGCTCAGGGAAGCTGGTTACACTTGGCTGCAGGGAAAAATTGCAAGAACTAGTAGAAACATAAAACCATTGAAACCACCAGAACCAGTTAACATCGGGCACATCAAGGTTGAACCTCATTATGTTGACCATTCATTACCTGGCGCATGTGGCCTCATAATTCATACTTCTGCTGGTATTGTTGTTTATACGGGTGACATGCGTTTCCGAGGCAGGCGAAGACAAGATACAGAAGCATTTTTGGCAAGGGCTGCTGAACTACACCCTGACTATATGCTGTGTGAAGGTTCGCTCATAAACAAACTTAATCCTGGTACTGAGGATGATATTGTAAGAAATGTAAGCGATTTTATCAGAGACCGGAAAGGTCTTGTTGTTGCAAGCTATCCTCCTCGCGATCTTGATCGTTTGTTAACTTTTTACTGGATCGCAAGAAAAACAGGAAGAAAGCTGGTCATTGATGCCAGACAGGCTTATATTCTGGACATGTTCAGCGGCGTATTTGGCTATCCCACAACTAATTCAGATGTTATCAGAATATACATGCCAAAGAAAAACAAGGGAACCCTTGACACAGAATATCCAGATCCTGAAAGGGATTATCAAAAATGGGAAAGACCATACATTGAACATAGAAACAGGATAACTAAAGAAGAACTACAAAGAAATCAGGGACATTATATAAGAAGCATGTCCGGCGGGCAGATAAGGGAACTTTCCGACATGGATATGCTGGATGACAGTGTTTATACCCGGTCACATCCGGAGCCATATACGGAAGAAATGGAACTTGATGAAAAAATTCTGAAAATCTGGCTGGAGAAGTTAAATCTCATACATCTTGAAGATCCGAAAGATCTTTTCAATAGCGGCCAAATATTTGAAGTGCCACAGAGCCACATAAATGGACACATGACAGGAGAGGAAACTGCATATGCTATTAACAGAGTGAATCCAAAAGTGCTTATTCCAATACATACTGTAGAGGCGGATGATTTCAGAAAAATGTTCAGTGGCGAAATATGGATACCGCAGCTGGGCGATGTGTTAGAACTTTAGTTATTCTTCGCCTTCGCTCTCTTCTTCCACACCAACAGATTTTTCTGTCAAAGAATTCCTTAACATAAGAGTAGGAACTTTAGGATTTCTTTTTTTGCAGATGACTTCTCCTGCCGCATCTAGCACGTTGTACCTGCAGGCAGAGCAATTTTTGTGTGTCGGTTTTGCAACAGGCTTTGTTTTCATTCCTGTTTCGGCCTCTTCTATTGTTTTCAACATTTCTGGTATGGCGTCAATGGTTCGGGTGCTCTCCATTATCTCTCCTCGTGCAAGATTGTAGTATCTGTAAGTTATTTCCGGCACTATTTCTTGCCATTCTCTTTTTCTAACACCTAAATGTCTTCTATATGTTTGACTCTGACTGGCAAGGGTTGATAAAGCGAAAGTCTGCAACGTCGCAAGCCAGTCGGTGTCCAGTTCTCTTTGGTCCATTTTTCTGCCGCCATATTTGCATACAACCGGACCTTTCCTAACGGCGTCAAAGCGTACAACGAACTTGTCTGCATCATGATAGAACGCGACATCTTTGTTATTGAGTGCGAGAATAGGAGGACCTTCTTCCATTAGAAATTTGTAGAAATTGACACCGGCGGTATTTAGCTGGTGTGCAATTGTTTCCCACTGATCATGATATCTCCAGGCAACTTCCCTACCATGAACACGACCGTCACCGTCAATTACAAACATTCGCCATAGATTTTCTACGGCATTGCCAAAGGCTTCTGGCGAATGATTATTCAAATATTCAGCGAGTTCTTCGCCGCGCAAGTCTTCGATATCAGCAAGGTCAGGACCAACATGCTGCTCATCAGGGAAAAGCCTCCTCATGGCATCTTTAAGCCAATATTGTTTCGCAGTGAAAGCAGTCATTGGAATGTTGGCTTCACGTATTTGTGTATCGAGAAAATGCATGTAGGGGCAGGTAAGATAACTTCTCACCTTACTGGTGCTTATTGCCTGAACATAAGTATTTCTTGGCATAACATCCAGAATTAAGAAATAATGGCAATCCTTTTAAATTCCAAAATTACTTTTTCATGGCCTCTTTTTTCAGCTTTGGTGGCAACTTCTCTATGGCATATCTCAGTGCTGTGCGCGGCATGACGTGCTTGTTTTTCAAAACATAACTAAAAACTTCTTTCGGATAGTTTTTGCTCGCTTCTTTCAGCAGCCAGCCATAACCTTTCTGTACCATGTCATCGCCGTCACGGAGAAGTATGTTGGCTATATTTATTGTATGAGTGAAATTATTTTTCCTACGGACCGAATAGATAAGAGCTACAGCAGACGCACGTCTCATCCAGCGGTTGCTTGATTTTGCCCATTTGTTCAGTTCAGGAATATATTCGGGGAACGTAAGAATAAAGTGTCCTAGTGCGTGGGTGCAGAAGTCATCACATTTGCCCCAGTTGTCAACATATTTTTTCAGCCATTTTTCAAATGTATTGAAGTCTATCTTTTCGTGGTTATTTTTCAGCTTGAAGAGAAAGTAGAATGCTATTGACGCCTGTTCGTTGTAGCCGGACATGAGAAGCTCTTCACAGAGAAGGAAAATTTCCTGCTTTGACATCAACTTGGCGCGGGGAAAATATTTTTTTGCTATTGTCATTACGGTAGCGCTTTTTATTCCATGGGCCTTTATTTTCTCCTTGAAGAATCTCTGGGATTTCTTAATTTCAGCAGGATTAGACTTCTCTTTCAAATCTTTACGAATTTCTTGAATGAGGGACATAATTATCTAGATGTTGTATCTTAGCAATGCGCCAACACCGCCGAGCTCAAGGAACTGCTGGCCCTCGCGAGTGTCGTTGGAAACTACGATGACTTTGCTGCCGTAGTTGTCTGCCAGTTCTTCCAGGAAGTCTGGTAGGTCCTTTTCACCCATCAGATCCCAATCCGGCTCGTTTGGTTTCACAGAGGCAAAGATAATTTTCTTTTCCTGCGTCTGCGGGTTGATAAGATCATAGGCTTTCATCGTGGTTGCCTCGCTGACTATTATGCGGTCTACGGCTCCGGCTTCGACTGATTTTATTACTTCATGGATGCCATAGGAAACGCGGCCGTGCGGCTTCTGCAGTTCGTTGAAGAAATTCTGCAGTAGTTTCTTTTCCTTGGTGACTTCCTCTTCCTTGAGAAGCGTATCTGACTTTTCTATTGTTTCCTGCAGGCCGAAATCACCGGTGTAACTGGTATCAATTATGCCTATTACTTTTTTCTTGACATCAGCATGAAGATAGTCTTCCTTCATGAATATTTCCTTTATCGGACCGCTGCCGGACACAATTATTCCAATCACTTCTGTTTTGTGCTCCTCGAAAATCTTGTTCGCTGCTTCACCTACTTTCTTGAGCCAGTCGTTTAACATGCCTTCCCTAACACGGGAGAAACGTTGAGAACTGTTATGAACAACGAGACCATTTGCTATGAAATTAGAATTTTTGACTTCTATATCGACCATTTTGAACTCTTCTTCTACTTTTTTAATTGAAGCTATTTTTACAGGAATAAGATTATAATTCATAATAGTTTCAAGTTTTTTATATAAATTTTTATTATCTTTAATTTCATTTATAATGGAGTTTTTGAACACTTCCTTACTCATTAATCTTTCATTCCTAAAGAAATTGGTAACTTTTGGGAAGTCAGATACTTTGTAACCCTCTGATTCTATTATTTTTCTTACGTTTTCTCCAGTCAAAAATATCTGCCTAGTGCTGCTTTTTATTGACTTGTTTTTTATGATCCCTATTAGATTTTTACTTTTGTAAGCAGCATTAAATCCTATTGAGTTCAGAAATATTTCTAGTGATTTTCTTTCTGTTATTCCTATAGTAAACCTATGTTTTTTGCTGTACGGATTTCTTCTGTTATCATATTCTACAAGAGACGCTAATATGCCAAATCTTAAAAGAGCTATTTGCACCTGTCTGGCCATTTTTTTATTATTTATTCCAAGTCCTATTCCCCTTTCTTTATTTACATAACCTTCTGCGTCGAAAAATCCTCTTAAGAATGCTGCCAATACGCTGTCTGGTGACTTAAGGACTTTAGCCGGAATTTCTGTATCCACAGCATGTTTTAATTCAGGGAACTCATTTTTTATTAATTTTACCATCGGCTTTCCATATATTCTGCCAACATAGTGACCTTTATTTTCTCTATGTGTAATGCTTGAGTTGCAATTAAATGTATTTTTTGCCAGATTGACGTAATATTCAATAATTTGTCTATCAGCATCGAATAATGATATTCTCTCATTTTCAAAGGACCCGTCTCCGGCAAAGTAGCCTAAGAAATTTGCTAAATTTTCATTCAGAATTTCCGGAAGCCTTGTATCGCTAACAGGCATGCAAAATTGGCGTATAAAAGATTCTGTTTCTACATCAAGATTTTTGCATAAGTTTGTCAAAAATTCTATTTTTATATCCCTTTTACCCAGTTCTATTACTGATATTGCTGTTTGCGTGACTTTTGAGTTTTTAGCTAACTCTTTCTGCAGCAACTTTAGAGATTCTCTTCTATGCTTTATATGATTCCTGCCTTCTTTGCTTATCTTATAAGAATTGTACAGGTTGGAAACATTCAGACTTTGTATTTCACCTTCTACATCTATTTTTTCAGGCATTAACAAAAAATTGTCTTTTTTAAGCTCTGTTGCTGGGACTTCTTCTATCTTGTTACCCCATCTAAAGAATTTATGATCTTTTGAGCATTCTATTTGTGTTGTGGGAAATTTCGTATTTATTATATATTTCATATTCTTTTTTGTTTCCCACCTCTCTATAACAGGCTTATTTTTCAATGTTGTATCAGAAAAATCTACAGACTTGACGATATGTGGATTGCTCACTTTGTCTATTTCTATTATATTTCCATCACCCATTTGTACAAGCGTATCTGGTAAAAGGCATTGTCCGCCAGCACGTGTTTTTCCTGGTACTATGGAATCATAATGAACTATTGGTTCAAGTTTTTTGCCGCGAAGAAGTGCTACATCACCTTCACTCTTGTCGAGACATATTATTCCGTAAATCTGCTTTTCCTTTATCATATCTTCGAGAGGTTCCATTACAAAGTTCTGGTCGCACCAGTACATCTTTACCTTGACTTCGTCAGGAGGCTCGATGGTCCAGACCTCTATATCAGTTGCTCCTTCCTTCAGCGATATATTTCCGGCAAAGAGTGCCAAACCGTTAGGTGGCGTCTTCTTGAACATCTGAAGCTCGCGTATAATCTTATCTAAGGCTGAGACGACATTCTTGCGGACGGGTTTTGATTTTATGTTTTCTGCCGTGCTCTGCTCGTTGCGTAGCTGATTGATTATTTCATGAATGTTGGCGCCAACAGGCACGTAAACCGTTACCAATTCAGTATGGCGGCCTTTTATGGCACCGAGCTGTTTTATGAGTTTTTTCAAGGCGATTTTTGACATAATTATAACCTAGACTTTCATTGTTAAATTACCATAGCTTATACTCTTTATTGAGTGGGTTGCAATCAAATCCTTCTCTATGCAGCGGAACTTTTCCGGTACCACGACATCTGACAACTCTGCCTTGAGGGAAAGTCCATTGTCCTTTTTGAATTTCCAGATGTTACTGTTCAATTCCATGAGGTCTTCTTTGGAAAAGTCAGTAAAATGTTTTACGTGTAATGGTTTTGGAAACTCTTCGAGATGAATGTCTTTTTCGTAGAGGTCGTTGTAAATCTTTGATGTTATGAATGGCACCACGGGCGCAAGCAGTTTCAGCAGGGTTTGCATGCAATAATGCAACGCAAATAAAGCAGATGTCTGCTCGCTGCTGGTGAATTTTCCATGCTCGTTGTAAACACGGTTTTTAACCAGTTCGAGATAGTGCGAAGCAAATGTTTCCCACAGGAAGTTCTTAAGGCGAATTCCAGGATTATGAAAATCATAGAGGCTGTAGTATTTCTCACTGTAATCTACAAGAGTGTTCATTTCGTTTATTATCCATTCGTCCAGTGGCTGTAAGTTTGTATGCTTTCCCTGTGGAAACATGGAGACAAATTTTGCCACATTCCACATTTTTGTAAGTGTTTTTCCCGCACCCTCTATACGTTCAAAGGAACACTTAAGGTCGCCTTCTGTTAGATTGCCCTCGACAGCGCACCAGATGCGGAATGTTTCAGCGCCGAATCGCTCAAGTATTTTGTGCGGGTCTATTACATTTCCCACGCTTTTTGACATCTTTTTGCCTTTCTCGTCGACTATGTGGTAGTGTATCCAGACATCATCAAATATGGTCTTCCCTGTCATATGATAAGCTTTGAGCAGTGTGTAGAATAGCCAGGTGCGCACTATCTCTTTGCCCTGCGGTCGGAGTGTGCATGGTGCATGCTTGAAAAAATCCGTGCCATACTTCAGAATATATAGAGGCGAATTGGCAGAATCGAACCAAGTATCAAATACGCGCTCTTCGCCGCGGAACTGGCTTGATCCACATTTCTTGCATTTACTATGTGGCTGCTCATGCCAGGGCTGGACATACTTTCCTTTTTCTGCAAGCAAGATTTCACCGCATTTGCAATACCAGATTGGTATTTCTGTCGCATAAAATCTTCTTCGTGATATAGGCCAGTCAATTGTTATGGAATCTATCCAGTCCAGCAAAATCTGGCGACTGTGGGGGGCGTGAAAACTCATTTCCTCCGCGATTTCTTTCATTTCTTTTTTGAACTCCACCTGCTTCAAGTAGAATTCAGGCATGGAGATGAATTCAACAGGATGTTTTGAGCGTTCGCAGATGGGTGTTCTGTGCTCCAGCTGCTTCTGGCGCACAAGGAGCTCCTTGCCCTTGAGCTCATTTATTACGGCTTCGCGCGCATCCTTCACAGACAAACCTGAAATAAATCCAGCGTTCTTGTTCATATGCCCATTTTCATCTATAGCGATTACGGGATCCAATTTCATCTCCCTAAAGAAGCGTATGTCAGTCTGGTCGCCCATGGAACACATCATCATCAGGCCAGTTCCTTTGTCCATTTCTGCAAATGGGTGACTTCTTATGGGAACTTCCTTGTCAAAGAGCGGCGTTATAGCAGTCTTGCCGTCAAGGTATTTGTAGCGCTGGTCTTCTGGATTGAATATGACCATGCCGCAGGTGCAAATGAGCTCTGGACGTGTGGTGCCTATTATTATCTTCTCGCCGGTCTCTTTTACATTAAATATTATGTCGTTAAATGTTGACGACAGGTCAGCGTATTCTATCTCAGCATCAGCTATCGTCGTGCGACAGCCAGGGCAGTAATTGTTGATGTGCTCGTCCTCGTATATCAGACCCTTGTTCCACAAATCGATGAAAGTTGCTTGCGTCAAAACCCGATATTCAGGCGAGTCGGTGAAATACATGTCTCCGACATCATTCCCTTTTTCCCAGGAGTTGAAACTTATACCCAGCTTTAGAAAAGAATCGATTGACTCGCTACTCGACTCTTCAAGGAGCTTTTTGCAGTGCTCTATGAATTTTTCCCTTGGTGTGTGTGCCAGAGATATCTTAAATTTTTTCTCCGCAGCCATTTCTATTGGCAAACCGTTCCGATCAAGGCCCAGCGGGAATAATACGGATTCGCCTTTCATACGATGGAACCGGGCGAACATGTCCATGAGAGTATAGGTGAAAGCATGACCTATGTGGATGGGTGTGTTGACATAAGGTGGCGGAGTGTCTATGGAGAATAGCTTGCCTTTTTTCTTGAATTTATACACATCACTTTTTTTCCATGCATCATAGATAGGATTTTCAAATTCTTTTGACCAATTCTTCTCTTTTATCTTGGGTTCCATTTTCATCACGATAATGATTTATTACGTTAATATATTTTATAAGCGCCAAAAATAGCAATGATGGCTATACTTTACCAGGTCCACGATACTTGGTTACGGCGAGCGTCTTTGTATCGATGGCCATAAAGTCTTCAGCATGTATTGTTTTCACTTTTGTGGCATCCTGTATTATCTTTTCCTGTTTCCACAAATTTGAACGCATGAGCCAGAACGAGAAATGAGTTAAGATAACAAGCTGGGGCTTTTGCTTCATTGCATTTAGGAGACTTATTATGCCGTCGACACTCATGTACCCGGCACGCTTTGCAATTTGGCCTTTTGGTATGACTGTGTTTATTATCAATAGCTTGCACCCATCGTAGTATTTTTCCATACCTTTGTAATAGGCACTGTCTGATGTGTAGCCTACCTCTACACCATCGGCAGATATCCTGAATCCTATGGCAGGGTCGTAGTGGTTGCATTTTGTTCCAGTAAATTTTACTCCGTTCACATCAATTTTCGCCTCAGGCTTCATTATGTGAAGCTTGGCTTTTGCCTGGTGGTAGGGCGTAACACAGGGATAATAATCAAAGTCGGCTTTTGTTTGTCTTTTATTAAGTACACAATGCTCTTCTGCTACCAGGAACGGTTCCTTTATGCCGTCCAGATATACATTGGCGTCCGTTGCGTGGTCTGGGTGAAAGTGACTTAGCACAACACCGTTCCATTTTTCCGGTTGAAGACCAAGCTGCACGGCGTGAACGAGCGAGCCAGGACCCGGGTCTACTATGAATTTTGATTTTTCTGTCTCGAAAAACAGGCCGCCGGTCTTAAGCGTCTGGGCTATCATCATGTCACGGCCGCCTCCGGTGCCGAGAAATGTTATTTTCATTTTCATTCATTCTTCTTTAGTATTATTAAGCTTTCCCTCAAGACGCCTTTCTTTTCTGTCCTGTTCTCCAAAGCAAAACGTTTGTTGAGAACGAAGATTTTCTCTACAGAAAAGCCTATTTTCTCTGCGATATGAGTTGTAATAAAATCACTTTCTACTTCTTTGCCAAGCCAAGCATTGCCTATAATTATTGCCACGCTTGCTCCTGGCTTGCAAACCCGGTACATTTCAGATAGCGTTTCTTTCATATCTTCAAAATATGCTTCTTCCTGGTCCTTACCATCTCTTATACCAAGGAAAGATCTTAGTGACGGGACGTGTCGCATCTTCATGAAAAAATCTTCTATTGCGTAAAGTTTTGTATAATCAATGTTATTCAGATAGGGCGGACTTGTTATTACAGCATCTACGGAATTATCTGGAAGGCTTGTCTTTCTTGTGTCTTCTTGTTTCACTGTTACAGAAGCATTGGTTTTTTCCTGATTTTCCACGTCCTTTATCATACGATAAACAACCCTCCGGAACAAACTGCGCAACGGCGGCACCGGGTGTTTCTTTATCTTTATCACGCCGCCGTCCTTCCAGGCATAGCTGACTTTTATGGAAGCGTTGAGGAGAGCCAGAGTGAAGAAGTCCTTGTTTTTCAGCCTGTCTATCTGGCTGGAAAAGAATGCAATATCAGCGAGCGCGTACTTGTTTATCATAGCACGCATTATTTTTGGAAACTCCCAGTTAAGTTGGTGGAATTTTCTACGGAATAATATTTTTGCCTCTTCCCGCAGTGATTCTGAATCATACTCAACTATTTTTACCTGACTGGCAAATATGGCTGTTGGCAGCACGTCGAGTCCTATGGCGTTGATGCCAGCCTGCTTGCATGCCACAAGAGTAGTGCCCGAATTTCCGCACCATACAGGTTTGCCATTTCTTCTTATATAAAGAACGTGATTTGGTACTTCTAAGCACCATACATCTCCCTCATAATTAACCCATTCTTCTATAATTTTGTGTCCTTCCCACATAGATCTTTTTGAATAAATTCTTGGTTTATTGTGCTTTTTTATTATTGTCAACATCCATACATCATGCCTGGAAATTATTTTACGACCCCTTAAAATACTTTCTCTACCAACTTTTGTACTTCTTGAATAATTTGCACTATACCCGATTTTTAGTGCTATTTCCTGTATATTATCTCTTAACTTTTCTGAAACAGTCCAACAACGAATAGTTGGGTTAATCTGTTTTTTCACTAACATCGAATTACCATCTCCAAGCAAGTATGCTTCGAGAAGTATATTCAATTGTCTAGAAGAAAGTGATTTTATTTCTTGTGGAATAAATTTGTCAGGTGCCTTGCCGAACTGTTTCAGGTACTCATAAAGTTCTTTATTATATATCCTAATTTTAGAGCCCGGTGTTATTATGGGATTAAATCCAAGTTTTTTACATGCTTCTGCAGCCTTTTTCAATATTTCATTTTTTGTATTCCTGATTTGTACTACATAAAAGAACCCTTTCTTACCTTTTCTTTTATATTTTGTAGCCGATCCTTCTGCTAACCATAAACCAAAAAAGAAAAGCCAGGCATCCATCTCAAATTCTTTTTTTCCTAATCTGAATATTCTATTTTCTGAACCATTCCATTTACAATTCTTTTTGTAAATTACGCTCTTGCCAAACATATCTTCAGCCTTAATTAGCTTATAGTTCCACAATTCTTTTGGCTTTAAGGCTTTCCTTAGCGCTACAAACATGTTATGATTTGGCGTGACAAATAAATCTACTTGTTTTGATTTGATGCGGCACATTTTACCTTTATGCTTATAGTGGAAAAATCTCATGGGCTTTTGGTATTCCAATTCTTCTGTTGCAGGGTTGAGTGTTGCTATTTCGTTTTCCGGCTGAACGTCTTTAAAATGCTTCCAGCCGTTTGATGTAAGAACTTCAGTTTCATCATCATAACATCCGCAGAAAGGATCGAGCACTGTATCACCTTGCTTTAGTCCAAGCATGTTTATCAGGAGGTCTACAAGTTCTTTTGAAAAGCCTTCCTTGTAGTAAAACCAGTTGTATACGGGAAGGAGTTTGTTTGGAACAAATGTAGCTAATTCTTTCCAATCTAGCTTTTCTTCCACTTTATGGGTAAGTTGCTTTCTGGCTTCTTCGTATTCCATATTAGAAACTTGAATATTAGATTTTTAAACAGACTATTCAATTAATATTATGCCTGTAATCGTCATATCTGGAAAGCCTGGTTGTGGATCGTCAACAAATGCCAAACTACTGGCTAAAAAAATGAAACTAAAACATTTTTCTGTCGGCGACTATAACAAGCGCCACGCGAAAAAATCAAAGAAGGAGACGGACAAAAGCATAGAAATGTGGCATCTCGATAAAAAAACTCTTAATAAATTTCACCATGATTCTGACAAACTTGCCAATGATGTTGCTGAAAGGGGCAATGTTGTTATAGATGGAAAACTGGGCATACACCTAATAAAGAAACATGACTTGACAGTGTGGCTGACAGCAAGCAAAAAGGTTCGAGCAGAACGCTACGCTAAACGAGATAACATACCAGTCAAAGATGCCATGAAAAAAGTTGTAGAAAAAGAAAGGCTAGAACGTGCGAGCTGGAAGAAAATTTATGGTTTTGACTATTTTCACCAAGCAAAGGAAACTGATCTGGTTATAAACACTGGAGACAAGACACCAGAGGAAATCACAAATATTATAATTTCTAAGCTAAATGAAAAAGTATTCAGTACCATATGGGATTTGTCCCTACCCTATCAGGATAAACGGGATGACATAGGTCACGTCAATACTGTTACACAATTTGCTAAGCAACTTGTTTTACTTGAGAAGGCAGACCCGAGAGTTGTTATACCAGCTGCTATTTTGCATGATATTGGCTGGAGTCAAATACCAAGAAAGGAAAGAATGAAGCCTGTTAGCGAGAAAATAACAGAAGAAGAGAATAAAAAAATTAGAATAAAACATGAAAAAACTGGCGCCAAACTTGCGAGAAAAATACTCAAGAAGATTAATTACGAACCTGGCCTTACAAAGGAAATATCTAAAATAATAGATGGTCATGATACACGTAAAGGGTTTTTATCGAAAAATGATGGAATAATGCGAGATGCAGACAAGCTTTGGCGTGTTTCAAGAAAAGGTATTATGACTGGTATGAGAAGGAGAAAAATGAATTTTGAAAGATACTACGAACACGCCA
This sequence comes from Candidatus Aenigmatarchaeota archaeon, assembly GCA_038045465.1. Classification (GTDB taxonomy): domain Archaea; phylum Aenigmatarchaeota; class Aenigmatarchaeia; order GW2011-AR5; family GW2011-AR5; genus GW2011-AR5. The sequence goes on along the minus strand of JBBSYB010000068.1, from coordinate 6,994 downwards.
AATATATTGATGGTCCGGATTATTTCTATTCAAAAAGTGCTAAAAAGATTGCAAAAGACGAACTTAAGAAAAGAAAGATCGAATTCAGATTATAATTGGGCTCGTGGTCTAATGGAAATCGAATGACCATATTGACACCACGTTCGCACAGCCCTTTCTAGAAGAAAGCGCTGGCGGAAAGAATACCAGCAGGAAAAGGCTTCGAGAAACGTGGAGGCTCCGGGTTCGACTCCCGGCGAGTCCATAAACTTTAAATATACATATGTATATGTATATGTATGTCAAAGAACGTTGCATTGTCAGACGAGGCAGTTAATGTTTTGGAACGACTCAAACGATCTGGTGAGTCTTATTCTGATGTTGTAAAAAGAGTTGCTGTGGAGAAGCCTGCCATATCTAATTGGAGAGATTCGATTGGTGTGTTCAAAGAAGACAAGGACGCTGAAAAGGCATTTGACATCGTGTTGAATGACAGGCATATAATTAAAAAAAGGAAAGACCTTACATGGTAGTGTTAGATTCTGATATTCTTGTAGGCATTCTTAGAGGCGATGAGAAGGCTATTGAATACATGGATAAGCTGGAGAAAAAAGAAGAGAGACTGAATACTACAGCGATAAATGCCTTTGAGTTGTTCGAAGGAGCCATGCTCATGCGCGACAAAAATAAGCAGGAAAAGGTTGAGAATCTGCTCAAAGCATTTGGATCTTATAGCTTTAATTCACCTGCTTCTTGGAAAGCTGCAGAAGTATCTTCAGGCCTCAAAAAAACTGGGAAGACAGTTGATTTTCAGGATATAGCCATAGCATCCATAGCGCTTCTTCATGGAGAGACTATCGTTACTAGAAATATAGAGCATTTTGGCAGGATCAAAAATCTTAAGATAGAGAAATGGTAATCTGAACCACTTGCCTGACTCCCGGCGGGTCCATTTTTAACTAAATATTTATAATTCTTCCTCAGAAATGACTTTTATTCCATTTCGCTTCAACAAAGCTGTCGTAACTCCGTCGCCATCAATCATTGTCTTTGAGAAGGTGCCATCGTAAATATGTCCAGAAGCACAAGAAGGGCTTCTTTGCTTGAGGATAGCTTCCTTGATGTCAAATGTTTGCGCTATTTTCAATACCTCATTTGCACCATTTACAAAAAAATCGGTAACATCGTTTCCATTAGATTCGATAACACGAGCCTTCTTGTCCAAAACATCGTAACCATCTCCTTCTCTGATTTCTGCGCCCAGCCTTGGTGTTGCTTGACCACCGAGCTGTTCTGGACAAACAGGAATAAGGACTTCGTTTTTAGCAAGGGTCAAAACTTTTTCATTTGGTTTGCTTTTGCCGTTGTATAGACATCTTATTCCAAGTAGGCAAGCACTGCAAAGTCTCATAGAACAATTTTTGGAGACAAAGGTTATAAATTAACCGAGCCGGGAAAATTACCTGAAACCTTATGTTACGGCGGGTCCATCTTATTTTTTACATACTTTTTCTGAAAAAATAGGCACATACAAATACCAGCGCCATGTCAATAGCCAATAATACTACAGCGCTTATCCATAATGGCATTACCGTCATTCCTATTAGCGAAGCCCGTATACCGTCAACACCATATGTTAGTGGGTCTAGAAATGATATGATTTGCATCCATCCCGGTGTATTTGCCAGCGGAAATATGGCACCGGAGAGGAAGAAGGTAGGCATTATCAGGAATGACATTATCATTTGGAAACCTTCCATGCTTCTCATTCTTGATGCTATTATCAGGCCTATCAGTACGAAGCACATGGAAGTCAATACTATGAATATTATTGACAGCAGAATTCCAGGACCTAAAGCTATTATGCCAAAGGCAGCCGCTATTAATATCATGAGAAACGCGTTTATCAGCGCTATGGTTGCACCGCCAAAAGTTTTTCCTAATACTATGCTAGTTCTTGACACTGGCGCTACCAACATTTCCTTCAGGAAACCGAACTGACGCTCCCAGATAACTGATACACCAGTGAATATGGACGTGAATAAAACAGTCATGCCAACTATTCCCGGCGCCAAAAAGCTGATGTAATTTACATCTGGCAACTTGAAAGACGAGCCTATGCCTACACCTATGAAGACCAGCCAGAAAAATGGCATTGCAATGCTGCTTATTATTCTGGACCTTGCTCTTACAAATCTAAGCATTTCCCTGAGCCAAAGTGTGTAGATATCGGATAACATATTATCTCCTAAATCCTGCTTTCATGCGCATCCGCATGTTATCGACATCGGAAGCTTCTTGTTCTCTTATTGCATGGCCTGTGTAGTGAATGAAAACATCTTCAAGGTTCGGCCTTTTTAGATTGACAGAATCCACGATTATTTTGTCCTTGCTGGCTGCTGCTAGAATTTCTGGTATGAGCTTTTCTGCGTTTTTTGTTTTTATGGTGAATGTATTTTCCTTTTCCTTGTAATCCAATTTCATGACTTCTAGAAGCTTTTTCACTTTTTCTGTCTCTTTTGTTTCAAGAATTACAAGATCTCCACCTATCACATTTTTTAGGTTTTCTGGTTTGTCCAAAGCAACCATTTTTCCGTGATCTATGATAGCTATCCTATTGCAGAGGTAGTCAGCCTCTTCCATGTAGTGGGTTGTAAGTATTATGGTTAATTTTTCTTTTTTGTTCAAGTTTTCTATGTATTCCCATATCTTTCTTCTGGTTTGTGGATCAAGTCCTAGCGTGGGCTCATCGAGAAATAATATTTTTGGATGATGCATAAGGCCGCGAGCTATTTCCAAACGCCTTTTCATGCCGCCGGAATAGGTTTTAACAATTACGTTAGCCTTATCAGATAAGTCGACGAGATTCAGGACTTCTTCTATTCTCTGTTTTCTCAGCTTGCTGGGCATATGATACATGCGACCATGAAACTCCAGATTTTCACGACCAGTAAGCTCATCATCAAGACTAGGATCCTGGAACACTATCCCAATGGAGCGACGGATTTTATCCTGCTCCTTTAAGTCAAAATTATTTACTTCTGCTGTTCCTGTTGTTGGCTTGACTATGGTGGCTAGCATGCTTATGGTTGTTGTTTTTCCAGCGCCGTTAGGTCCGAGCAAGCCGAAAAGTTCGCCTTCCTCAATCTCAAGGTTTATGGAGTCAACGGCGGTCAAGCCGTTGAACTTCTTTGTAAGGTCCTTTATTTTTATCATTGACATACTAAGGATACTACCTATTTTTGGATTCATAGTCAGCAAAGCTGACTTGAATCTCTAAGATAACCTTTGTTATCTTAAGAGATGGTTGAGAAAGAAATAAGATATTATTTGTGATACGGCATTAACGTTTGTTAATGCGTACAGGATTTCTTTGAAATCCTCATATCCTTGTATCCCAACCACCGTTAAATAATATTTTCTACATAACTTTATACCACAGTTTTTAAACGGTGGTTGTTGATAGAAATCAACTCTCTACTAATACGCAAGGCAAAAGGTTTTATATTAAATTAAACCGATTTCTCAACTTTTTTCTTCTTTTTCAGAACCACTTTTCCGTCTTTTATTTCTATCTGATAGTCTTCAGGATTAATTTTTGCCGGCAGTGTTATTGACTTGCTAGACGACGAGCTAAAGGCTTCGGCTTTGTAAATGTTTTTGCCTTTTTCCTCTTTTGTGCTTTTCTTGGAAGCACTTACTGTAAGCATATTTTTAGCGAGCTTTACTGTTATTTCGTCTTTTTTGAATCCTGGTATGTCTATAGATATATCTTTTTCATCTTCCTTTTCCCAATAGAATTTCTTTGTCACAGAAACACCTGCATAGATTTTATACACTTGAAGGATAAAAGCCTTTGGGTCTCAGCGGGAAAAAGCTATTATAGCTCTATTTGAACCCGAAGTCTTAAATAAGTGAGTGATCACATGTATTGAATGCGTCTAACTGATTCCCAATTAATTATAATACGAAAATTGATTAAGAACGGAAGTTCACTGAATTATATTTCTAAGGAGCTAGGAGTTGGCAAAACCACAATCTATTATTATTTTAGAAAAACAAAAGGCAGGACATTCGAACCTCCTGTAATTAAGTTTGTTTCTGATAGAGAACTTGGGGAAGTTGTGGGAATTTTTACTGGTGATGGCAGCCAGAGTTTTGATCCAAAGGGATATCATTATCAGAATAGAGTACATTTTGGTACGCATAATAAAAACTACCTAATTTACGTGAAAGATTTGTACGAAAGATGTTTCGGTAAGAAGTTCTTTATTACGAGAGACGGACCTACAAAATTAATACTTGTGACAAATTCTAAGGATATTTTTAATTTTTTTCATAGATATATAAATTTCGACAGTCATGACAAGTCAAATACGGCATATCTGAAAATTAACTATAGAAAAAATAAGGATTTTGTGTTGGGTTTCCTTAAAGGACTTTTAGATACGGATGGTACGCTTTGCATTAGTAAAAACGGTATGAGAATATCATATTACACTTCTTCTGATAAGTTAGCTAAACAAATATCTGCATTCTTGAACTTATTTAAAATAAAGAATAACGTGTCAAAGAGCAAAAAAGGAAATAATTGTGTTTATTTATTTGTTAATGAACATAGGAAATTTTTGAAGTTGGTTAAGCCTTTCAGGGCTCGTGGTCTAACGGAATGACGCTTGCATGGCATGCAAGAAACTCCGGGTTCGACTCCCGGCGAGTCCATCAAGAAATAATCAGGCTGTTGCGTAACGTTCTTCTTTCCGCACTTGCCGTTTTAGATAAGCATCGGCCATTATTCTTCTGATTTGGAGTGGCACTTCATTTATTGGAATTTCCGCATCTCCAGCGAAGAATCTATATTCTCCTAACGGTCTTCTTCTGGCTTCATAACCGACTCCGTTTACTTCCCCCAATGGCACATTTTTTGATAATAATGAAAATCTCATTTCTAAACACCAATTTTTAACCCAGTTATGTTATCTCGTATACCTTATATAAACATTATTGTAATTCAGAACACGAATTGGTGCGAATTGTTAATTATAAGTATGATTAAGATTTTAATATAACTATGAATATCCGGAAGCTGCAGGAAAAGGACATCGGAAAGATAGTTGCTATTATACACGATGTAATGGGGCCGACGGACGCGAAAAAGGCTTTGGAGGACATGAAGATAAGCCTTGACCCGGATGCAAAAGTTCCCTACAAGTTCGAGGAGTTTTACGTCATTGAGGTGGGGGATGAGATAGTTGCTGCCGGCGGATTCTGGTCACTCAAATATGATCCTCACATAGCGCGCTTGGACTGGTTTGTGGTGCCACAAAAATACCAGCGCAAGGGTTTTGGCAATATACTGCTTAATTTCATCATAAACAGGGCAAAAAAACGAGGATTGAAACTTGTCCTGGCAGAGACAAGCGACAAATATGTCACGGCCGTTAATTTTTTCAAAAAATGCGGCTTCACTGCGGCCGCGAAGATTCCCAACTACTGGGAAGACAACAGTGGCGTTGTTTATCTGGTAAGGCGGTTAAAGTAAGTAAACATAAGTCTATTTTATTTTAGGCCAATCTCCTATTGGTGCGTCATCAATGCTTGCTATACTACTTTCATCAACACTTCTTTCTAAGTAGCTATTAAATCTAAAATGAGTTATTCTGCCTGTATCTAAGTCAATTGCGATTTTTGCAAAAGCCCAATCAGCGACATAATCTTCGCTTGGCAGACAAGTTAATTCTGTTGGAACTAATTCAGCAGGGATTTCAAATTCACCTTCCATTAAGCGTATTGTGTATGGTTCTCTCGACATAACTTGAAAAATAGTATCATGAGGTTTTCCTGCTTGTTCTCTTCTCAGCTGAAACTCGTATCTATTGATATCTATTCTGGAAGCAAAATAATCCAATCTTGCGCAACCCTCTTCTGTCATCTCATGCGGGGGTGTGCGATAAAGCTGCAAAAACTCAGTACGCTCAGGTTCGGATAATTTTTCTAGTTCATTAACCATGAAAGTTGTATGATAAAAGTCTTTAAAAACGCGTTGCCTTAAGACTGATCGCTTTTTTAACTTTATTTTACAACTATTTGTATATGAGACTAGGAAGAAAACGAGACAAAAACAATAAAATTAGCAAAGCCAAGCAAAAGAACATACAAAATGTGCTTATCGTTGCGAAACAGAACAAAGTAGGCCTTAAATCGGCGAAGAAACTTGAAAGCATGCTCAAGGACAAGGTGGCCCAGATAAATTTCGACCGCTCAACTGCATTAAGGCTGCGCAAAATCGGGCACTCGATACGAAAATTCAATGGCGATCTTATAATAACATTGGGCGGCGACGGCACTTTTCTCTGGACCGCGCACAAGACAGATGTTCCCATACTTCCTGTGAAACTGGAAGGCCAGGGCTTTCTCTGCAGCTGCAGTTTCAAGCAGCTACTGGACAGCATAGATCGCGTACTGAAAAAAGATTACACCATAAAAGAGCGCATGCGATTGAGGTGCAGCAAGATTGCAAAAGGCAAGATCGAGAAATACATCACTGCACGACGCGGTGATTATCCTCTTGCACTGAATGAAATAGCTTTCGGCCGCAAAAGGCCGTCAAAAATACTAAATGTTGAATTCAAGATCGATGGCGTTGTCTTTGACATGATAGGCGACGGAGTCATGTTTTCCACACCTTCTGGCTCGACAGCTTATAGCAGCTCAGCGGGTGGCGCAATGATAGATCCTTCCCTTGAAGTCATAGGCATAACACCACTTTACCCGTTCTTTTCTAAAATAAAACCAATGGTAGTGCCAAAGGACAAAAAAATCGAAATAAGCATAGCCGGAGGCGATTGCGCACTGGTCATAGATGGCCATGGCGGTGAGTACGTAAAGAAGAACTCGACTTTTATGATAGAGGCGGCTACACCGGTAAAAATAGTAACGCTCTTTGAACAGAACTTCTACGAGAAAGTAAAGAAAAACCTGATGGCATAACTCCTTTCTTTTGCAAAAAGAAAGT
>JBBSYB010000067.1:5109-13126 GCA_038045465.1 Candidatus Aenigmatarchaeota archaeon | reverse complement strand
TCGTGTCCTACCAGACTAGACTACCATCGCACTTCTAAAGAAAAAATAACTAACGTTATTTTTTCATCATATTTCTTCTATTAGAATTGAAAACAAAGTATTAAATGTGTTAATTAATGGCACGTGGTCTGTTCTCTCTTCTAATTAGTAAAAAAAGTAAGGATAAAAGAAAAAAATTCCTAAACTTTGAGCTTTCTGACATATCTCTTCGAAATGTCAGCAAACGCATCCTTCGTACCAAGGCCAAATGCCAGGGCAAAACCAAGGCCAACCGACGCTATGATCACCAGCAGGATGTTATTCACAAGTGCTGCTGATATTCCTAACATAGGCAAAGCCAGCGCGATGGACACGTACAGGACAAAGAAAAACAATACTTTGCCAACGAGTATTCCATACAGGCTGTTTGTCTTCTTCAGGTGGCTCTTTATGTATTCTGCCAGCACGAAACCGACAACCATGATGACTGCGGCTCCGATTATTCTTGGTATGAAGGCGTTTATTTCGGCGATCCATAGGGATAGGGCAGTTACGCCAAGTACTTCACGGGACAAAGCTGCTGTGATGAATCCAAGGTAGATCCACCATTTTGCTATGACTGCAAAGAGGTTCGAAACGCTTATTGAGGGTTTGTGCGTCTCAGTTATGTAGTAGTCCAGCTTTACTCGTTCCAAGACTTCCTTGACAACTCTCCCAACAACCTTGCCAACTACTAAACCGATTACCAGAAGTATTATAGCAGCTACAAGGTTCGGCAGGAAATTAACTGTATTTGTGGTTAGTTCGCCTAAGATGTCGACTAACACCATTTTAAACTCTCCTCCATTTTTGATATTGTATATCTTTGTATAAAATGGCTCGGGCCCGTTAATAAAGATTGTGTTAGGCAAAAAATAACGATAATTACGATAGAATTACAACTTTATAATAAAAAAAGCGCCGAGAGCAGGATTTGAACCTGCGTGTGCCATAGGCACTCTAGCTCTCAAGGCTAGCGCGTTTACCAAGTTCCGCCATCTCGGCATTTGTTTATTGCTATCAAAACCTAGCTCACTAAATATAAAAACCTCTAATTAAAGGAAAATTAAAGGAAAGAAAAAAGAAAACCCTATTTCTTCTTTACAAGGAAGGAGCCTACTACGCCGCCTATCAATCCAAGGATAAGACCGATGATGGCCATTGCAACAATGCCTACAACTCCGACCGCTGCGCCGAGAGCAGTTGATCCGAGAGCAGTAAAGGCTGCTGAAAGAAGTACTGCTGCAATAATACCCTCTACTATGCCACCAATCAAGCCTGCGAGAAGACCTACTACTAGACCTTCGCTCGCTTTCTTGACCTTAGCATACCAGGCTGCTATTACGCCACCTAGTATTCCGCCTATTAATCCCAGAATTGAATGTACAAAGCCCAGGATTATTCCTAAGACGATAAAGGCTATGGCTCCTATTAAAACAGCTTTCCAGTTTATAGCCATAATAGAACTACGTATTTCTTGGTTCTTAAAGATGCGTAATGTGGGTTGAAATAAAGAAGCGCCGATTACTACTTCCTCGAAGAATATATAACAAAAATTAAGACAAGAATAAATACAGCCTCTGCAAGCAAAACATGTCCAATAATAGGTACGAGTGCATAAACTGCACCCATTATAACCAACATTGCAATGGCACCCAAAAATGTTTTTTTGAGCATTGGTTTTGCAGTCTTTGCTTCATGCCATGACAACCCGCATCTTATTGCGGATAACAGCATAGCAAGTGCGCTAAGCAGTGCCCATGTCCGCAGATCGCCCACAGTTAATACAGTGAGGATGCCAAAAAATGATATCGCAAAATCGAACAGAAAGTGCCAAAATGTACGCGACGGCATAAACCGAACAAAGAGTTCATTATATCGCCACCAGAACCTAAGCATTAGTAAAAATGACGTAGCAAACAGAAACCATGCCTGCAAGCCACTTACAATCCCAGAAGCAGCTGCATATATGAATATAGAGAGTGCAACACCGAATGTCAGGCTTGCCACGCCTGTTCCAAGCTGGCGATAAAAATTGTCCGGCATATCTTTACTACGTCTCGCTTATCTTAAAAAGCTTAAGTAAAAAGCGCCAGCGGCAGGACTTTCACCAAGATGAGATAATATTCTCACCTAAGGGATGAGTAATCCCTTGAGAAGGTATATCCCTTCTCCGGGTTTGAACCTGCAAGTCCAGAGGACACCAGTTGTCTTAGTTTTCTGCAAGCGCTTTTGCTTGCAAAAGGACTTCGAGACTGGCGCAATATCTTGAACTTTCCGTTTTGATTAAACTTTTCTGAAAAGTTTACCAAGTTATGCGACGCTGGCTTTTCCTTTTAATCTGTTTATAACAGTAACCTTTAAAATGAAGGTCAAAATAAACGGGAAGCTGGTTCTTGTCAAGGGTAAAACTGTAAAAGATGCTCTCAATTCAGCTAAAATCAACTCCGAAACTGTTCTTGTCAAGAGAAAAGGGCAACTTATACCTCAGGACGAGCCTCTAAAAGACAATGATGCCCTTGAACTAATTGCTGTTATTTCTGGTGGTTGAATGAATTCTCAAAAATGTAACTGCGGGAAGCCGGCTGTCTATCTGCGTCTAAACGAAGGCAGGCATTACTGTGGCTTATGCTTGACAAGACAGATAGAAAGGAATTTTACAAAAACCATAGCAAAGGAAAATATGGTCAAAAAAGGCGATAGTATTGCTGTTGGTGTTAGCGGCGGAAAGGACTCTATGGTGCTCTTGCACCTTATGAACAAGCTCAGGAAAAAAGTTCCCATAAAAATATTTGCGATTACGATAGACGAGGGCATAAAGGGCTATAGGAACAAAAGCTTAGCTGTTGTCGCAGACCTGACTAAAGAGATGGAAATTGAACACCATGTTTTTTCCTTCAAGGATGAAATAGGTGCCTCGCTGGATGAGCTGAAAGAAAGTAAATTCTGCACAAAATGCGGCGTTTTCCGGCGTTACATGCTGAATAAAAAATCCCGCGAGTTAGGTGCTACAAAGCTTGCTGTGGGCCATAATCTGGACGATGAAGCGCAAAGCGTCTTAATGAACGTTATGCGTGGCGATGTCGGCAGGATAAAAAGAAAAAATGGCAGCAATAAATTCGTGCCGAGAATAAAGCCGCTCAAAAATATTCCTGAAAAAGAGCTGGTTGCCTATGCCATTATAAATAACATACCCTATTTTGAAGGTGAATGTCCTTATTCTTTTGATAATATGCGTCGTGATGTCCAGACAATTATCAATGAAATGGAAGCAAAGCACCCCGGCACCAAGAACCAGATTGTCAAATTCGGCCAAAAAGTGAGATTCGTAAAAGAACCCCAGAACATAAAAGACTGCTCAAAATGCGGCGAGCCCTCCTCGCAAGAAGTTTGCAAGGCGTGTCAGCTAAGGGAAGAAGTGAAAAAATCTTAATATTTAAGAAGTTTTTAATCATGTCTTGCGTATGAAGAAACTCTTTGATGCACTGAAATATCATTTTATCGATTCGACCGCAATCATTACCGTCACAAACCCTATGTATACTGCGCTTGAAATGGGACCAGCAGGTATGTCCAGCGAAACTTCAATGCACGCAAGGATTCTTGGTTCAGTGCTTACATATGTAGGATTCGGCAGCATTTACGCCCAAGGCAGGGATTTATCAAAAAGAATGTTCGGAATTACCGAGAGTGCAAGCGAACGTGTCAAAATATTGCACGATACCTTGTATAACTTCGTTTATCTTTCAGCGTTGCAACCACCATTTTACTATGCAGCAGGTTCGCGGAACATAAAAGAAATTGCAATAGGAACTGCTGGATCAGCCTTAATGGGATTGTTTTCCGGGCCTGTTGCAGGCTACGCAGTTGATTCCTTCAGAGATTTCACAGGGCTAAAGGAATCTGAAAGGCTGCCGAATTTTATAAAAAACCAGTCACCAAAGACAAAGAAATATGCTGCTGCTCTGCTTACTGCTGCTTCTGTGGGTGCATTAGCTACAGTTTATTCGTTAACCAGATAATGGTCATCTCTATGAATATGTTTTCTTGACTTAGCACTAGGGGCAAAAACCCGAATACTTACGCTAATTATTAAATTCCTTGATAGACTCCGGCATGATTCAGAGCTCATTAAGGTATCACAAAGGACACCAACTTAAGACGTGGTCTTAAGCCTGAGATTCTCCTCTGCCAGAGTCGTATAAGTAACCAGATTCGATACGCTATTTCCTCGATAAATCGAAGCTCTGATCCCTCATAACAAATAACCTATACTCCATGGACCATATTTAAAGCTTGCCCAAGAGCGCGTTTGCCTGGGCTACCAAATCCTTTAAATTCGGTATTTTAGGCTTTTCACGCAGCAAATCCTGGAGGGTTATTATCTTTTTGCTAATAAGCTGTCGGTGGACTGATATATCAGCTTTCAGCAGCGTAACCGGAAGAACTTTCTCGCTCTGTATAAGAGTTTCCAGCGAAAATTCCTTTTCATAGCGCCAGCCTGTAAGGCGTATTCCTATGCCTTTTGCATAAAGCTTGGCATGGTCGGAAAATTTTGTGTTCGTAACAACCCAGGCAGCGTCAAATTTGTAATTATTCTTGCCGTTTTTGTTTCCGATTACTATGTCGTTGAGCCGTGCATCCACCTGGAGACTTATGCCAAGGCCTGTAAAGCGGTGTGGATTAAAATGGCGCTTGCATTCTATAAGAAAGGTTTTTTCCTTTGTTGCTATGAGATCGACCTGATGCTCGACGTACATGCCCTGTATAAGCTTGTTCCAGGTACATTTGTAACCATGAGCTTCCAGGACTTTTTTAATATACAATTCAAACGTTACGGGATCCAGGTTTGCAACGGCTTCCCTCAATGCAAAGAGCGACTGGCCACTTGCCTTGTCGAGTTCGTCAAGAATCATAGTGTATATCTTGTGAGTCGTCATGCCGTCCTGGACTGATGCGGCTACCTTTTTTGCTATCCTTCTGGCTATGACATCTGACACACCAGCCCTTACACAGGTTCCTATTATTTTCTCTTCGCTGAACTCCTCTTTTCTTCCATCGGCTTTTATTATGTACATGTTATCACGTATACAAGATTTTTTTCATTGGATTATCGGCTATGAAACTTTCTTTGCAGCTTTTTTCGTCAAACTTGCATCCTTCTTCTATATCTTCCTCGGGACAATAAATAAGAAAAGGTACAGAGCCAAAAATATGCTCGCCTGTCTTTGAATTTGTAACATGATCGCTTATAACTGCTATGTTCATCGAGCGCATTTTTGTTATCTGGGAAAAAACTTCTGCATCGACTTTCTCCAGGAACTTTACCTTTGCGGCGAAATTTTTATCATGGGAATAGGTGTCGGCACCGTTTATGTGTAGTATCACAAAATTATATCTATCTAATGCGTCTATGGCCTTTCTTGCGCGTAGAGGAAGATCATTTTCCAGCTGGTTAAGAGGCACGTCGATAATGCTTATACCAAGGTACCGGGAAATGCCACGTATTATGTTCACGCCGCTGATAGAGCATGCTTTCACATTATATTTGCTATTGAAGCTTCTCACGGGCTGAGCTGAGCCGGCGCCGCGCAAAATCATGTAATTAGCAGGAACCTTTCTTTTTTTGTTTATCTTATGGCCAGATAGCAGGGAATGAACCTGCTTTTCAAAAATGTTAAGGATTTCAGCTGTTTTTTTTGCTCCATGCTCAAGTGGTTTTATTTCCTTTGCCCTATTACCGTAGTCGCTGTCGGTTACGTGTTTATCTAATCCTCGCCCGGTAAGCACGACAACTACACGATGGCCAACGAGTCGATGGACCTTTATTTTTACACCTTTTATGGATTTTATTCTTTTGTTTATGTCTCTGACCAACATATCGAGTCCGTGTTCATCACGTCCGGCGCGGCGATCAATGAATTTCATATTTTTGTCAACGCAAGCAAAATTTCCTCTCAGACAAAGTGATTTTCCTGGCTTTAGTTCCAAACCAAGCGCTTCCAGATAACCACGGCCTGGCTCGTCATGATAAGAGTACCCCAATATTTCCAGCGTCGCAACACTCGACATGCTTCTGGGATTATAATGAGGTGCGTGCGGGCCTGACCACAGTCCACAGGTGCTGTTAGACGCTAGCATATCAAGATAGGGTTTTTTTGCCGCGGCAAATGCACTTCGGCCTTCGTCGGCTGCACCGTCAAGAATCACGAGAAGAAATTTTTTCATTCCTAATCACTTTCTTTTTTTCTCGATACTGTCTAATCTTTTTTCTATCCTGTCAAGTCTTTTTTTCATATCATCCCACATGTCAAGAACTATCTCATGCGGCGGCTTGGGCCTGAACTCCTCTGGTATGACGCGACGCTTTTTCAAGAAATCCAGAATTTTCTTTTCTTTAAGCGAATAGTACTTTTTACCTTCCCGCCACTCGCCTTTTACCAGTCCTATTTCCTCAAGCAGGTTCAGGTGAAAGCCAATAGTTTGCGGCTTCTTTTTTATCTCTTGAGCTATCTCTGTCAGGTACTTGTCCTTCTTCTCAAGGCTTAGAAGTATTTCCCGCCTGACATCGCTGGAAAGCGCTTTGTTCAAAATCTCGTCAAATAATTGCGGCATACTCTATATTTGTTCCACTTTACTATAAAAGTCTATATTTCTAGTTTCATGTGATACTCGAAACCTTTAAATAGTTTTTATTCTATTATTCTATGAAAGTCGAAACTTTGAGAGGTGTTAAAAATGAAAATGGGAATAAAATATGTGGCAGTCGTGGCAGCTTTGTGTGCTGCTGGATACGGACTAGTACAGGCGAAGCTTTATGGAGAAAGGGTATATGAAAAGCGGCTTCTGGAAGAACCATATAAATTAAGAGTAGAAGATAAATGGGACCATCTGAAAGCCCTGTCAGACACTAACAGGGATGGTGTGATAGACAAGAATGAAAGGGGAAGAATGCACATGAGGCTCGGGTCCCATAGCGGTTTGTATTTTGCGAAGGCTGAGAGGGAATTGATTCCCAAAGGCTTAGTAGGATTTGAAAAAGAAATAGAAAGAGCTGTAAAAACATATGAAGACGAATGTTGCACAAAATAAACTTATTTCTTTCTCTTCATTTTCTTTTTTATTTTTTTGACTTCAATTACAATAGGTCCGATGTATCCGCACGGGCACCGGTAGTTGCCTGTCTCTAAGCCAATGAAAAATTCTATGCAGGGCTTTTTGCAGTTAGGGCATATCTTCATAACTTTTCCACCAGCATTTTTCTTTTTCCAGAAAGTATATTGTAAATATCGTAAGATTTTGCCGTCTTTATCGAGGAAGTAAGCTTTTGCTGCTTTTCAGAGTATATAGTGAACAGGGTCTCTCCTTTCTTCACTGTGTCATTTATCTTTTTGTTCAAGAGAATTCCTGCTCCATGATCCTGAGGCGTGCCAGCAGAGCTACATATATCGACAAGGGCAGCATTATTTATTCCAGCAATAATACCGCTAACATTTGTTTTCACATCGAATTTGTAAGATCCTACACGTATGTTTTCTGGTTTTATATTGGGGTTTCCGCCCTGGGCTTTTATAATCTCCCGCAACTTTTTTTCCGCTTTTCCGTTTTTGATAAGCGCCTCGGCAGTTTTTTTGTTTCCCTTCCCAACCATGCTTAGCAACAGGCCCGCAATGGATGTTGCCTTGTCAATGACGTCACTTTTAGAGCGTCCCATTATCGCTTCCAAAGCCTCCCGGGCTTCCAGAGCAGGTCCCATAGCATAGCCAACGGGCTGGTCTCCTCGTGTGATTGCACATTCAACTTTTATGCCAAGTTTTTTGCCAAGGGCTTTAAAAGTCGCTGCAACTTTTTCCGCATCTTCTTTCTTCTCCATTTTTGCGCCCGATCCTGTGGGAATATCAATAATCAGATACTTGCATCCCACGGATTTTTTCTTGCTCATTACTGATGGCAGGAGAAGCGGGTCAAGGCCAAGAGGATGTTCTATTCTTATGAAAAG
>JBBSYB010000067.1:0-5009 GCA_038045465.1 Candidatus Aenigmatarchaeota archaeon | reverse complement strand
CCAATAGAGTTATGAATGCACATTGGGCCAGTTCCAGCTATGAACCTGTTATAGCCATCTACCTTGAAGTCATAGATGTATTTTGATTTTGATTCAATATTTTTCCGGTTTTTGACTTTTAAAACTGAAAGATTGCCAGTGATAAGTTTTTTAGCGTCATTGTTTTTTATTTTCCCTATAATTCTGCTTAGCTTTTGCTTCGTCATATATTCTTGTCTTTTCAATTCGTGTCTAAATTCCCACCCTATCTCCGAAGTATCTATTTCTCCCAGCTCCCGAATAGGCAGTAGATTAATAAAAGAGACATTTGCTTTTTGCCTGCCGCCAAATATTTCACGCGCTTGTGTATAAATATAGTACGATTTTTGGGTCTTTGACTTATAAGGCCCTGATTTCAGAGAAAATATCCTCTCAGATTCTTTCTTTTCCGAAACTGAGGCCGAGATTCCCAAGAGTGACAAGAAATACTGAATGTCTGTGGCTAGTTTTTTCGAAGCTGTAACATATATCTCTTCATATCCCCGCCTTTCGTGGCCATCCCCCCTGCAAAGTGCCCTGAGAAATTCTTTTTTCATCTCATCCGAAGCATCGAAAAGAAATCCGGGAATTTTTTTGTTTAATGCGTCGTCACCCGCTTTTATGATTTTATTGAATATTTCAGAAAGAACTTGGCTGTACATGCATACTCTAATCGCAGTCGGATGCGGGTAATTTTTAGTCGGTTTAAATCCAAATATCGTTTCTATACATTTTATGCTGTCTTCTATCAAGTCTTTTTCATGAGATCCAAAATTAAGAAAAACCCCTTGATAATTGGTGAACCCTTCAGAAATATAATAGCCTATAAGTCTCATAAATTCTTTTGTGATTTTTATTTTATTCGGGAAGCTTCTATAATTCCTTTTTCCAGTTCTGAAATTTTCAAGTGAAATCTCTTCTATTGTATTATTGTTTGAAAACCCTGATGGGACTAGTACGTAATCTCCTACTTTTATTTCTCCCGCCGGGATATTTGTGATTTTACCTTTTTTAAGTACAAATATTGTGTGGTCACGGGTACAACATAATTTTCTGTTCCCGATAAGTTCTATTTCTTCAAGATATTTTGGGGATTTTACCCTAAAGACGCCGCTAGTTGGGACAAATTTTACTTTACCATCATCATCATGAGTTAATACATGTAGATTTCTAAGATTTTTATTAGTGAATTCTGAAGTGCCATTCTTTGTTATATCAGAAGGTGAGCAGGTCTCGAAAACAGAGTCTATTATTTTTCCTATATTCTCAACCTTTGTTTCTCCAGAGTTTTTTACAATAACAGGTATATCTTCAGGTAAACAATGCTTGTCCACCACAGTGCCTGTAAATTTTACTTTTTTGCCAGTCGCTATCATTGCCTTTGACATGGCCATGCTCTCGTTCAGGGTAAGACCACGTATATGCAATGCTGTCACAAAGGATGCCATTTCCAGATCATTTAGGTTTCTTGCTATTACGTCGTCAACTATTTCCCTTAATTCCAGATAGTTCAGTTCCTTGCCATCTGTCTTTTTTCTTATGTAGGCCTTGCTCAGGAGTGTTTTCCTTGGTTCAGCATCTACCAAATCACCGCTTTTTAGATTCATCAAGTTTTTTACTTCGCTATAAACAATGAGCATGCCGGCTTTGACAAAATTTTTTGAAGTGTCAACAGTCACTGTAGCCGTTTTACTACCTTTTTTTATTACTATCTTGTCAAGCGGGTGAACACCAAGTGCCATAGCATCCTTATGATTTATTATGCCTATGGATTTTCCGCCTGCATCCAGATTCATAATCTTTATTTTCATCTTCATTTTATCAGTTTCCTTGGGTTTTTTGAAATGCCTTTTTCTGTTATAACACCTGTCACGTATTTCCATGGCGTAAGATCAAATGCTGGATTTAATATCTTTGCGCCCCTGAGATCTTTGTGCGCCAGCTCTGCTACAGGTCGCTCTTCCATAAAAATCTTTTTTCTTTTGTCTATGGCAAATGTAGTTGTCACAACGTAAAATGGTTTTCCGTTTTCTTTTGCCACGAGAGCAAGCGGGTATGTACCGACTTTATTTACAAGACCTTCCTTTCTAAGAGCATCGGCACCGACAAATACAACGTCACATTTTCCTATGAAGTCACTTATAGCTGAATCAACTATAAAGGACACTTTTATTTTCTTTGCAAGAAGTTCTTTGGCTGTCATAACCCCCTGATCACGTGGTCGCGTCTCGGTAACTATAACTTCCTTTATCTTTGATTTGTTTTTTACAAGAGCTGCTATAACATCTGTTGAGTGACAGTGGGTGAGAATGATTTCTCTTTTAGAAAAAACTTTTCCAGCATTCTTTGCAGCCTTTTCCCTTGCTTCTGCAAGCTCGGTTATTATGTGGTCTATACTTTTCCAGTCTTTCTCCTTTTTTACTCGCGTTAGGGCATTGTACAGAACAACGGCTGTAGGTCTTGCGGCAATAATCTTTCTGCATTCTACGTCAAATTTATTTTCAAAACCGTTTTTCCTTGAGAAGGTTTTGAGATGTTTCATAGACGCTATCGTGATGTTTGTTGCTCCCTGTATTTTCATTGCCCTAAGGCGTGATGCAAAGTCCATAGTATTCTATTTGTGTCGATGAAATATAAACATCCGTGTGTGCGAAAAAAGCCTGCATAAAGTAGTTTAAAAGCATTTCATAATTATAGCTCTACAGTGAGTAAATGATATTTTCCACAAAGGACGAAAAGGTGGAACATCTTGATAGAAAAATAAATGATATGGAAAGACGCATGGAATTCAACATAAATAAGATGAACCAGACCGTAGTAACTTTGAGGGAAATAATACTCCGCCTGCAGAGAGATAATACACAGCTGAGAAGCGAAAGGGATTTTCTTATTGAAAGGCATAAAAAAATGCTGAGACGCGTTCCTGTTCCCGATCTTGCTTTGGAAATAAACGAGAGGCTTGTGAAACCTGCGACAAATAAAATAAAAGATAATATTGATTTTGTACAGCTTGTTGCAAAGGATGGCTTTATGGAGATTCGTCCTGAAAGAAAGCATACCAAAAAACCTCAGGAAGAAAAAGACCCGTCAGTATCCGCAAAGGACCTGAAGGAACATATAGAGGACGATCCAAAACCTAGCTATGGAAAATCCATAGATATTTTTTTCGAGCTGGTCAGCAAGAATGGTAGGATGCGTGCAGATGAAGCAGCAAGAAAACTTAATGTTCATCATATTCAGATAGAAGAATGGGCAAAGATACTGGAAAGTCATGACCTGGTATCAATAAAAAAGAACCCTATGGGAAAGATGGAAATAATTAAAGTGTAGGGACTGCTTCTACCTGCAGGCAGCACAGTCGTCTATTTTGTGAAAGTTTCCACTCTTTCCATCATCAAGTATTATTTTTGATATCCTGCACATGTTAGCCGCAAGCTGTGACTGATCTATCTGCTTAAGATAAAGTTTGTTAGAAATATCTTTTATTTCAACTACTACGACCTTGTTTTCGATAATACTGCTTTTTCCCCTGAGCTGCCGGAGGTACTGCGATACTGCGGGCTGGCTGACATCCAGCAGTTTTGCGGCTTCACTCTGGTTTAGATTATAGCTGTTTATGAGTTCCTTTGCAACAGCAGCCCTGAGGATGGGTAAAATGTCCTGTGCAACTATTTCGCAAATAGTTTTCATATTTTTTTGATTAAAAATAGACTTTAAATACGAATTATTGAGAACTTTGATTAACCCTATAATTTGTCAAAGTTCACAATAAGGACTTTGAATGAAATGTATATTATTCAAAGTCCTCTATTTTTTATTTTCCGATTTTTTCAGCAGAATAAATGTAAATACACCGGATAGATTTGCAAGTATTACATTTCTTAGAAATTCCAGTACTACCCAGGCGCCGAAAGCTGTCATAACAGGCAGCCATCTTATATATGACTGAAACAGGGTTGATGAAGATATGGCCGTATCTATTTTCTGATCAAGCGTAGCCTGTGACAAAAGAGAAGCACCTGGTGTTGACATAACAATTGATCTCATGGAATCGGTCAGGTCATGGCGGAACGTGACTTCATAGGCGGCCTGACTTTGCAAAACCGCTAAAAAAAGCCCGAGCGAAATCACTATGTTAGCCATAAACATTACTTTTCCTGCCGTATTAGATCCTGTTCTGAAAAATATCCAGCGCTTCAACTCCTTTGAATAGGTATTGGAAAACTGTGCTGAATAAAAACTGCATACAAAGACAGCTACTGCAAGAAACACACCCCAGATTGTTTCAAATAAAATAATTGCAGCTGCCGCGCTCAGTAGTCCAATTATTATGCCAACGCGCCTGCTCTTGTTTTTGTAGCCGTAAAAACTCATAAGGGAAATGGCCAGGACAAAAAATATCAGGCTGATAAACACGTAGGTAAAAGGTTTTAGGGCCGTAGAAAGTGCATCAAGGGTTGTCATACCTGTAGTGCTTAGAATCATTGTCTTGACAATGTAGTTCTGGGAATTTACCATGGTTGAAGCTGAAAAGCTGCTAAGTCGTAGTACAAGGAACGACACGAGAAAAGACGCGAATGTTCCGATTATCACGACTCTGTCCATGGGACTTAATTTGTTTTGCATAGCTACCATTTTAATTTGTTATCTTTTTTCTTAAACCGATCGAAGAATTTTTTCTTTTTCTTTTCCTCTGGTATCCAACTCTTTTGAGACTGTGTGACTTCCTTGGTTGGAAGCAGAAGATATACAAACACCCCAACAATAACTGCTATCGAGGCGATAATAGCTATTAGCACTATATCCATTCCAGGGAGTAACTGTGGTGGCAACGGAACTGTTACGGTATTAATTTTCAGGGCAGCTTCGTCCAGAAGCCCATTTGCATCAGCCAGTAGCTGTGCGGCAGAGGCATAGTCTTTGGACTCCAGGGAACGATTTGCCTGTGTCAGCTTATTTTTTGCATTAAGAAGCAAGGCCTGCAGCTCCTG
>JBBSYB010000066.1:25105-26167 GCA_038045465.1 Candidatus Aenigmatarchaeota archaeon | reverse complement strand
CGTTTTTATTCTAATTTTATTTTAGAAAAATGTTTTTCGTAACATGGATAAATATTTATATGACATGACGCCATTTATCTGATAATGGTGATAAAAATGGCAGCAAAGAAAAAGAAGAAGAAATAAATTGATATGAGCTTTTTGGTTTTTTTCTTATTGTCCTAATTGAAATTTTTGTTTTTTATATTACCATTTTTTAATTAACTTCCTAATATCTCTCGACTTTAGTCCCGGAAGTTCATCTTCCTTCAGGGTTGGGATATCACAGTTTATTTCTTCGTTGGTTACTACTATTGCCGACTTTCTCGTTACTTTGGAGAATTCTGAAATATATGGCAGGTTCTTCTGTATACGGTTCTTTTTCTCGTCGACGTCTGAAATCAGCATGAATGACCTTTCCTTTGCTATCATATTGAACGGGCTCTGATAGACAAAATCGGTAGCAAACCCCATTCTCCGGAAGTTTTGAGATATTTTTCCCTCGAAGGCGCTTCTAGGTTTTATCTTTGCAGCGTAGGGCATCTTCAACTCAAGAGGCATTATGAGGCTTGTTTTAAGCGCTTTTTCTATCCTGACTGCGTTTTTGTAGACGATTTTTAGCTTTTTTGATTCGTGCTCATATACACTCTTTTTAGTTATGCCAACCTTCTCAGCAAGCTGGGACTGGCTAAAGCCTGATTCTTCACGGGCTTTTTTTAGGTCAGCCGGATCTATTTCTACGAACATTCCGCCGCGAAAGCGGAAGATAGTCGGCAGCGTACCGTGAATGATGTTTTCGAGTGTTTTGGGACTAAAAGTAGGTATGTCAAAGCGGTCGTATATTATGTTATCAGAAAGTGCTTCCCGGCGCGTGTTCAAACCAATTAACATAGGTTTTGCGTCTAAGTCATTAGAAAGTGTTTTGAGGTTGTTTGCTTGCTCTTCCTGAAAAGAGTCAACATTGTTTAGAATCTTAAGAAGCATAATCGACTCACGGCGGGCAGCTATATCAAAGCAGCCACTGTATTCACAGTAGCTATAGCCGTTCTCTTCCAACATTTCTTCGATGTCATTCAGCAGCAT
>JBBSYB010000066.1:21339-25005 GCA_038045465.1 Candidatus Aenigmatarchaeota archaeon | reverse complement strand
AAACAAAGCTTATAAGATTTTTATCTATAACTCATAGCATCGGGCCGGTAGCTTAGCTTGGTAGAGCATCTGTCTTATATGACGTGCTTTGATAAAAAACAAAATCAAAGCATTTGGCGTGACATCGTCATTGTCTAAGCCAGCAGAAGGTCATGAGTTCAAATCTCATTCGGCCCATTCGGCTTTTCCAGAAAAGCCGGCAAAAGCGACTGTCGGAGAAGATTTCATCTTCCTCAGACCTATTGCTTTACATTATTCTACTGGCTTTTGCAACGCTTTTAAAGGTTTCTATCTTATATGTGCATGAAAGTATACTCAGCCCTTTTCAAAAAAGCGCTGGCGGAAAAAATAGAAGTGGTGTTATCATGACAAAAATAGAAGTATGGTCACAAGATGGGGAGCATAAAGAAACACGTGAAAAGGTCAAGCATTACCCACTTTTCCCTACATTAAGAGCAAAGCATGTTTTAGAACTCTATGGATACGAAATCAAAAGAGACTACAAAAGAGTTTATAGTGGATCACATGCGCCATTTCCATGGGTATGGGCTGTTTATGATAAAAGAGATGGTAGTAGTATAGCAGGTACTCTGAGAAAAATAACTCTTTTCGGAAAACCGACTTATAGCGATGCCAACACCCCCTCTGCTGTCAGGACCGAATTGAGGGACTTTTGTAATATTAAAACATCTTGAATCGGAGGTAATGTAATATGAACGGACAATACGGAACACAGCCAATATTTATTCTTCCTGAAGGGACTTTGCGCTCTACAGGAAAGGACGCACAAACGCGCAATATAGCTGCTGCTAAAGCTGTAGCTGAATCAATAAGAACTACGTTGGGCCCTAAGGGCATGGACAAGATGCTTGTATCCAGCATTGGTGACGTTACCATAACAAACGACGGCGCTACCATACTCAATGAAATGGAGATAGAGCATCCTGCTGCCAAGATGATAGTTGAAGTTGCCAAGACGCAGGAAGATGAGGTCGGTGACGGCACAACAACAGCTGTTGTGATAACCGGCGAGCTTCTCAAGAAGTCTGAACTCCTTTTGGACCAGGATATTCATCCAACAATGATTATACGCGGTTACAGGCTTGCTAAAACCAAAGCACTGGAAATACTTGACAAGGCTTCTGAAAACGTAACGATAAACGATGATAAAATCCTTGAAAATATAGCCATGACAGCCATGACTGGCAAGGGAAGCGAAGCTGCAAAGGAGCCGCTGGCAAAGCTTGCAGTTCAGGCTGTAAAAACCGTTGCTGAAACAAAGGATGGTAAGACGGTCATAGACAAAAGTGATGTTAAAATAGAAAAGAAACAGGGTGGTTCCATTGATGACACAGAACTCATAAAGGGTCTTGTCATTGACAAGGAAATCGTCCACTCAAACATGCCTAAACACATAAAGAGCGCTAAAATAGCGCTGTTGGATGCTGCTCTGGAGATAAAGGAGACGGAAACAAATGCGGAAATACGCATAACCGACCCGTCCCAACTACAAGCTTTTCTTGAACAGGAATCAAGAATGCTGAAGGACATGGTGAAGAAAGTTATTGACAGCGGATGTAACATGGTCTTTTGCCAGAAGGGTATTGATGACCTGGCACAACATTACCTTGCAAAAAATGGTATAGCAGCTGCCAGACGTGTCAAAAAGAGCGATATTGAAAAACTTGCTAAGGCTACAGGTGCCAACATCGTTTCCAGCGTTGACGAACTCACAAAAGATGACATAGGCTATGCTGGTGTTGTTGAAGAGCTGAAGATAGCTGGCGAGGAAATGATCTTTGTACGAGAATGTAAGGATCCAAAAGCTGTTTCCATACTTGTGAGAGGCGGGACAGAGCATGTTGTCGACGAGGCCAAACGTGCTATGGACGACGCTGTTCTGGGAATCATAAGCGCTGTGGAAACCGGCAAGATAGTTACGGGCGGCGGTTCCATTGAGATAGAACTTGCACGCAAACTGAGGGAATATGCAGATAGCGTCGGCGGAAGAGAGCAACTGGCCATAAATGCCTTTGCGGAAGCCATAGAAATAATTCCACGTACTCTGGCAGAATCCACAGGTAAGGATGCAATAGATCTTCTTGTAAATCTTAGGACATTGCATGATAAAGGCAAGACAAACTATGGTATAGACGTCATGAACGGCGAATTGGCTGACATGAAAGCAGCAGGCGTCGTTGAGCCCCTCAAGATAAAAACCCAGGCAATTAAATCTGCCAGCGAAGCAGCGGAGATGATTCTGCGCATTGACGATGTCATAACTTCAAAGGCGCCAGCGGGTCCTATGGGCGGTATGCCACCTGGCATGGGCGGCGGAGATTACGGCGAGTAAGCCCTTTTAATTCTTTTTTGTTTTATTTTGTTTATGGACAGAGCAACAATAACTCTTTATGAAGGAAGAAGTCCTCGTTACGGGCATTTTACTCCGGTACACTTTACAAACCTTATGGAATATACCATAGGTTCGGGTAGACTTCGAGAAAGGCCGCCTTACGTTACAGGTGAATCCCGACATGGGAGTACTGGTATTAAACAGGGATGGTTTACATATTTCTTGAAAAATGGGGCTAGAGTCACTTACAACTTAAAACCAAAAAGTCGACATAAAGCACGTCATACACGAATACAGGTGAAAGGTCCTGCAAATGAGGCAAAACGAGTTCAAAGAATTTTACAAAATGTTATGAATACTGTAAGGTATAACACAGCGCCGATTGTACCCGCTTCTCCTTTCTACGATGGTGACCTGCTTTTTTAATTACTTTTTATTCATTTGATTTCCTATTTAATTATGGAAATCGACAAAATTGCGCTTATTTTTATCAAAGATATGAAAGCACTCGCCACGGTTTCGAAGGGCAAGGACGTATTCTATTTTCCCGGGGGCAAAAGGGAAGAGGGAGAGCATGACGAACAGACACTAACAAGAGAGGTAAAAGAAGAGCTTTCTGTATCTCTGACACCTTCTACAATAAAGTACCATGGAACTTTCAGGGCTCAGGCACATGGAAAACCGATTGGTACTATAGTCAAGATGACCTGCTATACTGCTAGATTCACTGGCAAGCTAAGAGCTTCTTCGGAAATAGAAAAACTGCTCTGGGTTGATTCAAAAGACATCAAAAAAGCGCCGCCTGTGGACAAGCTTATTCTAGAAGATTTGAAAAACAAAAATCTGATTGACTGAATCATCTTTTTATACTCTTTTTGTCAATAACATAAATATGCCCCTAGAAGAAGACGAATATGAAATTGTACCGGTCGGCCCGATAAGAAGGATCGAGAAGCGAGTAGAAAAGATGGAACGTTCAGGTTCAGGCAACGAGATGGTTAAAGAGCTCATTGATGTAGTAAGGACAAACCAGAAAATCATAGACGAGGTCGTGAAAATAAACTCGGAGATGATAAACAAGGTCTCCGAGTTGTCTGCCCATGTTACGCAAATGACTGAAAAACTCACTGATTTCCTCGAGCGAGTGGAAATAGGTGAAGCGGCTGAAGGAGTAGAAGCACCACAGCAGAGCAGCCCAGAAGTTGAGCAGCGCATGCAGAAACTGGAAAAGCGCATAAATTCTATGCTTCTTTCCACAATGAAGGCAAAGCAATTCAAGCCTGTTGTCAGAAGACCGCTGACGATGTAATTCT
>JBBSYB010000066.1:15767-21239 GCA_038045465.1 Candidatus Aenigmatarchaeota archaeon | reverse complement strand
ATGAAAGGACAACAGGAGGCACTGTCGGCAGTGCTCATATCCGGCATACTGATAGGTGTTGTTGGTTCTGTATATTTCTGGGGCATACCACTAATACAGAAGAACAAAGATGTCTCACTTCTTGAAAACTCGGAATCTTTCATGCAAACGCTTGACAGCAAGATAAAGGCCGTGGCGAACAACGG
Organism: Candidatus Aenigmatarchaeota archaeon; assembly: GCA_038045465.1. GTDB lineage: Archaea > Aenigmatarchaeota > Aenigmatarchaeia > GW2011-AR5 > GW2011-AR5 > GW2011-AR5. The sequence goes on along the minus strand of JBBSYB010000066.1, from coordinate 21,054 downwards.
CGGCAGGGACCAGATAATCGTAAATGTTCCAGGCATTCTACAGTTTGACGGACAGATACTGGAATTTTCAATCGATACAGAGGGCACAATATACGCTACTGATGCAGAAATACCTTTAGGTAGAAGCTCGGCCCTGGAGCAGGAAAGCGGCACATACTATGGAACCTGGGGTATACACGATCCAGTAAATTTCTGGGTTAAGAGCAGTAAATTATCGCAGAACGCGTACAAAACATCTTATACTCTTGAATATATTCAACTTAGAAATGCCAAAACTTTGACAAATTTTAAAATAACGCTAACGGGTCAGAGTACCTCTGGTGGTCTGGACAAGACTGTAGTCATAGAGAGTCAACCCGATTCAAGTTCACAGGAATCTGATGGCCGAACTTTAATAAACAGCAACGTAAAGATTAGTATAATATGATAAGCCCTTCTTTGAAAACGCGTTCTAAGGGACAGTATAGGTTAATAAGTGAAATGCTTCTTTTTCTCATCGGTATAATGATAACTAGCTATGTTATAATAAATTTTAATTCCCTCCAAACCGGTGTAAATAACATGGCTACCAGAGATCAAATGGAGAATGTTATTGATGCCGTGGCTTCGGCAATAGTAAAGGTTGCAAACACTGACAACTCAACTATAAGGCTTGTAATACCGGGTATAGTGTCTGGAAATGTCTACAAAATATCGATAAAGGACCAGCATGGGCTGTTTTTTGGCGGGATAATTAACGTAACCACTTTGGATGGCGCCATATCTGTAGAGCGGCAACTTTTTAATATAGACTACGACAATACAATTAGCAGTAATCACGTTATTAACAATAGCGAAGTTGTAAGCAGTGCGGAACTCATAGAGATCAGAAAAAATGAAAAAATTACCTTAGTCAGAGGTTAATTAACAGGTGTTATTTATGGAGTCGAAATTCGTAAAAGTAAAAGGCGGTAGAGGATTTTCCATAAAGCCGCGGGAACCTAAAGAAATAAAAACTGGTATAATAGCTAGCGATTCCGTGCCGATGCAGCAACCTCAAATGTACCAGTATTCTTACTCACAACAACCTACGCAAACCAGGGCAGTTGACGGCATATCCCTGCCGGAAATCCATACAGAGAAACTGGCCATTGCTGACGATAAGGATATACAAATGACGGAAATGAAATATCCGCTTACACCTGCGAACCCTGCAAAAGGCGAGAAGATTTTTGCCTACGCACACATATATTTTGACAAGCGCCTCGGGGAGCTTATCTACAATGTGGTTGAACCACCCATAGGAAAATATCAGACTATACTAAATGAGATAAAGGAATACATACAGGAGAAACTTGACATAAACTTTTCCCAGATTAGAAAAGGCGATGCAATAAAATATATTGATGTGGTTTTTACAAAATCCCTGGCATACTTTAAAGCAAAATTTGACAAGGAAACGGTCGAAATGCTGCGTTACTATGTCATCAGGGACTTCATTGGACTGGAAAGCATAGATCCCCTAGTAAATGACAAATACATTGAAGACATATCATGTGACGGCGTGAACATACCTTTATTTGTTTATCATCGACATCCACAATTCGGCTCCATAAAAACTAACGTAATCTTCTCGAGTAGAGATGTTCTTGACATGTTTGTAAACAAACTTGCGGAAAGATCCGGAAAGACAATTTCAGTATCAAAGCCGATGTTGGACGGGACTCTTCCAGATGGCTCAAGACTACAGGCGACCCTTGGTAGCGACATAGCGCGCAACGGGAGCAATTTTACCATAAGAATGTTTTCTGATAAGCCCATGACTCCGGTGGATATAATAAAATATGGCACCTGCGACCTGAGAATGATGGCTTACTTCTGGTTCCTGGTTGAACACGACTCATCTATACTTATTTCCGGGGGAACTGCCTCAGGAAAAACTTCTCTGTTAAATGTGCTTTCGCTTTTCATCAAACCTCAGATGAAAATAATAAGCATAGAAGATACGTCTGAGATAAGACTTCCACATACCCACTGGGTAGCTGAGGTTGCTAGAACGCCAATATCCGAGGAAGGCAAGGTAGATATGTTTGAACTGTTAAGGGAATCACTACGTCAGAGGCCTGATTATATAATAGTTGGGGAGGTGCGTGGCAAGGAAGCCTACGTACTATTCCAGCAAATGGCCGTTGGCCACCCTGGAATGTCAACAATTCATGCCGAGAACTTTACAAAACTAGTAGACCGAATGACGTCACCTCCAATAAACCTGCCACCTAATCTGATGCAGAACCTGGACCTTATTCTTTTTGTAAAAAGGATGAAGCAGGGCAGGAAATATAACAGAAGGGTATTCTCAGCGGTAGAGGTTGTTGGGTATGACCAGAATATCAAACTACCTATTATGAACGAGGTAATTAGCTGGGATGCCAAAAGTGATGAATTCAGGGCAGTTGGCAAAAGTGCTCTGTTGAAGAAAATTTCTAACATGACAGGCATGGGAGAAAAAGAAATATGGGCGTCAATAGAGCAGCGAGCAAAGGTAATCAAATGGCTTGTAAACAAAAACATAACAGACTATAGAAAAGTGGCGGCTGTGATAAGCATGTTCTACCTTTCCCCTGACTTCTTGCTTAACAGAATTGAGGGAGAAGTATGAGCTATGCAAGTTTATCCTATAATCTTTTTGGCGGGTTTACAAAAAATCTAAAGCCCTATTTTCTTGACATAAAAGAAGACCTAAGAAAAGCCAATCTTAACTACACACTGGAAGAATATCTTTCCATTGCTTTTTTCACAACAGCTGTGACGTTCCTCCTGGAGTCTCTTTTACTGTCGTTCCTATTCGGGCTTTTTGTGTCTCCGCTAATAGCTGTTATATTGGCAATGACACTTTCTATGACACTGTCAGGCATGCTCTTCTTCCTATTTTATTCCTACCCGACAACAGCAGCAAAAAATAGAAATAACAAGATAAAAAAAATGCTCCCTTTCTCTGTATCCTATATGGCAACTGTGGCAAGTTCAAACGTGCCGCCAATTGAAATGTTCAAGATACTTAGTGCTTTCAAGGAGTACGGGGAGCTGGCAAAAGAGGCAGAAAGCATAGTGCGTGATGTTGAAATGTTTGGCATGACCACGTTAGCCGCAATAAAAAAACAGGCGAAGGTAACACCCTCAAAGGATATGAGGGATTTACTGTTTGGTGTTAATACGATGATAATGACTGGTGGTGACGTAGGAATTTTTCTGAAGGAAAAGAGTGAAGAACTAATGAATGACTACCGCAGACGCATAAGAAAGTATTCGCAGGATATTTCTCTTTACGTAGAGATGTATCTTACACTGATAATAACGGGTTCTATATTTTTCATAGTCCTTTCATCAATCATATCTACGATATCTTCAGGTCTTGGAACCATAATGGTACAAACTTTTGTTGTTTTTATACTACTACCACTACTTTCGATAGCCTTTATAATTCTGATAAAATCTACCAACCCCATGTAATTTTCATCGTAAGTCAGAAAAATTACCTATAAAATTCTTTAGAATATTCTTTTTAATCCCAGAGAGAATAAGTTATAATTATGAAAGAGTCCTATAAAATAAAGCATCCCAGAATTAACACAGGTAGATTGATTCTGATAACATCTGTTGTTATATTCATTTTACTTGTCGTGGTAGCAGCGTATGTAGGTAGCATTGCCCTGATAGTAGACATGATTTTCCTTGGTATGTTGGTACTTGTAGTTCCCTATAGCGTCTATAAGTTTTTTCGTCTAAAAAAAATAAAGTCGTACGAAGATCAATTCCCTAACTTTCTCCGTGACATCTCGGAAAGCCAGAGAGCTGGCCTTTCCTTAATACAATCTATACAGGCTGTCAGCAAATCTGATTATGGTAGCTTGTCAAAGGAAATCAAAAAAATCAACAATCAGCTCAGCTGGAATATTCCCATGGAGCGTGTATTAAAGAGCTTTGTTGACCGTGTTTCAGACAGCAAGACTATAGTAAGAGCCTTAATGATCATCGATCAGGCCAATAAATCTGGCGGCAATGTTGAAGATACAATGGAATCCCTTGCGCGCAATATTGAGTCCATAAGGGACGCGCAACAGGAGAAAAACATACTACTCAATCAACAGGTACTTATGATGTACGCCATATTTTTCATATTTTTAGGGATAACAATAGCCCTGATAAAATTCCTGATACCTCTGCTTGAGGCGCAGGCCCAAACAGGTGGCTTTGGTATACAGGGATTTAACCCAAATCCCTGCAGCGTATGTACAGAAAGTCTTGATTTCGAATGTACAGGATGCAAAACTTTCGAGGCCATAGGCACTGCCTTTGATCTTGGTAAGTCCAATGACACAGCAACTTATTATAAATCTCTGTTTTTGGCAATGATACTTGTTCAAGGCTTCTTTTCCGGGCTTATAGCTGGTCAGATAGGTTCTGATTCTGTAACGGTTGGTATAAAACACAGTCTAATAATGCTGCTGAGCGGGTTCATAATATTTATTATTGTTGTTAAGACAGGCATTGTATGATTAGACTAAGAACTAGGTATCTTAATCGGTGTGTAGAAATTATTTGGTAATGGTGTTTTTATGAAGGGTATGGCTGAAATAGAATTCATACTTTCTGTTTTTGTCTTCATAACCACAGTATCTTTTGTGACCAGCATAGTTATAAGCAACATGCCTTTATTTCATAGCACATCAACAAGCGACACCTTAAAGGCAAAGAGCTGGCAGTACTCTGAGATGCTTCTGCTTGACGAAGGTGATCCTGCTAACTGGCAAACGTTGCCATTTGACGAGGTAAATCGCATCGGTTTGTCAACGGGCAAGCGGTACGTAATCGATCAGGACAAAATAACAAAACTTGCTGCCTTTTGCTTAAACCCTGGCTATGCTTCTGTAAAGAACAAATTGGGTTTGGATATCAGAAATGATATAGTAATAGAAGTTTCATATCTTGACGACTCTCCTTTTACTGGCGGCTCAAAAATTATATGCGGACCCAGTACAGTAACACAGATTAGACCACGATTTCAGACGGTCAGGCTCGGTATTTTGAATAATGCAGACAAGACAATAATTCGTATAAAAGTAATTATAATTTGATTGGTGATAATGATGAAAGGTTTTGCCAGAATCTTTGAGGCTGTAATAGCGTCAGTGATAATTCTTGCGTCTTTAACATTTTTCTTTGTGCCGAACATAAAGGGTTCTGGGTGGGAAGATACCATGATTCAAACCCTTGCTCAGGACGCGTTAGAAAGTGCCTACCTCAACGG
>JBBSYB010000066.1:8460-15667 GCA_038045465.1 Candidatus Aenigmatarchaeota archaeon | reverse complement strand
CTACTGTTGATTTTACTGTTTTTCATGTAAGTAATGTAAAAGCCGACGACGATTTCAAGAATATAGCAAAGCCAGCGGGCATCAACAGCAATGCATTTGTTCGTGCTAATTATAATATCGTAAATGCCAACGGGCGTTCTGTTTGGATCAACGACTACACGAGAACTGATCATAATGACAGATTTACAAAAGCCATTGACAACTTGACAAAAGCTTCCGTTATGTGGGCAAGTGGGGAGAAGTTCAAACTGGATATAATAAAAAAAGATCCCGCAGCTGTAAACTTTAGAACTGGTATACTAGTATTTGACAAGGATATTTACGTCGTGGAACTAATCGTATGGCGCATATATTTCTAGATTATTCGTTAAATCATCTTGGAGCGCTATAAATCCTTTCTTGTTCCACTATATTGCATGTTTTGTATAAAATGTGGACGTTCTGCCAAAATAGGCAACTTCTGCGACGCCTGCTTTCTTGATTCGGAGAGCCTTTTTGACATAAAAGACTTTTCCATGGAATACTGTGGCATTTGTGGGATAACTCAAGATGTCATAAAGGAAAAGATAGTCGGGTCGTTGAAGACAAAAAATAGCATAGCTAGCACAAAGGTTTCAATTAAACTTGTCGGGAACAAAGCTCATGCCACGGTTACCTGTAGCGGTAGTATAAAAGGGCTACCAAAGACCGAAACAAAAAATGCCATGGTAATTATCAGAAAACAAATGTGCGATATGCATGTAAAACTTTCTGGAGGCTACTATGAAGCTGTCATTCAAATACGTGGTAAGGATAAAGATAATATACTAAAATATGCTACTCGCTTGCTTCCAAAAAAATCTATAAGTGGCATAGAAAAGTTAAATGAAGGGTACAACATAAAAGTATTACACAAAGCCAATGCAGCCGCGGCGGTCCGAGGTTTCAGGAAGAGATATGAAGTAAAGGATTCATACAAACTTGCTGCCAGTAAAAAAGGTGAGATGCTTTATAGAAACTATTATGCAATAAGGTGAGTATGTGAAGTCTTTGGATGATCTTGTTGGATTTTATATAAAACTAGGCTATACTGGATCTCGTCTCAAGAAAATACTCGAAAAGGACAAAAATTATCAAAACCTTCTCAAAAAAAGAGTGAAACAACTATCCAATACCGGCATAAGTAAGCCCGAACAGAAAAAATACGCTCTGTTCACAAACAAAGATGTTGAGATTCTGAAAATCTGTAACATGCTGGAAAAGAAGGCAAGCAACGAAGATAAATATATAATCAGATTAATTAAAACCCAGCTAGCAGAAGACTGGAGAACTCCTGTCCTAAAGGAGCTTAAAAAACTGCAGAAGAAGTATGGAATGTGAATTCATGTTCGAAGAACCATTTAGAATAAGACAACCCCGACAAGGAGAAATTCTTGGCATCATTGAGGCCATGCTCGGCTCCAATAAACTAAGGGTGAGGTGTCAGGACGATAAAATAAGGCTATGCAGGATACCAGGCAAGATCAGAAAACTCGTGTGGATGCGGGAAGGTGATGCTGTGCTTGTAAAGCCGTGGTCCATAAAAGGCGATGACCATGGTGATATATTAACAAGGTATACACAGACACAGGTTTCGTGGCTGAGAAGAAAAAATATCCTCGTGATGGATTAAAATTTAATAATGATAAAAAATATTAAGATATCTGATGAACGTCTTCCTGTTTTGATAGGCAGAAACGGCACCACAAGAAAATCTCTGGAGAAAAAGACGAAAACAAAGATCCTCATAGGAGAGGAAATAACCATAGAGGGTAGTTCGCTAGATGTCCTTGATGCAGAAAATATTGTCAAGGCGATAGGTCGTGGCTTTTCTCCTGAAATTTCCATCAACTTGCTAGATGAGGAAAATACGCTGAGTATACTAGAACTGCCAAAAGACGAACATGCACTTAAGCGTATCAGATCCAGGCTAATAGGCACGAAGGGCAAGTCGAGACGTAATATAGAACGCCTGACAGGAACATATATATCTGTGTACGGCAAAACTGTATCAGTAATAGGCAAATATCATAATGTCAATGTTGCGGGTCAGGCACTGAAAAAAATTATAGATGGTATACCTCACCGGTTTGTGTACGAATTCCTGGAGGGAAAGCAGAATGAGCGAGCATAAGAAAGCGGAAGACTTTGCAAAAGAGCAGAAAGAGATAAGCGTAAGTGAATTCTTTGAAAAGAACAAGCATCTGCTTGGCTTTGATAATCCTACCAAGTCTCTTCTCATGGCTGTCAAAGAAGCTGTGGATAACTCGCTGGATGCGTGTGAAGAAGCGAGCATACTTCCGGATATAACAGCCAAAATTAGAAACGTAAAGGAAGATGTTTATATTGTTTCTGTTTCTGATAATGGTCCGGGCATTGTAAAGGAGCAGATACCAAGAATATTTGGCAAGCTTCTCTATGGCAGTAAATTTCATAGATTGAAGCAGAGCCGCGGACAGCAGGGTATTGGCATAAGCAGTGTCACATTATATTCACAACTCACGACGGGCGTGCCTACAAAGGTGTGGTCAAAGGTTGAGAGTAAAAAGAAAACACATTATTGTGAGCTTCACCTGGACACGACGAAAAACGAGCCTGATGTAATAAAAGAAGAGGATATAGATAAGGATGTCCTAGGTGAGCATGGTGTAAGAATAGATATGGAGATACACGGGCGTTACAGGAAAACAGTAGAGGATTATCTAAAGCAGACTTCCATTTCCAACCCCTTTGCTAAAATAATGTACACCGCACCAGATGGCACAAAGACAACCTTTCCACGATCTTTGAATGAACTGCCAAAGCCTCCGAAGACAATGAGGCCTCATCCTCATGGTATGGAGTTTGGTGTCCTTCAGAGGATCCTTCAGAAAACTAGCTCCAGAACACTCCTGTCTTTTTTGACAAATGAATTCTCTTCGGTCGGGCAGCAGAGCGCAAAAGAGATATGTAAATCTGCAAAATTGCAGGAAAACATAAAACCGCAGGACATGGAACGTGCCGATATTGAAAAGATGATAAAAGCCATGCAAACGGCAAAAGTTCAAAGACCGCCAACAGATTGTCTTTCACCTATAGGGGAAACAGAATTGGAAAAAAGTTTGAGGAAAGAATACCCTAACGCAGAGTTCATTACATCTATCAAAAGGGATCCGGAAGTTTACAGAGGTTTTCCTTTCCTCATAGAAGTTGGTATAGTTTATGGTTTTCAAGAAGACAAAAAGAAAAACGATGATGATGAAAAACGGGAAGACTCAATAGAGCTCATAAGATTTGCGAACCGTGTTCCACTTCTTTACCAGCAAAGTGCCTGTGCACTCACCGATGCAGTAAAGGGGGTTGACTGGCGAAGGTACAACATGCAACAATCAGGAAATAACCTTCCCGTGGGACAAATGAAATTAGTAATACACATATGCTCTGTGTGGGTGCCTTTTGTATCAGAAAGCAAGGAAGCTGTTGCTTCGTATCCGGAAATAATCAAGGAAACCAAGCTCGCATTGCAGGATGCCGGCCGCAAGCTCGCGTCTTATCTCAGTGGAAAGAGGCGGGTAGGGGAACAGAAAAGAAGACTACAAATATTTGATAGGTATTCGGGCGAGGTGGCAAGTGCTATAGCTATTCTTACATCAAAGCCTGAAAAAGAAGTTGAAAAGAAACTAAAAAGTCTTATAGAGTCCCGTGCCCACATAAAAGAGGATACACCAGAAGAAAAGGAACAGGGTAAGTGATATGACCAAAGAAATGAAAAAAGAGCTTGAAAATCTCGGGCAGAAAGTACTGCAGGATATAGAAAAGAAAGAGAATCCTAGCATAGAAATACCGATAAGGGCGCTATCAAATGTTATATTTGACAAGAAAGCAGGTCAGCTCACCCTAGGCGACAAGACATCAAAGAGATATTATTTCAATGTAGCTCACGCAAAAAAATTCATGCAAACTCTCATGGTCGCATCCTTCTCAAAGCAGTTAATAGACCAGAATATACACGCCAGTATCAGAGATATGTATTACAATCTAAAAAGAACGCTTCCAAATAGCGACGAGAACACGTTTGATGAGCAAAGCGAATCTGTATGTCCTGATGAACCTCTTTTGGTCCGAATAGGGGGGGAATTCAAAATTGCATCTGCGAGTGAAGTAGTTGAATACGCTGAAAAATTCGGCAAAAAAATATATGATAAAGACGGCAAAAAGAAATTTGTAGATGCTGATATAAAAGTCTGCGCCTTTGATAAAAACTACAAAATTAAGGAACAAAAAGTTTCCATGGTTATGAGACATCCAACAAATAAAGTCAAGGAAATAATGACATCATCAGGAAGGAGAGTAAAAGTAACCCAATCCCACAGCTTATTCACAAACTCATATGGGGAGCCAGAACCTACTAAAACTTCTGAGTTAAAGATCGGAGATTGGATAGCACTGCCAAGAAAAATAGAAATCGAAACTACAAATTACGTTAATGTATTTGAGGGCTTAATGAAAAATTGTCCGGATAATATTTTAAAGGAATTTTACATAAAATCTGATAAGAAAACTATCAGAGAAATAATAAACAGAATTAGCAAACCGCAACTGAAAGAAATAGTTCTAAAATTAGGTTATAAGAATTCTTGGTCTGATACAAAAGCTAACTGGATCGCTTGGAATACAATTCCTATAAAAGTTCTAAAATTGACCAACTGCAATATAGATGATCTTCTTTTCAAGATAAAAATTGGCAGGCGAGGATCGCGGCACTATTACAATTCTACTATAGGAAAGGATGAAAATTTCGGGTTTGTAATGGGTCTGTTAATGAGTGAAGGTTCTCACTCACTCTTCGCGCCAAGAAAAAGTTATTTTATTTCCGTATCTAACAAATCAAAAGAACTTTTAAATCATTTTATGTTTTGTTTTGAAAAATCTTTTGGAAGTCACTGTGCGAGCAAATGCCCAATGCTCGGCAAAGACAATGTCCATGAATTAAATGTTGGCTACGATACACTTAGTCATTTACTGACATATGTAATAGGGTATAAGCCATGTAACGCTTGGGACAAAGAATTACCTTATGTTATCTTGGATGCGCCGGAAATCTGTGTTAAATCATTCCTTAAGTCATTCAGACTCGGCGATGGTAGTGTTTATATACCGAAATTCAGGATAAGATACCACACATCAAGCAAAAACCTAGTCAACGGCCTGATATTCTTGCTGCTGAGACTTGGTATATTTGGAAGAATATATAATTATAAAAAATCCGAAAAAAATCCGCTTCATCATGATATGTACGAAATAAGGATAGGTAATAGAGAGTGCACAAAGCTTCTCGCAGAAATAACGGGTGACAAAGGATTTGAAAACAGCAATCATAATATATCATCAGATAGGATACCCAATATAGGAATGCTTATTAAAGAAGCACGAATGTCATGCAAAAATAGTGTGGATTGGAAACACTTTTCGTGGAATTATATAGAAGACATAAATGAATGTATCAGCAGGCCTGTTTTATCAAATGCATTAATTCAGTTGCAAAAATTCAGTGCAGACTCCAGACTCGTATCAAATCTGGAATCCATAGAAAAAAATGACATTTTCTGGGATAAAATCACAGCAATAGAGGACGCCCCTGCGCCCGAATACACAGTTGATTTATCCGTTGATCCGACAGAAAATTTCATTGGAGGAACAGGTTTTATCATTTTGCATAATTCAGATCCGATAATAGTTGACCTGGAGGTCGCTATAGACGTCCTTAGAGAACAATTACACTTGACCACAGACCGCAAGGGTATAGTTGCGGGTAATGTTAAGATACAGGACAGAGGTGACATAATAGACTGGTCGAAACTGGGAAGCGGCGGCTGGTCAATTCCATCAACTGTTGATGAAGTTGATTTCAAGAAGGTGGACGCGGAGTTTGTACTGGTTGTAGAGAAAAATGCCGGCTTTGAAAGGTTGCACGAGGACAAGTTCTGGCAAAAGCATAATTGCATTCTTATCGGTACTGGAGGACAACCATCAAGAGGAACAAGACTTCTCATACAAAGACTGAATAATGAGCATAAACTTCCTGTTTACGTATTTTGCGACAGCGATAGCTATGGATTTTATATTTACTCTGTCATAAAGTCTGGTTCTATAAGCCTTGCTCACGTGTCTGACAGGATATCTACGCCATCTGCCAGATACCTTGGGCTTACGGTAAGTGATATATATGAATATGATTTGAAAAAAGCTGCAATTAAAGCAAAGGCTGTGGATATAAAACGTGCAAAAGAGCTACTAAATTATGAATGGTTTAAGAAGAATCCCAAATGGCAAAAAGAAATAAACCTGCTTATAGAGAAAGGGATCAAAGCAGAGATAGAAGCTCTTTCCCACCGTGGCCTGAAATTTATGTCTGAAGAGTATCTTCCTGAGAAACTTAAAAAGAAAGATTTTTTGGATTAATAATTAGAATATGTCCATCTTAGGTTCTCTTATAAACCCGCGTAGTACTTCGCCGGTTTCTCTACCAATTCTTACTATATCCTGGTTTGTTGGGTACGTAAGATAGTCTTCTCCTGAAGAATATACTCTTCCGGAATTACCCAGAATCATGACCCACTCTTTATTACCAAGAGCTCCTTTAACGTATTCTCTATTACCTATAAAAAATTCTTTTTGTCTCTGTAAAGCTTCGTCGCCTTGTAATCTTGATCAGTCATCAAAAGAATAGCCAAGTGGTTTGAATTCTGCCATGAAAATAAGATATCAGAAGTCTTTAAAAGTTTGTTACGTTTTTAAATATTCCACCAAAAAGTGTATAATCTAATGCCCCTGTAGCTCAGACAGCCCTTTTCAAAAAAGCGCTGGCGGAAAACCAGTGTAGAAAAGGCTGGAGAAATAGGTAGAGCGACAGTTAACTTTCCTAAGGAAGGTTAGTCGTAACTGTTAATCTGTAGGTCCGCGGTTCGAGCCCGCGCGGGGGCGCTTAAATTTCTTTTAAAAAGAAGTTTAATAAAAAATGTAGAAACTGAGATATGTGATTTCCGAGTGGGAAGGTAATTAATTACAGTGTTGTAATTAACCTTTTGCTCAGCTCGGGAGAGCACACGGCTGAAGTCATAGAACGCACTACGTGCGTCGGTCTGGAACCGTGCTGTCGGGGGTTCAAATGGCCCTTTCTTAGGAAGAAAGCGCCAGCGGAAAGAAATCT
>JBBSYB010000066.1:0-8360 GCA_038045465.1 Candidatus Aenigmatarchaeota archaeon | reverse complement strand
GTCGGGGGTTCAAATGGCCCTTTCTTAGGAAGAAAGCGCCAGCGGAAAGAAATCTAGGAAAGGCCTGAAATTCCCCCCCTTCCCATCTCTTTATAAAATTCCTGTAAAATATACTATTATGGGCTACAGCTATTCTCCGCACTCAACGGATGAAAAGGCCAGGCAATTCTTCAGCAAAAGGGGAAAACATCTCGCAATAGCAATCGTTATTATCTTTCTCCTTGTAGTTTTCTATACAACAGGGCTCGCAATGACCACATACGCTACATATAGTAGGAATGCCGAACAACAATTGAACGAAACAAAGACAAATCTTGCTATTGTACAAGCAGAAAAAGATGTATGCCTAGCTTCTTTGAATGCTACCGGTAACGACCTAAAGAGGTGTGAAAGTGATTTAAGTTTGAAAACGTCGTTACTCAATACATGTGGCATAGAAAAATCTTCCCTGAATAATAACATCGTCAGCACGGTTTCTTCGCTGAATACCTGTAAAACCGAGAAAGATTCAGCAATCCAGTCTTCAAAACAGCTTGTTAGAAATTCTGTCAAAGCTATATGTTGCAGCTATGGTGATGTTCAGACAGGGTCTGTGAGGAACTGGAATACTGTTAATGATAGTATAACATGCACAGGCAGCTACACGGTCAACTGCAGCACTGGCGAAACGAATTACTGATTTGAGATTGATTAAATGAATGCTAATACTAAAATTGCGGTAATAACTGGTGGAAGCAAAGGTATAGGAAAGGCAATTACAAATATTCTTTCCAAGCATTATATTGTTGTAAATTTATCACGATCAAAGTCCATAGATAGCGCAGGTTCTTTTTTTATCAAAACTAATGTGAGCAAAGAAATCAGCTGTAAAAGAGCCTTTGACAAGATAAAAAAGAAATTTGGACATATCGACCTTCTTGTAAATTGTGCTGGTGTTCTTTATCCTGATGACCATACTAATACTAAATTTTTAGCAAGTAATTTTGGAACTAATATGTTTGGCACATTCTATTGTTGTCATTTTGCCGCCAAATTAATGAAGAAGGGGCAAATAGTTAATATATCTTCGACATCTGGAATATGCTTTAGAGAAGGGCAATTGTCTTATTGTGGTTCTAAATGGGCAATAGTAGGGTTTTCTGGCGTGCTTAGGCTAGAACTACAAAAGAAAGGTATAGATGTAATATGTTTCTGCCCGGGTGGTACAAAAACTCAAATTTTCAGACATTTCAAAAAAGACCCTTCAAAAGATTTCATGCCACCAGAAGAAGTTGCAACAAAAATAGAAGAAGCGATGGATCGGCACGACAAAAATAAGTGGTTATTTATTTATACGAGAAAAGAAAGACTACTCAAAAGCTATGGGTTCAATGATTATCCGTTGCCTTAGCAGCTTTTTAAACTTAAGGCGAAAACAAATAGTAGAAGTGGGCATAGAGGACCAGGTTTCTGGTGCTCGTCTAGCTTCTCGTGATTATTATGTCAAAGAAAAACAAAGGGGACAAAGAGCAAAACATGGAGCAAGCGGAAGATTTTGAGAAAAAGGAATACGTTGAGCCTGAGCCAGTCAAGGTCGTAGTAGATACCTTGCTTGGAGAGGACAAGGTAATCGCTGTTGAGAACCGCGAGCACATCTATGAGCCGGGTTATTATGGCAAGGACTTGGGTGAGAGACTTGAACTTGCACTGGTAGAGGCTGTTCTGCTTCTGAAGCGCGGCAGGATAAGGGTGTTTTCCCAAGGCAAACAACTTACGTTCAAAGAGCTTTATGATCATGCATGTTCTCTGGATAAAAGATTCACGCATAAGTATCGTGTCTATGAAGACCTGAGGGAAAGAGGCCTTCTGGTAAGAACCGGCTTCAAGTTCGGCTGCGACTTCCGCGTATACGAAAGAGGCGTGCAGCTTAAGAAAGGACCTAAATCCGCTAAGGAACACACAAAATGGATAGTTTTCTCGGTGCCTGAAGATTTTACAATGTCATTTGCGGAACTCTCGAGATCTGTTAGATTGGCACATAATATACGCGCCAGGATGCTGTGGGCAGTTGTTGATAATGAGTCGGATGCAACCTATTACGCAATAACACGTCACAAACCATAGGTGATAAAAATGAAAGTAAAAGACATTATGATGAAAAATGTTGTTGTAGCAACTTCTAGCGAGTCTGTTTCTTCAGCATTCAGCAAAATAAGGAAACACAACATAAACCAGCTGCCTGTCGTGGATAACAACAATTACCGCGGGATGTTCACACTGAAGAACGCGGTAACCAAGAACATAGACACGAAGACGGCAAAGTGTGGCAATCTTATAATCAACACGCCAAGTCTGGGAAGCGAAGATACTTTGGAAAACGCTGCCCATGCCCTGTTAAATTCTGGTATGAGGGCACTTCCTGTAATAGAAAACAATGCTGTAGTAGGAATAATCTCGGAGTCGGACATAATTTCTTCGATCGAAAGGGTTTCCCGTGACCTGCTGGACATGGAGATTGGAAAAATTGCAACCGAGTGTGAATGCGTCAGTAAAAAAGATAAGATAGGGAAAGTCAGAAATCTTATGATTTACAAAAACGTCTCGCGTGTTCCTGTTGTTGAACAAAATAAAATAGTTGGCGTAGTCAGGTCGATGGATCTTATAAAACTCCTTGAAGGCAAGGAAACTATGGAATCCCGCGGCGGCAAGCCCCATGCAAAGGTCGCAAAGGAAAAAATAAACATTGAAGACACTCTGGTTGAAAGCATAATGCATTCTCCAGTTGTTGTCAGCAGTAGCACCCAGCTCAAGAGCGTGCTGGCTTCTTTGAAAGAATATGAAGAAGCCATAGTTTCCAATGGCAGTGTAAAAATAATAACACCAAAAGATATTCTGGAGCTCATTGTAAGCAGACCGGCAACGGAAACCCATGTCCAGATAATCGGTCTTGATGACGAGAACCCGCAATTTAAATTAAAGACGCAGCAGGCTGTCGACGACTTCATGAAAAAGATGGAAAAGATGGTTGAGCGCATTCAGTATCTGTTTGTACATGTGGAAAAATCTCACAAAGGCGGCGCACGACAAGAATACTTCATACGTGCAAGATTTGGCACGCCTATGGGTATGTTTGTTGCAAAGGCTGATGGGTGGAACCCGGCAACAGTCGCCCAGGAACTCATGAATAATCTCGAGAAAGAAGTAATCAAAGAATACGGAAAAAGGCGAACAGATACTAAAAAGCGCCGAATTCTAAGCAAAAGAAGGTAAGGAAATGCCGGAAAAACTTGGAGAAAAAGAAATCTTCAAAACAAAATTATTTACGGTTAAGGATATCAATCTGAAATTCGGAAAGAAGCATGTCACTTATCAAATTGTAGAGAAAAGGGATACAGCCCCTGCAGTACCTGTTCAGGATGGAAAACTTTTTCTTATAAAAGAATATTTTACAGCGATAAATGAAACTCAAATAAGTTTGCCCAAAGGCAGAATAGAAAATGGTGAGGATGAAGTTGAAACAGTAAACAAAGAGCTCCAAGAGGAAATTAATTATAAAGCATCGAAACTTGACAAGCTAGCTGTGTTGACTATGTCGCCGGGTTACTTGACGCAGAAAACCCATGTTTTCCTTGCTAGAAACCTAACTAAAAGCAAACAAAAAGGTGATGAAGAGGAAAAGCCTAAGTTATTTGTTTGCAATTTTAACGATTTTGAAAAGCTGATAAAAAATGGGGAACTTACAGAAGCCAGAGCAATCGCAGCACTATATTTAGCAAAAAATTTCATGAAAAATGAAAATTCAGGTATAAAAAGAAAAAATAACTGCTAAAACTAGATGTCTCTTCCTTTTACTGTTGATCTTCTATTAGCTTTAGCACGCTCTACGGCTCTGTCTACAAGGCGCATTACTTCCCTGCTAAGAGCTTCTGCAGCGTCGCCACCAAGGTTCACTTTCTTTTTCTTTGCGTATTCACGAACCTTGCTCTTTACAACAAGCATCTCAACCTTTGCCATTTTTTTCACCTCTTTATTATTTTATTTAGCATTATTTTTAAGCTATTTCACAAGTGTTCCAAGGCTTTCGAGATCCTCTCCATCGAGAAATCTTTGAAGAACTTCCTGCAAATTTACAATCTTTATTCTTATCTGCTTCATGGAATCACGGTCACGCAAGGTAACGGTCTTCTCCTGAAGTGTATCATGATCAATGGTTATCGAAGCTGGCACACCTATCTCATCCATACGTCTGTAGCGGCGTCCTATGCTACCAGAATCGTCATAAAAAACAGAGAATCTTTGTTTCATTAACGCCTTGATCTCTTCGGCTTTCTTATCAAGACCGTCCTTGTTCACAAGTGGGAAAACCGCACAATCAAACGGTGACAGCGTGCGCGGGAAGGCAAAAAATGTTCTCTCTTTGTCTTCTCTATAGGAGAGCTCGAGAAGTGCATAAATATTTCTGTCTACTCCAAAGCTTAGCTCAAGCACATGGGGTACCAGTTTCTTGTTGTCAGCAAAGACAGAAAGATCTTGTTTTGAAAATTTTTGGTGTCCTGATAAATCATGGTCAGTTCTATAATGAACTCCACCAACCTCTATGAAACCTCCAAGACTCTCCAGTTTTATTTCTATATCCCAATGGTACTTGTTATAGAACGCCTTCTCCTCATCTGACAACTCACGGAACCTAAATATTTCTTTTGGTATCTTCAATACATCAAGAAAGAACTGCTGAACCTTTGCCATGTGAAAAACATAAAATTCCGGTAGGTGTTTTGTCATTTCCTCGCAACTTACCTGATCAATCTTTCCTTCGTCGCGGTTTCTCACCGGATAGACGTGAAGTTTATAGTCCTTAATATCTGAAAATTTTGGGTGTTGTTCTATTTTTTCCGAATCAAAAAATATCTGCAATTCGGCTTGCGTAAATTCGCGCATCCTTATTAGGAGGTTTCTTGGACTTATCTCATTCCTGTAAGCTCTTCCTATTATGGCAAGACCTAGTGGGAGCTTCTTGCGCAAACACTCAAACTCGCGGTTGAAATTCATGTAAGCTCCCTGAGCTGTCTCTCCACGTAAATAAGCTTTTACATCATTACCTATCATTACTGGAAACATCAAGTTAAGGACGCCAATCTCTTCCAAAGGGCCTTTGCATTTGGTGCATTTTACATTATTCTTCTTTATTACTTCAGCCAGGTCGTTGAGTGATATACCTTCAAAACTTTCCTTTAGCTGCTCCTCCAGTAGCTTGTCGGCTCTTTCCATATTACCGCATTTTTTGCATTTTACTACCGGATCTACAAAAGATTCAACGTGTCCAGAGGCTTGCCAGACTTTTTCATGCATAATTTCTGTAGGACTTATTTCAAAAAAATTGTCATCCAAACCCAGAAAGAATTTTCTCCAGATATTTTCCCATTTGTTTTTAAGCGCTGTTCCAAGGTGCGCGTAATCATAAAATCCTGACAACCCGCCATAAATTTCAGAGGATGTCCAGAAAAATCCGCGTCTCCTAGATATCTCCTCTATCTTGTTTTCTTTCTGCATATTATCACTTTTTCTAATTAATTTCCTACTTTAAAAATCAACGTCCACTACAACTTTTCCTGTAGAATAGGCTTAAATATTCTTTACTTAAAGATGAGACGATGGCGATGCCGTACCAATTCGAAAATTAGGCTATACCGGAGATTTGCATAGTAGAGAGATTCTAATTCTATTAAAGAAAATTCTTGATGAAAGGCTTACCAAAAAACAAAAGTACTTACTCAGATATGCCTCGTCAAACCATCACATGAGTGTGACAAATTCTGTAAGATTCGTTGCTGATGAATTAAATTGTTCCAAGTCTACGGTTTGGAACATAATAAGATCGCTAAAAAATTGCGGCCTGATCGAGACAAACGGCTGCATCAGGCTCACTTATTACGCTAAAATTCTGATGGAGGTAATAGAATGACGAAATACCCTAAAGATTTGCCGCTGGATAGAATAAGAATAAGAGTAACGACCAGAGAGGGCTCGCCTGTTTACACAATAGATAATTACCCGGCTGAAATAGAAGGTTCTGTAAGATTTGCTATCGATTGTATGAGTATACCAGGGCACCAAAGATCCGCAACCTCGGGTAACGTAAATGTTTGGTTAAGGAAAAGAGGCGGCCGGAATGAAAGAGAAAACACGATGTATAAATAGAGTAATTACAAACTTAATTGATAGAGTGATAATATGTATGCTTTGACAGAAGAGGGAATAAAATACCTGAAACGTGGTTTGCCGGAAAAAAGGCTCATAGAGCTTTTGAAAGATAAAAACGGCCTTCTGATGAATGATGCCACTAAATTATTGGGTGGGGAGTTTGCTATAGCGCTTCAGTGGTGCAAAAAATACAAGTGCATAAATGTAACAGACGGCAGGCTAATGCTTATCGGTGACATGCCAGACGAAACTAAGCATCAGGAGAATGCACTAAAGGAAATCGCAGCCGGCAGGGAACCTGACTCTAATGTATTGCAGATACTTATACAAAGGAAACTCGTGGGGAAGGATAGTGAAGGTATAGTAAAGCAGGCGGAAAAATTTGTTGGCAAGGAAATAACAAATCTTAATACTGAGTTGATAAAAACCGGTATGTGGAGAAAAGTAAAACTCAAGCCCTATAATGTCGAAACTCATGGGAAGAAAATATACATAGGGAAACGACATCCTTACAACAGATTTCTGCAAAGCGTTCGGCGCAAATTAGTTGAAATGGGCTTCCAAGAAATGAAAGGCCCGACTGTGGAATTGGAATTCTGGAATTTTGATGCGTTGTTTCAGCCGCAAAATCATCCAAGCCGCGACTGGACGCAAACATACTCTCTCAGAAGCCCTAAGGAAGGTACACTTCCAGAAAAGGCATTGGTCGAAAAGGTCAGGGCTGCACATGAAAACGGATGGAATACAGGCAGCACCGGCTGGGGTTACAAATGGGATCCAACAAAGGCTGCACGCCTGATGCCAAGAGCGCATGGCACTGCTCTTTCTGCAAGAACATTAGCAAATGGACCTGTTGTACCAGGAAGGTACTTTGCCATATCAAGATGCTACAGGCCTGACATAATAGATATGACCCATGGTGTAGAATTCAACCAGACTGAAGGTATTATAATTGATGAATCTTTAACATTCAAAAATCTACTTGGTGTACTGAAAGAATTTGCGGTGGAATTTGCTGGCGCTGAGAAAACAAAATTCCTACCTGATTATTACCCTTTCACAGAGCCGTCAGTGCAAATGTCTGCAAAGCACCCACAACTGGGTTGGGTAGAGCTTGGTGGAGCAGGAATCTTCCGCGAGGAATTAACAAGACCGTTGGGTGTGGACGTTCCTGTGATAGCATGGGGCCTTGGCATAGATCGGCTTGCCATGTTCAAGCTCGGAATAAACGATATACGTAATTTGTTCAGCCAGAATCTTGACTGGTTAAGAAAGCAGGTGGTTGTCTAATGCCAAAAATAGATGTTTCCCATAAAGATCTTTGCAACCTGATAGGCCGTAAACTATCTGCAGAACAGCTAGGCGATGAGGTGCTTTTCGCGAAAGCAGAGCTGGATGAGATAAATGGTGATATGCTTAAGATAGATGTAAAAGACACCAATCGGCCTGATCTCTGGAGTGCAGAAGGGGTTGCAAGGGAGATAAGAGCTAAATACAAGCCGGGCATACCAAAATATGACGTGAGGAAATCTCCTTTTGTTGTAAATGTTGAGAAAAGTGTTGAATCTGTGCGTCCCTACACAGCCTGCGCCGTTGTCAAAGGTTTGAAAATAAATGATACGGTAATGTCACAGCTGCTGCAGTTGCAGGAAAAGGTTGCTGGAACATTTGGCCGCAACAGAAAGGAAGTTGCCATAGGTGTTTACGATCTCGGAAGAATAAAATTTCCTATAACTTACAAGTCCATAAGCCCAGAAGGAATAAAATTCATTCCGCTAGATTTCAAGGAGAAAATGACGCCCAAGGAAATACTGGAAAGGCATCCCAAGGGCAAGGAATTTGGTCATCTCCTTAATGGAAAGAGCATGTACCCCTTGTTCATTGATTCCGAAGGTGAGGTTTTGTCGGTTCCGCCAATTATAAACTCTGATCATAGTGGAAAAGTTACGGAAAAAACTACGGATGTTTTTATTGAATGTAGTGGCTTTGATAAAAGATTTCTTTATACGGCATTAAACGTTTTGGTATCTGCCCTGCAAGAGCGTGGAGGAATTATATATGGTGTCAAGGTAGTTTATGACAAGAAATCTGAAGTTACCCCAGATCTTGCACCAAAAAAGTTTCGTGTAAGTGTTAATTACATAAACAAGGTTTCGGGATTGCAGCTTCCTGTGAAAGAT
>JBBSYB010000065.1:0-3657 GCA_038045465.1 Candidatus Aenigmatarchaeota archaeon | reverse complement strand
TGATTTTAGTAAAAATGTTCCACCATCATTATGAAATGCATCTTTGTAGCTATTTAATCTAAAGTAAGCACCTTGATATGTAATACCTTCAATTTTTGATAAATCACCTGCAGTAATGCGACCTCCATTTCGTGCTGCTTGATCGATGGCTATACGTTTATGTTTTTCCCGTTCTTCTGTTCCTGGCATATGTCTTTCTTTTGTAGTAGTTTTTTGCCTACTCATTGACGCAATTGCGCAACCTGGATGAACATGGGCGATGATGTCAAGGTAAACTCTTGCAGTTTCAAATTCTGAAGGCAATCCAGCTAAAGCATCTAATGTTTCTCCTGCCGTAGCTGAATTAGCTGGTGCATTGATGTCAACCAAACCTTGATAACCACAGATTTTTAGAGTTGCATCTCTTCCAAAAGCCTTTTTACAATAGGAAAGAAGTGACGCTTCTAATCCGATGTAATTTAATTTTTCGTCATATGTGATAGGTAAAAGCAAATCAGTGACATCAACGCGCACTTCTTCAAAACCTAGAATAACAAGAGGCGGGGCACTTGAAATTCTCTCGATTTTTTGTTGCTGTTCCCTAAGGTCTCTTAGAGTGCTTGTAGTTATATTTGTTAAAGTTTTTGCAGAAGAAAGCGCATCTATGGCACGATCTAACTCTTCCGCGTCGATATGCATAGTCTCGGCAAAATCTAAACTTCTCGCCCTTAGACGATGAGGCATATTATTTTTAATTATAAATTCGGCTGCGTATTCTTTGCTAATCATGATATCTTGTAAAACTAAACTGTTGGTGTATTTAAGATTTGAACGGTGATTCTTCTGGTTTACAGGAAAATCACATCAATACAAGCTTATAGATTGTTGTCAGCCTGATTGCCTACAAACTCTTTCCCTTCTACGTACTCATATAAACCGGGCATTATTTTCCTCAGCATACATGTCTTTGTCAGGCGCTTTATGTGGTGACATAACAATGGACTTTCAACTTTAAGGTGCCTTGCTGCATACATAAGACGAAACCTATGTTTTTTTCTTGCATAATCAAGTATCTGATCCCTTGTTGTCTCTGATGGCGGTAATTCGTCTACAGTTGGCACGTATCTTTTACCCTCTCGTTCAATGAGCCCTTTCTTTCGCAATTTGAAAATGTGACCTCTAGCTGCTGTTACTTTCAGTTTAAGGAACTCCGCTGCTTCCCTTGTTGTGAATCCGTTGTGCTTGATTCCATATGAGAGCAGTTCTTCGGGTCTTGTATGCATTTTATTGACTTCTCTTTTCGGGCGAGGAATTGCTGAAGACGGTAGATAGATCATTTCAAGCGAAGGTACTATTTGTACATTTGCTAGCTCACGAGGATAGTACAAAAACCTCCTTTCTAGGCAGTGGATGTTGTGAATATTGGCAGCATTGACCTGCATGGCAACAAGCCCCTGATATCTGGTCACTTCAACATTGCCGACATATCCCAGCGCCCTCATGCAATGCTCGTAAAAGACGTTTATGCTTCCGTTGTATTTTTTGGAGCAGTTGATTGGAAGAAGCACGCTCAGTCCTTCATGGTCCATCTGCCCTCTTATCGGGGCTGTGACCCTCGTGTATTTCCTGTCGCTATCTTCTTCAATACGGGATCTGTATTCACTGTATCTTTCTTCAAGACGGCGAGCTGCTCGCTTCATTATCTTCAGAGTTTCCTCTGTTATACTTATCATACACAAAGGAAAATCCCCAAATATTTAAAGGGAAAAATCAGCCGCGTGCGTGCACGTATCCTGCCCGTTTTTTGAATTGTTTCTCTGGAAATATGGAGTAAACGGAAATTGCGTTTGGGACAGGATCAAAGTAAAGCAGGTAGCCCTTGTTCAAATACCTGAAAGCCATTTCGAATACATTGATTAAAGGAAAATCATTTGTGAGTACACTTATTGGGCCTCTTTGAGCGACGGCCACAGCAGAGGTGAGCATTTCAAAATCTGTTGGTGATACGCACTGCTTGAATGTTTTGAAATACAATGCTGCGTCTTCCATGACTCTGGTTTCGTCTTCTGTGTATTGAATTGCACCTTTTTTCAGGGCTATTTCGTACGCATTTTTTACCCTTCTCTTGTAACCTGCTGGAATACCATTCCCTAATACCCTTTTGTCAGCTCCTCTTCCTTTTATTTCTTCCGAGACGCCCGGCGTAATCCTGAATGAATGAGAGAACCCCTCCGCCAATTCGTCTACGTATTGCAATAATTCTCGTCCACTTATGGATAAGTCTTCCTGTCGAGAAAAAAACGGCTCGATATCAAATACGCAGGTATCGACAAAAACAATTTCAGATGAATCACGAATGCTTTGCAATCCAAAATCTGTCATGACTTCTTATGAAAGCAAAATTTCTTATATGTGTTTAGAGCCGGATTTAGCGGCGGCTTTGTTTTTAAATTCCTTGCCCGTTAAACTATTCCTATGACAAAGGTAAAAGAGGAGACCGTCAAGCACGTGGCAGACTTGGCACGGCTAAAGCTTACGGCTTCTCAGCTCAAAAAAATGCAGAAAGACCTTGATGATATACTAACGGCTTTCAAAACTTTAGACGAGGCGCCTACGGCAGAACCTTCTTTTCAACCAATTCCCATGGAGAATGTGCTACGCGAGGATGCGCCGGAAAACTGCCTTTCCAATGAGGAAGCGTTGAAAAATACAAAGCACAAGGAAAAGGGGTTCTTCAAGGGCCCTAGAGCGTCGTGATTGAATATGCAGTTCATTTCTGTAAAAGAAGCTATGAAAAAAGGTTCCGGCAGCGTGGCAGTGCGTGGCTGGGTTTACCGGGTGCGTGGCAGCAACAAGATGATTTTTATCGTGCTCCGTGATTCTTCTGATATTATACAGTGTGTCATTAATCGTGAAAATATAAGCAAGGAAAAATGGGCGGATGCTGAAAAGCTGCTTATCGAATCATCCATAGAAATCAAAGGCAACATAAAAGAAGACAAGCGTGCTCCTACGGGCTATGAGATTGACGTTGACGAATTCAATGTTGTGCACTTTGCCGAAGTTTTCCCCATATCAAAGGACCAGTCCACTGAATTTCTATTGGATGTCCGCCATTTGTGGTTGCGCTCACGCAAAATGACAGCCATAATGAAGATACGCTCGACTATTTTCGAGGCGATAGATAATTTTTACAGGCAGAGGGGCTTCTACGAAGTGGCGCCACCCATACTAACGCCTAATGCTTGCGAAGGGAAGCTGACTCTTTTTGAAGTAAAATATTTTGAGGATATTGCTTACCTGACCCAGTCATGGCAGCTCTATGCTGAGGCGCTGATATTCTCACTGGAAAAAATATACTGCAACTCACCTTGTTTCCGTGCTGAAAGCAGCAAGACGTCAAGGCACCTGGCTGAATTTTATATGTCAGAGATGGAAATTGCCTGGGCACATCTGGATGATATTTTGAAATATGCTGAGGATCTCATTGCATTCATCGTTCAACGGGTTCTGGAAAAAAACAAAGAGGAATTGGCACTGCTTGAAAGAGACACGGAAAAACTAAGCAAAGTCAAAGCTCCACTGCCAAGAATAACCTATACGGAAGCGCTGGCGCTGCTGAAGAAACAAGGAATAGATATTGAGTGGGGCAAGGATCTCAGGACAATAGAGGAAGAT
>JBBSYB010000064.1:0-5445 GCA_038045465.1 Candidatus Aenigmatarchaeota archaeon | reverse complement strand
AAAGCACCTACAGACGCTCGTTCAACAAAAAGAAAGGTCTAGCAGAAGCTTTGGCAGACGAGCTGCTTGCTGCCTACAAGAACAGTGCAGACAGCTTTGCCATAAAGGAAAAGGAACGCGTAGAGCGCGAAGCAACTGGCGCAAGGTAAATATACAACTTAGAATTAATTCTTTAATTTTTTCAAAACTTTACACACTTACTCAGGGTTTAGTCGTCCATACACATCCAGTGCCATCGGCACGTGCCTGACGCTCATACTCGGCAAATTGCTGACGGTATTTTACGTTTGGTTCGTAGATGTATACAACAGCCAGCCCTTCTGCAACCATCTCCATGTTGATGTTCGCGCCGTCGAGATAGACATACCGGAGCAGGCGGTCATACTGGTCCTTATCCTCTTGGTCAGCCTCAATGGTTATGTTTTTGAGCAGAATAAGTTCCTCAAGTCGCGTCTTCGCTTCGTCGTAGCAATTCTCGCCTTTCTCACGCGTGTCAATGCTCAGCAGCCGAACACGCTGGCCGCCCGCAATAACTATGGTGTCGCCGTCAACGACTTTTGTAACATAGGTTTCTTCTTGTATAGAGGGATTTGCAAAGAAAGAATTAATCAGATATGCCATAGCCATGATAATGATGAAGGCAAGCAACATGGTCCTTTTTCGCATAATTAGATTTGATTTGGCGGCTTTTATTTCTTCAAGTGGGAAAAAACAAACGTATTTTAACCTTTCTGCTCAATAGAAATGTGATGTCAGGTGTTCTTTTATTTCATGAATAAGCGAAACGCTTAGATGTCGTTTTCTTCTTGATTGTAAATAATTAAACGACATTTCACACTTGATATGGATTGGTAATAATGGCAAAAGACCGAATTGAAGACATGGCAGCTCTGATGAAAGAGCCGGCGCACATAAGAAATATAGCCATCGCTGCCCACATTGACCACGGGAAATGCGTATCTGGCGAGTCGAGGGTACATATCGCTTCAGGTAGCATAACTACGGCAAAAGAGGTTTTCGATACTTATTCGAAATACGGCAAACAAGTTCCATACGAAGAAAATGGGGTTGTTTTTGACATATCAAACAATAACTTATATGTCAATTCCTTGGATAAATCATGCGGGGAGATCGTAAGTAAAAAAGTGACACATATATGGAAAATGCAGAAAACCGAGCCTTTGGTGTGCGTGAAGCTCAAGAACGGCCTCAGTATTAAAACAACGCCAGAACACAAGTTTATACTATGGAAAGACAACAATATCGAGGAAAAAAGGTCCGACAGCTTAACTTTGAGCGATATACTAATATGCCCCAGATCCGCAGCAGAGAACCATGCAGATATAGTAAATATTAAGGAACATATAATAAGAAAGCTTGGAGAAGATCCTAGATTTTATGTATTTGTAGATAAAAATACAACATTACTTATACGCAAACTGATTAAGGATTGTGGCCTTAAGAATGTCTGGAAAAATCTAAATTCTCAATGGGATTACAGATCATTTGGATTCAGCGTAAGAAGAGGGAGATACAGAACTACCCTACTGCTGAGAATTGCAGATATGTTCGGGATAAATCTGGGGAAAATTTACGATAGCATAGAATTTCTGAACATAAGAGGCACTGCAAGCAAAGGCATTCATTCATCTGTAAACATGAAACTTCCCAAAACCGAGAAGGAATTTGAAGACTTCTTTTATTTGGTCGGCTTAATGTTTGGCGATGGAAACACAGAAGGCAACTTAGATAATGCAGATAATCAGATACAAAAGGAAGCAATAAGAATATCTCAAGAAGTTCTCGGATTGAAAGAGGCGAAGCTTAAGATCTATGGCACGAAATGCCCTCGTGTATACATACATGCCAGCACATTCAGGCATTTCCTGAACAAAATATTTGATTTTCCACTAATAAAAAAATCTAATAATATAAGAATATCTGAAATAGTCTATATATCGCCTCTAAACTTAGCAAGCCGCTTCATAAAAGGGTATTTTGACACGGACGGGACAATAGAAAAAGGCCGCAGCGCAGTTTCAGTATGTTCATCGAGCAAAAGAATGCTGAAAGATCTGCAGCTGCTTTTATTAAAGTTTGGAATACCGAGCCAATACTACGATAAAAAATCTACGCTATATATATCAGGTAAAATTTCCGTAAGTTTATTTGCAAGTAAAATCAATTTCGAATTAGAGGGCAAAAAATTAAGGCTTGCTAGTCTTCTTGATAAAGCTGAAAAATCAAGGAACATAACATTTGTTTCTTCTAGCGCTTCAAATGGCCTAATTTATGCGTCGAACTTATTCGAAGAAACCTACTTTTGTCAAATAGCTGAAATTTCAAGAACTGATTCTGAAGATTTTGTTTATGATTTCTCTGTTGAAGATACCCACAATTTCGTAGCTGAAGGCATAATAGTGCACAACACTACGCTAACGGACAGTCTTGTCGCAGGCGCTGGTATGATGTCAGAGCAGCTCGCAGGCACACAGTTGTTCACTGATTTCGATAAACAGGAACAGGAACGTGGGATAACAATTTTTGCTGCTAACGTTAGCATGGTTCACGAAGTTGAAGGCCAGGATTACATGGTAAATTTAATAGATACTCCTGGCCACGTCGACTTCGGTGGCGATGTCACAAGAGCCATGCGGGCAGTAGACGGCGCAGTCATTCTTACGGATGCTGTCGAAGGTGTTATGCCGCAGACAGAAACCGTTGTTCGTCAGGCTCTTCACGAACGTGTAAAGCCCGTTCTTTTCATAAACAAAGTAGACCGACTCATAAGAGAGCTTAAGCTTACGCCAGAACAAATGCAGGAAAGATTTGTTGGAATAATAACACAAGTTAACCGACTAATACAAAAATATGCAGAAAGGGAATTCGCTGATAAATGGCTAGTAAAGGTTGAGGATGGATCTGTAGCTT
This sequence comes from Candidatus Aenigmatarchaeota archaeon, assembly GCA_038045465.1. GTDB lineage: Archaea > Aenigmatarchaeota > Aenigmatarchaeia > GW2011-AR5 > GW2011-AR5 > GW2011-AR5. The sequence goes on along the minus strand of JBBSYB010000064.1, from coordinate 2,514 downwards.
TCGGCTCTGGATACAGAAAATGGGCAATCAATATTCCTTACATGAAAAAAGAAGGCATAACATTCAAGGACATAATAGAATACACAATCGATGGCCGTGATGAGGAATTGTCAAAACGCGCGCCACTACACCGTGTTGTGCTTAACATGGTAGTCAAGCATTTACCTAATCCGGCTGACGCGCAAAAATACAGAATATCCAAGATATGGCACGGTTCACCGGAAAGTGAAATTGGCAAGAGCATGGAACGCATGGATCCGAATGGGCCTTTAGCAGTAATAATAACAAAAGTTGTTCCTGATCCTCATGCAGGCATCGTAGCAACGGGACGCATTTTCTCGGGCACACTAAAGAAAGGTCAGGAAGTACGCCTGGTCAGTCAACACCTAACGAGACGCATTCAGCAGGTCTCTGTATACAAGGGACCACAGCGCGTACAGATGGAAGAAATTCCAGCAGGTAATATCGTAGGAATAGTTGGATTGACTGATACTTTTTCGGGTGAGACTCTATGTGACCCAGAGAAAGAAATAGAACCATTTGAAGCAATAAAGCATATGTTTGAACCAGTTGTTACAAAGTCAATAGAATGCAAGGATCCAAAGGATCTTCCAAAATTAATTATGTTTTTGCGCCAGGTCAGCAGGGAGGATCCAACATTAGCTGTAAAGATCGACGAAGAAACAGGTGAGTATCTTGTATCTGGTCTAGGCGAACTGCACATAGATGCAAAGATAGAAAGGCCACTAATAGAGAAGGAACTAAATGTAACGACATCACCGCCTATTGTTATCTACCGCGAAACCGTAAGAGCTGAAAGCCCTGAGGTGGAAGGAAAATCCTCAAATAAGCACAACCGATTCTATGTTACGGTAGAGCCAATAGAGTCACAGCTGTATGATGATATTGCAAACGGCAAGATAAGCGAAAAGAATGTTAGGAAGTATTTGAAAGATCTCATTCCAAAACTCGTGGATGCGGGTATGGGCAGAGATGAAGCTAAAAAACTGCAGGATCTTTACAACAGGAACAGTCTTATCGATGCCACAAAGGGTATACAGTACCTGAGTGAAACCATGGAACTCGTAATAGAGTCATTTCAAAAAGTAATGGATGCAGGACCGCTTTGCGGCGAACCTTGCACTGCGCTAAAAATAAAACTGCATGATGCCAAGCTGCACGAAGATGCAATACATCGAGGTCCTGCCCAGGTGCTTCCTGCAGTAAGCGATGCGATAAAAGAAGCTATCTTAAGGGCAAAGCCTACATTGCTGGAACCGGTACAGGTAATTCGCATAGACGTTCCAGATGAACTTATGAGCAATGCCATGAACCAAGTCCAAAATAGACGCGGCCAGGTATTGGACGTGAAAACGGAAATGGGCGCTGCGGTAATACAGTGCAAGCTGCCAGTAGCTGAAATGTTCGGCTTTGAAGGTCAATTGAAGAGTGCGACGGGCGGCAAAGGATTCTACTCCCTGGTGGACGTGAAATTCGAGAAGATACCTGAAGACTTGAAGATGAGTGTCATACAAAAACTGCGCGAAAGAAAAGGCCTTTCAAAAGACATTCCTCAGATATAATATACTTTAAGCTTCCTAAGGGATTTTATTTATGATAGACGCTTTATTGGGCTCCGGCGGGCCTTTTATTATAACATTCCGCGAATCTCTGGAGGCTGCGCTGATAATAGGAATAATAGCAGCTTACCTGAAAAAAACCAACAGGAATGGATTAACAAAATATTTGCATGTAGGGACTGTTGCCGCTATTATAGCGAGCGTAGCAATAGGCGCTGTTTTGGCTTCTCTTTATGGCTCACTGAGCGGGCTTTCTGAAAAATTGTTTGAAGGCACAGCTGCCATAGTCGCATCCGGTGTGCTGACCTACATGATATTCTGGATGGCAAAAAACTCCGGAACTATAAAAGAACACCTGCAAAAAAAGGTCGATTCCGCTGCATCAACGGGATACGTGATTGGCATAGTTCTTGTATCATTTGTCGCTGTTTTCCGTGAAGGCATAGAGACCGTGCTCTTCCTGACTGCTACCGGCGTTCAAAATCCTGTGGGAACACTGCTTGGCGCTGCTGCGGGCATAATTCTCGTAGTCGTCATCACGCTTCTCATGTTCAAAAAAATATATCATCTCGACATAAAAAAATTCTTCCAGTACAGCAGCATCCTGCTTATAATTTTTGCCGCCGGGCTTCTGGGATACGGCATTCATGAGTACATGGAAGTTGCCGGAGACATGAAAATCAATATGGGCTTTCTTTCTGAAACTGCATATGACATAAACCCGCCTGCTGCAAGTGTCTTTCATGAAAAAGGCGCGGCAGGCTCTGTGCTGAAGAGTCTGGTTGGCTATGATGGGAATCCGGAGTGGCTGAGGGTTATTGCCTACATGATTTACTGGATTGTCGTAGGGCTGTACGTTCTTGTTGTGTATAAGCCGGATAATAAGATATCTAAATTCTTGAGGAAAGAATAATTTTAAGAATGCTTTGTTCAA
>JBBSYB010000063.1:2890-6857 GCA_038045465.1 Candidatus Aenigmatarchaeota archaeon | reverse complement strand
TTTTCAGGTTGCTGTATTTTTCATCTAGCGTAGTTATGGTTGTATTAACATTTTCTATCAAACCTGTTTTTTCAACAAGCTTACCTAGTTTGTTGCTAATCTTTTCAAGAGCTTCTGTGTTATCTACAGGCGTTACAGCAGAGATTTTTTCATTTATTTCACTCAGGACATCTGCTGTTGCAGAGTTAATGCCAGTCAAATTTTCAATCTGATCAAGAATACCCTTGCTGTTAATATGAACATCATCAAGTTTTTCATCTACGTGGTTCATAAACTCTGCGTTTCTAACGGCTAGTCCACCAAGCTTTTCTTCAATGTTGTCCAGTGTTTCTGGGTTTATTTCTTTTGTCTGGAGCTTTTCTATGATTTCAGCGCTCATTACAGAAAGTTCGCCTATCTTCTCTTCGACGCCACCCAGTTTTTTGGAGGTTGTTTCATGCAGATGGTCCAGCTTATCGTCTATTTTTTCCAAACCGCCTGCCATTTCTGGAGCATTGCTCATTTTTTCTTCTATTGCGTCTATGAGCGTTGTGTTATCTGAGAGTTTGTCTATTTTATTTTCAATTTCCACGAGCTTTTCCGAGCTTACATAGGAAAGCTGGTCAATCTTTGAATTTATATTATCAATGGCAGGACTGTTGGATGCTGCTGATATTTTTTCCTCGACTCTCCCCAGAGTTTCGGCATTGCTGGCGTACAGCAGACTGAGTTTTTCATCAACCTTTAGCATGATTTCTGAGACAATATCGTGCTTGCTCTTTATTGCTGCTATGGATTCGCGTATTTCATCTATACTATCAGCGTCGCTGGAAATGCTATCAAGTTTTCTGCTGATATGATTCAATGCGTCATTGCCATCAAGAGAAATATCCCCGAGCTTTTCATCGAGCTTTATTATAATATCTGAAAGTGCCTTGTTTTTTATAGAAAGCGTGTCTATGGATGCATGTATTTTATCAAAGGACTCGACGTTGCTTGCTGCCATGTTTTCTACTCTTTCACCTGTTTCAGCGCTGCTTACAGAAAGTTCACCCATTTTTTCATGGATCCTTACAGAGACAGCATCATACTTGTCTTCAACATTGCTTATGGACGTTTGTATGTCTGCAAGTATATCAGCAATGCCTTTTGAAAGCGTATCAATCTTTTCTTTCACTTCTGTATCATTAGATTCCGGAGTTTGGGATGTCAGCATTTCTATTCTTTCTATAGCATCAAGAATTATAGCGTATCTTTTGTTTACAGCGCTGATGGATGACAGCATATCCGACAGTATATTCTTTATTTCATCGAGAACCTCGGTATTGGCTGGCATTGACATCTTTTCTATCTTGTCTACCAGAGCTTCAAGTCTGATTCTATAGCTGTCACTCATTACTTTGGTCTCTATGAGCTTGACAGCTATCCTTTCATCACTGGGTAATTCCTCATCTACACGTAGTAAAAACTCATCACTCATAACTTTTACTTAAAAGTGCAAAGGTTATAAATTTATAGCGTGTCAATTTTCGTAATTCAATAGTAATTTTATTGCACTACACGGGTGTTAAATATGATGTCGACAAACATATACAGCTCCTGGCGGTCGCTCCAGAAGGAAAAGTTTGTGGAGATGAAGAGGCATCTTGGCGGCACGATGAATGAGATTTTTCAAAGAAAGCTGGTTCTTGACATAGGGTGCGGCTTTGGGTACTTTGAGAAAAGCTTTAAGGGAAATTTTGTGGGACTGGACAATGACCCGGCGATGCTAAGAGGCAACGTTGCTATTTTTCCAAGGGTTCTTGGTGACGGCGATAAGCTGCCGTTCAAGGACGAGACATTTGGTACGGTTATATCCATAGATACCGTGCATCTCCTCGCAGGAAATGATTTTTTCCGTGTGCTCAAGCCAGGCGGAACTGCGTTACTTTCCGTATTTTTCAACGACGACAATTACCAGGATAGAAGGGCTATGCTTTTGAAGAAAGTAAAAAACATGGAAATCGTCAGGGAGTTTGATATCCTTGGCAGGGAGAAAGAATTTGTTGTGTTGGCACGGAAGTAAAATTATGCCGAAGATGGGTACCTACATCTCTTTCAGAACATCGATACCCAGCAGGCGCAGGCCGTTTTCCAGGACTTGCATGACTGATTCTACCAGGGTTAGCTTTTGTGGTTCGTCCTCGGCGCCGATCACGTGAACTGAATGATAAAATTCGTTGAACTGTGTTGCCAGGTCGAAAAGATAACTAGCGAGCAGGTTGGGCTTGTACTCGGCCGCGCTTTTTTCAACAATCTCGGAGAACTGAGAGAGTTTTTTTATTAGATCCGTCTCTTTTGCGTCAGTTAACTTCCCAACTCTTCGCACCTTTTTAGATTTTTTTAGTATTGAGTTTGCTCTTGCATAGGTGTACTGCAGATATGGTCCTGTATCGCCTTCGAAATCTATCGAAGCCTTTGGATCATATGTCATAGACTTTGAAGGATCGAATTTAAGAATAAAGTATTTCAGCGCAGCCAAACCTATTTTCTCAGCACGTTTTTTTATTTCCTCATCTGGTATAGAACCGTGCTGTTTTATTTTTTCTTCGGATATTTTATGCATTTCATTCATGATGTCATCTGCATCGACAACCGTACCTTCACGGCTTTTCATCTTACCTTCTGGCAGATTTACCATTCCATAGGCAAGATGATAGCACTTCTTTGCAAAGGGATATCCCAGAATTTCCAGTAGTTTGAATAATACGCGAAAGTGATATTTTTGTTCATCGCCTACAACATAAATCATTTTATTCATTTTATAATCTTTGTATCTTTTTACGGCAAGAGCCAAATCCTGTGTGATGTAGATAGATGTTCCATCGGCCCGTAGAACAACATATTTACCTAGATTACAATCACCCAAGTCTATAACTATGTTCCCATCTTCGTCCTTTTTGAAGATTTTTGCCTTCAAGCCCTTCATAACTATCTTTTTCCCGTCAAGATAGTGATCACTTTCGTAATATGCCTTGTCTATGCGCACGCCGAGACGCTTGTAGGTTTCCTTGAATCCCGATAGCGCCCAATTGTTCATGGTCTTCCAAAGTTCTCTGACGCTTTTGTTGCCATCTTCCCAGTCTATCAGCATATTTCTGAGTTCTTCTTCTGTTCCTGGCTGGCCTTCCAGTCTTTTTGCAAACAATACATAGAAATCTCCAACAAAATGATCTGGCTTTTCACGAGGCTTTTTACCTTCGCCAAATTTCTTATAGGCAAGCATTGATTTGCATATGTGAATTCCTCTGTCGTTTATTATGTCAACTTTTATTACTTCATAGCCGAGAAATTCGAATATGTTTGCCATTGATGTGCCAAGAACCATATTACGCACATGACCGAGATGCAGAGGCTTGTTTGTGTTAGGCCCTGGTGATTCAATCATTATTTTTTCTTTCCTCTTTTTACCAGAGCCATATTCATCTTTCTGCTTTATTATTGTATTCAAAACCAGGCTGGAAAATTTGTCATGATTTATGTAAAAATTGACGTATGACCCTACAGCCTTTACTTCTTTTACAAGCGGCGGAAGTTTTTTTGATAGTGCTGTTTCCAGTTCTTTTGCAATCTCCTGCGGCGCTTTTTTTTGTTCCTTTGCAAAAAAGAAGCAAGGCAAAGCCAGGTCTCCCTGGTTGTCTTTTGGTATCTCAAGGAACCTTTTCTGGCTCCCGTCTAATAGCGATTCCACTTCTGCCTGGAACTTTTCAAACATAGAAATAACTTGATCACGGAGCTTAAAAAATATCACTTTATGCGTTTGCCTATGGTTTTTCTTTCAGAATTGACTATTGGCTTGACTATCTCGTTATACTTCGGGAATTCCTTGCTTCTCTACCAAAGGGTTTTTTGAAGTTTGCTGTGCGCAAAAATACTATGAAAAACTATACTGCCATAAAAGGTTATGATTTTTCGGATGGACTTGACCTCAAGCGGTTTCTAGAGGCGT
>JBBSYB010000063.1:0-2790 GCA_038045465.1 Candidatus Aenigmatarchaeota archaeon | reverse complement strand
ATAAAAGGTTATGATTTTTCGGATGGACTTGACCTCAAGCGGTTTCTAGAGGCGTACTCTACAACCGGGCTGCAGGCATCAAACTTGACAAAGGCCATAGAAATAGCCAAAAAGATGAGAAAGGAAAAGGTTACTGTATTTCTTGGCTATACCTCTAACATGATTTCCTCTGGCGTGCGTGAATCTATACTATATCTTGTAAAAAACAAACTAGTACATGCTATAGTGACCACAGCCGGCGGCGTAGAAGAGGATATAATAAAGTGCATCAAACCTTTCATATTGGGTGATTTTCGTCTCGATGGAGCAGCACTGCGCCGCCAGGGCATAAACAGGACAGGTAATATTCTGGTTCCCAATGACAGGTACATAGAATTTGAAAAGATATTTACTCCACTTCTAAAGAAACTCCTGGAAGAGCAGAAGCAGACAGGGAAGATAGCCACGCCTACGGAGATCTGCAAGAGACTGGGAGAGCTAGGCGACGAAACATCGGTTCTATACTGGGCGGCAAAGAACAATATTCCTGTGTTTTGTCCTGGCATAACCGATGGCTCCATGGGTGACATGATTTTCTTTTTCAAAAGCGAGAATCCGGAATTCAAGGTCGACGTGTCTGATGATGTTCACAGGATAATAGACATGGTAATGGACTCGGGAAAGACAGGCGCGATAATTCTAGGCGGTTCCCTGCCAAAGCACCACATAATGAATGCCAATGGGGTTCTGGATGATCTCAAGTATGCCATATACATAAACACTGCTACCGAGGGCGATGGCTCGGACTCTGGAGCTTTACCAGAAGAAGCAAAGAGCTGGGGCAAGGCTGATTATGATGCTGATTGTGTAAAAGTTAGCATGGACGCTACGATAGCATTTCCACTTTTTGTGGCAGGCTTGGTGATTGAATGAGCAAGATGAATGAAGCGAAAGATAGCATATTCAAGGACTCCACCGAGCCGCAGGGTCTTGAAATAAAGGGTTGTGATTTTTCAAAACAACCAACCCTGAATAAATTAATAGAAAGCTTTTACTCTACGGGATTCCAGGCTTCTCATCTTGGCAGGGCCATAGAAGTTGGAAAGAAGATGAGAAAGGAGAAGGTGACAATATTTCTTGGTTTTGGCGCGGATGCAGTTGCTTCTGGCGTCCGTGAGTCGATATCTTATTTGGTTAAAAATAAGATAGTTCATGCTCTAGTGACTACGGCAGACGGCATCGAAGCCGACGTCATAAGGACAAAGAAAGACTTTGTTCTGAACGGAAAGGGGAAACGCGGGGATAATTTTGTAGGAAATATTATGATTCCAGGCGACGGTTATAAAATATTCACCGATCTTCTGAGCAAAGTTCTCACGGAACTATATGAGGAGCAGAAGAAATCCGGAGAAATAGCCACACCAGGTAAAATTACAAAAAGCTTGGGAAAGATGTGTGATGAAACTTCTATACTGTACTGGGCACAGAAAAATAACATACCGGTTTTCTGTCCTGGAATAACTGATGGTGCCACAGGAAATATTATATCTTCATTCAAATCAAAAAACAGTAACTTCAAGCTGGATGTCAGCGATGATGTTGTTATTCTTGAGGACACTGTTCTGGACGCCAAGGAGACAGGCGCGATAATTCTCGGCGGCTCTCTACCGAAGCATCATATAATGAACGCGAACATGATGCGAGAAGGCACCTAGTACACAATTTACATTAATACAGCCATGGAAGGAGATGGATCTGATAGTGGCGCGCTGCCAGAGGAAGCAAAGAGCTGGGGAAAAGCTGCTGCAGATGTTGATTCAGTAAAGGTTCAGGCAGATACCAGTATTGTTTTTCCACTGTTAGTCGCTGGGGCGTTCGTGGATTAATATGAAATTAAGATATAAATTAATAATTTTGTCAGTCAGTTCAGTTATTGCACTAGCTTTTTGGATAGTTACTGATACGTCATTTCTTTATCAAGAATCTAAAATAGAGTCGATTAGTATTTTTTATTCAGAATCTAGTTCTAATAAATTTAATACAACTATTCGAGTTGGTATAAACCAACCTCAACAATCTTTATCTTTTTCCGAGAAATACCCTATTGATTTTATTATTATAAAAATTTATGACCCATTTTCAACAAGCCGATCTGAGGCAACTATTAGATTTAGTAATTTTATAAAAGAGGTTGATTTTTGGGACTACAGCAATGAAACAGGAGTTTACTCATTTAATCAGTCCAGATCTCAAGATTATCAAAATAATCATAATCCAGATTATATAATTTGGTCGTCACTTACAAAAGATAATCATATAGACGTACTTAGCCAAATTTGGCAATCTCAGCCATCTATGAATGGTGAAATAGAACCATTTTTTAGGAGAGTCTCATTTGAAAAATTTGAAGCGAACTATTTTTGGGATACTAATTTCAAAATTATAAACTTAAATAATGAAAAATATGTAACTACAACCGCGAATAAATTCACTTTCAAAATTTATATTGATGATAAATACAGAATTGAAAATAAAGATGATATAGATCTGGAAAAAACAGATTCAGGTTATATTTTGACAAAAGATTTGGTTCCTGGTAAGAACTTTTCCTTAATAGTTACTGATAAACAAATGGAGAGTATAAAATCAACAATGAGTTTTATTGGACCTGCATTATTTTGGATAATTATAGGTATTTTTATTCAAGAATTTTATAATAATAAGAAGAATACTACCGACCGCTCCTGATTGATATGACGTCGCCGTTCTTTAACACATAGGCTGCGGAGACGTTTCTTCCTGTTCTTGCGT